>CATOJE010000056.1 GCA_951800145.1 uncultured Lachnospiraceae bacterium | reverse complement strand
CTGTTCGATCTTAGGCTTTTTCCTGATGCCCTCAAAAACAAAAAGAAAAGTTTGTTATTTCCGAAAATTTAGGTATTGACAAAAGTCACTACATAACAGAAGCGCAGAAGCATGGAATCAGCACGGTATACCAGGAGGTAAACCTTTGTCCCCATCTGACGGTGGCGGAGAATATTTATGTGGGCCGTGAACCCATGCGGGCAGGCAGGATTGACTGGAAGGAGATTCACAGGCGGTCCAGGGAGCTGCTGAAAAGATTTGACCTGGGAATCGATGTGACGAAGCAGCTGGATAACTATCCGGTGGCGGTCCAGCAGATGATTGCCATCGCCAGGGCGGTGGATGTCCAGGCAAAGATTCTGATTTTGGATGAGCCTACTTCCAGCTTATCCAACACAGAGGTGCAGAAGCTTTTTGCAATCATGAATATGCTGAAGGAGCAGGGGATGGGCATCGTGTTCGTCACCCATTTTCTGGATCAGGTCTATGAGGTCACGGACCGGATTACCATCCTGCGCGACGGGGGATATGTGGGTACTTATGATACAGCCGCCCTGCCAAAGGTGGAGCTGATTGGCAAGATGATTGGCAAGGATTATGAAGCTTTGGATGACAGCCCGCGGCCCTCCGGGCAGGCAGGAGCGGGGGAAGCGTAACTTTGCCTGGAGGGGGTCGGCACAGATTCTATCTCGGATGTCTCCCTCCGGTTAAGGCAGGGGGAGGTCAGCGGCTTTTCCGGGCTGTTAGGCTCAGGCCGGAGCGAGATTGCCAGAGCGATTTTTGGGGCGGACCGGATTCATACCGGCAAGGTGTCGGTTAATGGGAAGGAGACCGGAATTAAGACGCCGCTGGACGCAATTCACGCGGATATCGCCTTCTGCTCGGAAAACCGAAAAAAAGAGGGGATCATCGGAGACCTGACGATTCGGGAGAACATCATCATCGCCCTGCAGGCAAAGCGGGGCCTGGGCAGAGCAATCCGCTATGGGGAGGCGCAAAAGCTGGCCGAGCATTTTATCAAGGAGCTGGGGATTAAGACTCCGTCGGCGGATCAAAAGATTAAAAACCTGTCCGGAGGCAACCAGCAGAAAGTGTTATTAGCCCGCTGGCTCGCCACCAACCCGAATCTGCTGATTCTGGACGAGCCTACCCGGGGCATCGATATCGGCGCCAAGGCGGAGATTCAGAAGATAGTCAAGAAGCTGGCGGAGGATGGCATGAGCTGTGTATTCATCTCTTCTGAGATGGAAGAGATGCTCCATTGCTGCAGCCGGATGTTCGTGCTGCGGGATAAAAAGATTGTGGCGGAGCTGGAGAAAGATGCCATCAGTGAGGCATCCATCATGCAGTGCATGGCCGGGGAAGGAGCAAAAAGCGTATGAAAAGATTAAAAGACAGGATGGAATATCGCCCGCTGGTATCCCTGCTGGCCATCCTTTTGCTGTGCGGGATTATATCCGGCGGATCATTTTTTAAGATATCGGTGGTGGACGGCCATCTGTATGGGCGTCTGCTGGATATCCTGCGCAATGGGAGCCGCTACATGATTCTGGCAGTGGGCATGACCATGGTCCTTGCCACAGGCGGCACGGACATCTCGGTGGGCTCAGTCATGGCGATCTCAGGCGCTCTGGCCTGTTCCATCGTGGACCAGCGGATCCTGCTGGGGCTGAACGGGAATGTTTTTGCGGCGGTGGTGCTGGCACTGGGGATCGGCGCTGTGTGCGGCGCGTGGAATGGTTTTCTGGTGGCAAAGCTAAAGGTACAGCCTATCGTGGCTACCTTGATTTTGATGACGGCAGGGCGGGGGATCGCGCAGCTCATCGCGGACGGGAAGATTGTTACCGTTACCTCCGACACCTATTATCATATCAGCGGCGGGTATATCGCCGGGCTCCCTGTCCCTATGTACATCGCGGCGCTGATGCTGGTCCTGGCGCTGCTCCTCACAAAGAAGACTGCCTTCGGACTGGCAGTGGAGTCCATCGGTGTCAATGCAGACTCGGCCAGGCTGGCCGGAATCGCGGTGGAGAAAAATCTCTGGCTGATTTATGTATTTTGCGGTGTCTGCGCCGCCCTGGCCGGCCTGATCGAAAGCGCGGGCATCAAAGGCGCGGACTGCAATAACTGCGGACTGATGATTGAGATGGATGGAATCCTGGCGGTGGCCATCGGCGGGACCTCTCTTTCCGGCGGCCGTTTCTCCTTTGTCTCCAGTATCATAGGCGCGCTGGTGGTCCAGACGATTACCACCATGATATTAGCCTTTGGCGTGGCGCCGGAGGTAATCCGGGTGTTCAAGGCACTGATTGTCATCGTTGTCTGTCTGGCACAGTCTCCGGCCTTTATGTCGAAGCTGAGAGGCGCATTGGATAAGAAAATGTGGTGGCGCAAGGATGAAAAAGAAGTTCAAGATTGATAATATCTCTCTGCTCATCGCGGTGGTGCTTTTGGTGGCGATGTATGTGGCGGGAGCAAAGATGTATGAACGGTTCGGCTCTCTGTCCACGATTTTAAATCTGTTCAATGATAACGCCTATCTGATTGTAGTGGCGGTAGGCATGACCTTTGTGCTGCTCACCGGCGGCATCGATATCTCCGTGGCATCCACATTGGCATTTACCGGTGTGTTCTCGGCGTATCTGCTGGAAAAGGGATGGCCGGCAGGGATTGTCATCCCGCTGGTCCTGGTTCTGGGAATCTTAGTGGGATGCGTCCAGGGGTATGCCATCCATACCTTCCAGATTGCCCCCTTTTTGGTCACCCTGGTGGGACAGTTTTTTATGCGCGGTATGTGCGAGGTAATCAGTACCGTTTCCATACCGATTGATAACGGGTTCTATAAGAACGCCGCCTTAAAGAAGCTCTCCTTTGTGCTCCCCTCGGGCGGCAGGCCGAAGCTGTATTATTATGTGTTCGTGTCCCTGTTTGTGGTCCTGGCGGCCTGGTATGTGCTGCGGTACACCCGCTTTGGGCGGGCGGTCTATGCCGTGGGCAGCAATGAACAGAGCGCACAGTATATGGGGCTGAATGTAAAGGCTGTAAAAATCGGCGTCTATGGGATCAGCGGCTTTTGCGCGGCGCTGGGCGGCGTGCTCTTCAGCTTTTACACCCTGGCAGGCTATTCTCTCCAGAATATGGGGCTGGAGCTGGATGCGATCTCTTCCGCGGTGATTGGGGGGACCCTGCTCACCGGCGGCGTGGGAACGGTAATCGGTTCCCTGGTGGGCGTGCTGATTCAGGGCATTATCCAGACCATCGTCACGTATCAGAACCTGAACACCTGGTGGACGAAGGTCACCTTTGCAGGAATCTTATGCTTTTTTATTCTGATTCAGCGGTTTGCGGCCATCCGGGCGGATAAAAAGAAAAAAGGATAACAATTTGGGCCTGTGTGCTATAATGGAAAATAGAAAGTATCCGGGAAAATAGGGAAAGGAGCAGGCGGGAGATGGGGCGACCAGTGGAACAGTTCAGAGATTTGAAATTCCGCGACAAATTGACGTTCAGTACATTGATGGCATCCTTGATTCCGCTGTTGCTCTTTTCCCTCATCGTAGGGACGGTGGTTATACGGGAGACCGACCGAAGATCCAGGCAGCTGATTGGACAGATGGTTACCCAGACCACGGAGTCTCTGGATGTCTATATTGAGACCATCGAAAAGCTGATGGATGTGGTGATTGATGAAGGCGGGGACATATCAGCGGGGGATGTCGACGGGATCCGGGCGTTTAAGGTGCTGACCTCCGCGATTTTGCGGGCCTACCCGGAGATTGCGGGGATCGCCATCGCCTATCCGGACGACCATTATCTGGGGGAAGGGATGACCCGTATCTCACGGGATCTGTTTGCGGATGAATCCTGGTATCAGTATGCGGTGGCCCGGGAGGGACAGCTGGGGATTCTCGGCAGCGCTTTGGGGCGGAATGTGGTCAATAATCTGAATGAAAGCTCAGATTCGATTTTTTCCCTGGTAAAGTCCTTTCAGACGGCGGATGGCTGCGGCGTGGTTCTGTTCGACATCCGCCATGATATCATCGAACGGTCCATCGAACGAGTTTCTATCGGTGAGGAGGGATTCCTTTATGTAGCCGATGATACAGATGTGGTCTATACGCCTGTCAGCGATGTAGTCTACCGGATTGACCAGAGCTGCTATCTGGATGAGGGGGCAAAGGACGGCAAGGTCAGGATTCGGGGCAGGGACTATCTGGTGGTGGCACGGTACAGTCCCTATTCCCAATGGAGGACCATCGGCGTTGTCCCGGAGACCGAGTTCTCAGCCGGGCTGCACTCCCTTTACCAGACCTTTGTCATCTGTGTGGCGCTCTGTATCCTGCTGGCGGTCTTTGCATCTCTGGCGGTATCGGCTACGGTTACCCAGCCGAGCCGGTTCTTCGGCTCTGCAGCTTTATGGAGAAGGCTGAGGCGGGAGATTTTTCTGTGCGCTTTAACAGTCTTTATAAGGATGAGATTGGCGTGCTGGGAACCTCCTTTAACCATATGGTGGAGAAGATTGACGATTTAATCAAGGAGCTGTACGTGGAAAAGCAAATTCGCCTGGAGATGCAGCTTAAGAGCCTCCAGGAGCAGATTAAGCCTCACTTTTTATACAATACGCTGGATACAATCAGCTGGCTGGCCCGGGCCCATGACGCCATGGATGTGGTGCAGCTGATTGACGCGTTGACCAATATGTTCCGGGTAGGGCTGTCCAGCGGCCAGGACCATATCCCGCTGAAGGAAGAAAAGCGGCATGTGGTGAATTATCTGTATATCCAGAAGGTGCGGTACGGGGAACGTCTGCGGTATGAGATTGCCATACCTGAAGAATATGAGGAGGCCATCGTGCCTAAGCTCATCCTCCAGCCGCTGGTGGAAAACGCGATCTATCACGGGGTGAAGAGGAAGCGGAGCGGCGGGACGATCCAGGTTGGCGCCCGGGCAGAGGGGGAGATGCTGTATCTGACGGCGCGGGGATACCGGCCGGACGGCTGGCGGATATCCGCGGCTGGCTGGCCGACCCGGAGAGCCGGAAAGGGCAGGCCGGGTTCGGGCTTTCCTATATGGCAGAAAGGCTACGGCTGACCTACGGATCTCCCTACGGGATCCGAATCTGCAGCCAGGAAGGGGGGCCTACGGAGGTTATCGTCCGCCTGCCGTTCCAGAAGGGAGGGAGAAATGTATAAGGTATTAATCGCGGATGATGAGGATATCATCTGCAGAGGCCTGGCCGGCATGGTGGCAACGCGGCCGGAGCTTGAGGTGGCAGCGCTGGCGGAGGATGGGGAGATCGCGCTGGAAAAGGCCATAGACACGCGGCCCGATTTAATGTTTGTGGATATCAATATGCCCTTTCTCAATGGCCTGGAGTTTATCGAGAGGGTCCGGGCGGCCCTGCCGGATGTGCTGATTATCATCGTTACCGGCTATGATGATTTTGCCTTTGTCCAGAAGGCGCTGCAGCTGGGGGTGGCGGATTATGTGCTGAAGCCGGTTATGGAGCAGGCTTTTTTTGAAGTATTGGATAAGGCCGTCAGGCGGCTGGACAGCATGAACACATCCAAAAGATACATAGACTGGATGGAACAATGGGTTGTGCAGAACCGGCCCAAGCTGATTGATGACGTTCTGGGCGACCTGCTCCGGGGGCGTATCGACGAGTCTGAGGCAAAAAAGCAGATGGGCTATCTGAAGATCCAGGTGCCAATCCCCTATGAGCTCTGGCTCCTTCACATCTGCTGGGCAAATGAGCGGGAGGTCCTTCAGGAGGAGTCTGGCTGTGAGTCTGCCTGGTACCTGGCCTGCCGTGAAGTGGTGCAGGCCTGTTTTGCGCCTTATTCGGAGATTTTGTGCATCCAGACAGAGGAAGGGGCGGTGGCCGTCATCGCAGAAGCGCTCTCCGGGCAGCAGCGGGGAGAGCTGGAGCGGGCCCTTAAGGAGGCGGTCCGGGAACGTCTGGAGGCAGAACTGGAGCTGGTCTGCAGACGGGGGGAGACGCTGGCGGGAGCCGCCGATGTTTTTGGAGCGGCCATGGAGAGCTATAAAGAGAGGACCCATTATTCCGATATCGTGCTGCGGGCCATCGCCATCATCCAAAGCCAGTGGGGGATAGTGAGCTGTCCCTGGGGTCAGTGGCAGATATGCTGTTCGTCTCGGCATCTTACTTGAGCAGGGTGTTCCACCGGGAGACCGGGGAAAATTTCGCGGCTTTTCTCACAAGGAAACGGATCAGTGAGGCCAGATCCTTTTTAAAGAATACCGATATGAAGATGTACGAGATTGCGCAGAGGACGGGCTATACGTCCCAGCATTATTTCAGCAACGCCTTTAAAAAGGCGATGGGGCTTTCACCGGCAGATTACCGGAAGGGGCTTTTGGAACGAGGGGATGGGGGATGAAATGGAGAAAGCAGATTTTGGCGGCTGTCCTCTGTGTGGCCGTGCTGACGGGCTGCTTGTATGTGGGAACGGTGCGGGACACCAGTATCCGCTATGTGATCGGCGTGTCGCTGGCCAACTTAAGAGAGCAGTGGAGACTGGTTTTGAAAAATGAGCTGGAGGCGGAAGCCGCCAGATATGGAAGTGTCCGTCTGGTCATCCTGGACGCGGCCGGAGACAGCCGGAAGCAGACGGAGGATGTGGAGCGTCTCATGAGTTTTGGGGTGGATCTTCTGATCGTTTCGCCGGAGGATGTGGAGGCGGTGATGCCGGCGATTGGCAAGGCCTATGAGCAGATCCCGGTGATCGTGCTGGACCGTGTGGCGGAAGGCTTTGACTATTCGCTTTTTATCGATCCGGATAATGGCCTGATTGGCCGCCAGGCAGGAGAGGTGGTGCTGGATCTGCTGCGGGAGGACAAAAGGGAAATGGGCGCTGTGCTGGAGCTGAAGACGAACAGCTTTGCCAATGAGAGCCGGAGCGGGGATTTTTTAAAGACGCTCTCCGATGCCGGTGTGGAACACCGCTCAGTCTATCTGCCGGACGCCACAAGGGACTGCGCGGAAGATCTCCTGCTGGCGAGACCGGAGCTCCTTAAAGACACGGCGGTTATCTTTGCCCAAAATGATCTCATGGCCTATGGCGCGCATCTGGCTCTGGAAAAACTGGATATCCAGGGGATACGGATCGTAGGGCTGGATGGATTTTCCGGCGAGGGCGGCGGATTAGAGATGGTAGAGGCCGGGATTATCGATGCCACCGTGACCTGCCCCACCGGCGGCAGCGAGGCGGTCCGATACGCTATCGATATCATTAATAAAGAAAGCGGGATTCCGAAGCAGATTATCCTCCGCAGCCATAAGATTCGGTCAGATAATGTGTCCGCCTACCAGAAGGAGAACGGGGACCCGCCAGAGAGGGAAAGGGTGCGGGTGGGATATGCCCAGATTGAGGAGGAGAGCAGCTGGCGGAAGGCCAGCATCGGCTCAATCCGGGAAGCCGCCAGAGAAGCGGATATTGATCTGGTGATGGAATTCAATGTGCTGTCCATCGAAAAGCAGAAGGAGCAGGTGCAAAAGTTCATCGCGGAGGATATGGATGTGATTGTCATATCGCCGCTGGTGGCGGAGGGCTGGCAGGAGATTCTGGAGGCGGCCCAGGCGGCCCATATTCCGGTGCTGCTGGTAGACCGGACGATTTCCATCGACGAGGAGCTTTATACCTCCTATATCGGAGGGGATTTTGAAGAAGAGGGGCGCCGGTGCGCCAGGTGGCTGCTGCAGCAGACGACGGATATGCCCATGGTCTCGATTCTGGAGCTCAGGGGGACGGATGGGGCGTCTCCCGCACAGGGCAGGAAGGATGGATTTGAATCTGTGATTGCCGGGGATGACCGCTGCCGGATCGTTCATTCGGCGTGTGGGGATTTTAACCGGGAAGGGGGAGCACAGATTGTCCGGGACTATCTGGCGGCGGGGGAATGGGATATCGACGTGATCTTTGCCCACAATGATGAGATGGCCCTTGGCGCCATCCAGGTATTGAAGGAATATAAGATTCAGCCGGGAACTGATGTGAAGATTATCTCCGTGGACGGCACGGCGGACGCACTGACCGCGCTGCGCAAGGGAGAGATAAACTGTGTGGTGGAATGTAATCCGCTACTAGGTCCGGAGCTGATGAAGGCGATTACGGATTTGATGCAGGGGAAGGAATTGCCGTTGCGGATTATCACGGATGAGATGGTGTTCACGGAGGACACCGGGGAGGCATATTTCCGGAACCGGAAGTATTGAAGGAGCGGCGTATCATGCTTATCGTGGGTTGCGTATTCTGGTAATAACAAAAGTATGGTGATATTGAGCCTGTGTATCAATTTATTGTATTGTTATCGTTTATACAAAAGTAATTCTGAGCAAATATACTTATTCTTTAAAAGATGATTTTTAGTTGCCTGTCTTACAAAAGAGATTTCTGGAAATTGTTCAGCTGCGAACGTTGTCACGCAGCTTTTCATGATCGGGAAGAAACGCATTGCGTTAAATAGTGTTCGCCTCTTGATTATATAGAAACTCCATGGTAAGATGAAGCCATAGAAAGCAGGAGGCCAGAAGGAAGGCGACGGATTATGAGAGAAAAGAAAAAATTACCTATTGGTATGGAATTTTTCGCGGATGTCAGAACCCGAGATTACTATTATGTGGATAAAACAGGATTGATTAAAGAGCTTTTGAATTCCTGCGGAAGTGTGAATCTGTTTACCAGACCCCGGCGCTTTGGAAAGAGCCTGAATCTGGATATGCTTAAATGCTTCTTTGAAATAGGAGCCAATGCTGCACTCTTTGAGGGACTGGAAATAAGCCAGGAGGAAGAGCTATGTAAGCAATATTTTGGGAAATATCCAGTTCTTTCTATCAGTCTGAAAGATGTACAAGGAACAGATTATAAAAATGCATATGATCTTCTGGGAGTGACAGTCAGTGAGGAAGCAGAGAGACTGGATTATCTGCTTGATAGCGAGCGGCTGACACCAATGGACAAGGACAAACTCGTTCGGCTGATCGAAGGGAATTTTGAACAGCCAGCCAGCCTGAAGAATAGTTTGAAACTTTTAACGCGTCTTCTGTATAAACACTACGGAACAAAAGTAATTGTACTAATTGACGAGTATGATGTGCCGTTGGATAAGGCATATCATGGAGGATATTATCAGGAAATGGTAGAAATGCTTCGTATGCTGTTTAGCAGGGTTCTGAAGACGAATCAGAATCTGGAATTTGCGGTGGTTACAGGATGTCTTCGGATCGCCAGGGAAAGCATATTTACTGGATTGAATCATTTTAAAGTGCGGACGCTTCTGGACGCAGATTATGCAGAATATTTCGGCTTTACGGATAGAGAGGTTCGGGAAATGCTGGAATATTATGGAATAGAAGATACATTTGATCAAATTAAGGCATGGTATGACGGGTATCATGTTGGCGATGTGGATATCTACTGCCCATGGGATGTACTCAATCAATGTGACAAGCTCCGGATATCAATAAATGCCCCTATGGAATCGCATTGGGAGAATAGCAGCAGTAATGCCATCATACAGAACATGTTGGAGGCATCGACAGAGACAACCAGAGATCAGATCGAAGCACTAATTTCTGGAGATTATGTAGAAAAGGCTTTAATTCCGGAGCTGACTTATACGGATCTGGACAGTGAGGATATGGATATTCGCCAGACGTATTTATGGAGTGTTTTATTTGCCACTGGCTATTTGACTAAGCTGGACACGGCAAAAAACGGCCTCCATAAACTGGTGATCCCGAATCGAGAGGTGCAGGGAATCTACGAAAAGAAAATTCGTTCCTGGTTTAAAGTAAAAACAATGGGTTATACAAAACGCTGGAAGAATTTTTGTGTGGCGGTAAAAACAGGACATGGGGAGAAAGTGCAGGAATTGCTTAATGATTTTATGTCTGATTCAATCAGTATCCGTGATACATGTACGAAAAAAGAAATGAAAGAAAATTTTTACCACGGTATGCTGCTTGGCCTTCTGCAGGCAGAGGGGAGCTGGGTTGTAAAGTCTAACACGGAATCCGGAGTGGGATACACAGATATCCGGTTAGAGCTGCCTTCAGAAAAGACAGGATGTATTATCGAGATAAAGTATGCAGAAAATGGCCATTTTGACACTGCATGTGCAAGAGCTATGAAACAGATTGAGGAAGTCGGATACACAGAGGTTCTTGAAAAGAATGGAGTCCAGACGATTCATAAGTATGGGATTGGCTGTTACAAAAAGGCCTGCAAGGTGTGGTGCGTTACAGAACGAAATGGAAACAATGAACAGTAAGGAAATCCTTCTATAAGCGGCAGGGATCTGGAGAGAAACGATGAAACTAAAGAATATTTTGATTACAGTTAAGGATGTGGAGCGCGCGGCAGCATTTTATCATGACTTATTCGGCCTGGATGTAATTCTCCGAAGCGAGGGCAAGGTGATCCTGACGGAAGGCCTTGTGCTCCAGGACCGGGGGCTTTGGGAGCAGACCACAGGGAAGGCGGCGGTTGCGCCAAACCATGCCGTGGAGCTTTACTTTGAGGAGCCGGATCTCGATGGATTTATCCGAAAGCTGGATGAATATGAAAAAACTTATAAAGATGACAGGGGCCAGGAAGTGGGTGAAAGAGTGTTAAAAGAGCATCCCTGGGGCCAGAGGATCCTCCGCTTCCTGGATCCGGACGGAACCTTGCTTGAGGTGGGGACACCCATCGACCAGATTTCCTACCGCTGCTTGGGGGAGGAGGAAATCTGCCCGGAGGTATTTTCCCATTTTATCCGGCATCAGGTGGTGACAAAATGCTGGAGAAGGGAGGAAGGCCAGTGGGTGATCCGGGACGCCCCCTTTATCGATGATTGGGGAGAGAGGGAGTATCAGGTGCTGACCTCCTGCTTAAAGCACACCGCCGCCTCAGGCGGCTTCGTCTGCGGTGCCTTTTATCGGGGGATGTTAAAGGGCTTTGTCTCCGTGGAGCCGGAGCTTTTCGGAGGAGAGCAGAGATACTTAGACCTCTCCAGCATCCATGTGTCCGAGGATATGCGCCGCAGCGGGATAGGGGCGGTCCTTTTTCGTAGGGCAAAGAAATGGGCTAGGGAAAAGGGAGCCGGGAAGCTGTATATTTCTGCCCATTCAGCGATAGAGAGCCAGGCATTTTATCAGAAGATGGGGTGCGTGGAGGCTCAGGTTTATGAGCCAGGGCACGTGGAGAAGGAACCCTTTGACTGCCAGCTGGAATGCAGTGTATCGGAGGAGAACCCACTTATTTCAGGAGATACAGAGGGAAGGAAAGAATATATCAAGAGACGGGTACATGAACTATACTGGAATGAGGATATTAATTGCGCGAGGACAGCGCTCATTTGTTTCAGTGAATTATTTGACACCATGATCGAGCCGCAGACGCTCCAGGCGGCGGTTGGACTGCACGGAGCAGGCGGTTATCGAGGGCAGTGCGGGCTGGTGGAAGGCGCGCTTATGTTTATTGGCATTTATCTCCATACTCTGGGGAAAACAGAAGAGGAAATCGTATCGGCCTGCTACCATTTTGCTTCTGCATTTGAGAAAAACTTTGGTTCATTAAGATGTTTGGAACTGCGTCCTTCTGGTTTTTCAGAAAACGATCCGCCCCATATGTGTGAAAATCTGACTTGCAACGGGATTGAATTTGCATGCCGGTATATTTTACTGTGAAAGCCCCGGACGGCGGCCATGTGGATGAGCGTGCTTGCACGCACAGCCACATGGACATCGGACGGGCAAGCCAGTATGAGCAAGTAGGGCGAATGCCCGGATTGCGAATACTAGTGTCTTGTCTGGATTATATTCAGTCAAACCTCCTTGCCTAATTTCCCATCGGACTGCGTTGTTGTCGGTCAACGATGCCACCGCATCGCCTCCCTCCTCCGCCTTGCCGATGAAAAATTATTCGGCGGAGTTTTGCCAGATATAATCCAGCCAAGACACTAGCGGCGATTGCGGGAGCACAAAGTGCGGAGCAATCGGCTTTCATGTGTGGTGGTGCGCCGCGTCAGCGGCGCATGAAGGTTTAGAAAGAGTTAATTTGTAAATTCCCATCATAATTTCCTCCAGATTGGTTATCTTAAGATTAGAAAACCTGGCGGTCCAGTGTGGTCCAGTGCAGTGCGCTGCATGCCGGCTCCGGCGATTTGCGGAGCAAAACTTTCGCCTGCCGCCGGGAAAGTACCAGGAAAGGACGGAATTAAGATGCAGAACATGCAGAAAGGAAAAGCAAGCATTGCCTTCGACCATCCCCCCTACATTACATCCGCTGCCTCCGTGGCAGGGAAGAAGGAGGGGGAGGGGCCATTAGGCCCTTTGTTTGATGTGGTTGAGCAGGATGAGATGATGGGAGAGAAAAACTGGGAGGCGGCGGAAAGTAAATTCCAGAAAAAGGCGGCTTCCCTGGCCCTGGAGAAGGGCGGCCTAAAGCCGGGGGATGTTCGGTATCTCTTTGCCGGGGATCTGCTGGGGCAGCTCATCGCCACCTCCTTCGGTATCATGGAGCTGGAAATCCCTCTTTTCGGCCTTTACGGCGCCTGCTCCACCATGGGCGAGTCCATAAGCCTGGCTGCCATGACCGTGGAGGCGGGCTATGCAGACAGGAGCCTGGCGATGGTTTCCAGCCATTTTGCCACAGCGGAAAAGCAGTTCCGCTTTCCTTTGGGCTACGGGAACCAGCGGGCCTACTCCGCCACCTGGACCGCTACCGGGGCAGGGGCGGTGGTCATCGAAAGCAGTCATCCCTGGACGGACGGGGCAGGGGCCGCGGAGCCCAAAGCCCTGGCTAAGATATCCGGCATTACCACCGGAAGGATCGTGGATTTCGGCCTGAAGGACTCTACCAATATGGGCGCCGCCATGGCGCCGGCCGCCTTCCACACCATCTGGCAGCATTTCCAGGATTTTGACCGGAGCGAAAAGGATTATGACAAAATCATTACCGGTGACTTAGGAACCATCGGCCAGACCATCCTTTTAGATCTGCTGCGGAAAAAGGGCTATGATCTGGCGGGCAATCACATGGACTGCGGGATCGAGCTTTTCGACAGCCAGAGCCAGGACACCCATGCGGGAGGAAGCGGCTGCGGCTGCTCGGCCATTACCCTGTGCTCCTATATCCTGCCAAAGCTTCAGGACGGAACCTGGAAGCGGGTGCTGTTCGTGCCCACAGGGGCCCTTCATTCCACCGTTAGTTATAATGAGGGAGAAAGCGTGCCGGGAATCGCCCATGGGGTAGTGTTGGAGCATATTGGATAGAGTACTCTGAACAGAGAGGAGAGGTACAGATATGGATTATGTGAAAGCGTTCTGTGTGGGAGGCCTGATCTGTGCGGCGGCCCAGATCTTATTAGACCGGACGAAAATGATGCCGGGGCGGGTGATGGTGTCCCTGGTGGTGTCCGGCTGTATTTTGGGGGCGCTGGGAATTTACCAGCCCTTCTTAGAATGGGCCGGGGCCGGGGCTTCGGTTCCCCTTCTGGGCTTTGGAAATACCTTGTGGAAGGGCGTATCTGAGGGAATCGCCAAGGAGGGCTTCTTAGGGATCTTTAAAGGAGGGCTTACTGCCAGCGCAGCCGGGATTGCAGCGGCGCTGATCTTCGGCTATCTGGGCTCTCTGATTTTTAAACCAAAAATGAAGGCTTAGAAAGCCCTTTCATGCAAAAAGGCATCCGGCTTCTCGGGAATTTTTCAGGAGAGAAGTGGATGCTTTTTTGATCGTTTTGTGAGAGTGTATCGAAAGCATCTTTACTATAAACCTTGGCCTGGCTCTAATGTCAATATGTAATTTCTGTCAAATTTCTTACTTCTGGAAACGAGAAAATTAAAGAAGTTTACAGTGTTTTACAGTCTCCTTACTTCCCTTGACCTTTGTCCTGGTCTATGGTTTAGTGTAAGGGCAGGACAAGAAATGCTGCGGTTTGTGAGCCAGCATTTACAGCAAAAAAATATTCCATGTCCTGCCCGACAGGTTGCAAAAAGCAACATAATTTGGAGCGCTGCAGATGGAGCGGCATTCGACTGCAAACCTGTAAGCAGAGGAATCTCCTGCGGGCATAAGAACAAACAGAGAGACGAAAGGAGATTATCGATTATGAGTAAGAAGAACCAAAGATTACCCCAGATTTTAACTGCGGCCGCCATTATGACTGCCGTATATGCCATCCCGGCCTTTGCGGCTGCCGGGTGGAATCAGGAGAATGGCCAGTGGATTTACCTGGATAAGAATGGAAACCGGGTGACGGAAAGCTGGAAGAAGAACGCGGCCGGGGATCACTGGTACTACTTAGGAAGCGACGGCTACATGCTGGTGAGCCAGCGGATCGATGACGGGGAGAACAGCTACTATGTAAACAGCAGCGGCGCCATGGTAAAGAATGAGTGGCGTAAGGTGGAGGACGACAGTGATAATGAAGCCTACACCGATGGAACCTGCTGGTACTACTTTGGCAGTAATGGCAAGGCGATGAAAAATACATCCGGAAAAACAAAGCTCACCACTATCAACGGCAAGAAATACACCTTTGACGAAGAGGGGAGAATGCTGTACGGATGGGTCAGCGCAGACGGGACCATGGTGTCTGAGGACGGCGACTGGGAAAACGGCGTATATTACTTCGGCGAAGAGGATGACGGTGCCGCGGTTCTGAATCAGTGGCTGCTTCTGGATGTAGATGATCCGGAGGGAGATGATGATGCAAATGGAAGCTATTGGTTCTATTTTGCGCCAAATGGAAAGAAGTACGAAAATACCACCAAAAAGATTAACGGGAAAAATTACCAGTTCGATGAGCGGGGCGTAACCCAGTTTAAGTGGTATTCCTCCAGCCCATCATCTGCCTCCTCCTCCAATACCAAGTATTACAATCAGCCGGATCAGTGCTGGAGGGCGGACGGATGGTTCTACACCGTTCCCACAGAGGATTTGGATCCTCAGGCCTTTGCTGACGACGAGGCTTACTGGTTCTACGCGGATAAGTCCGGTAACCTGGCGGCCAGCCAGATAAAAACCATTAATAAATATAAGTACGGCTTTAATGAGAAGGGCGAGATGCTGGAGGGCTTATACATCCTGACCTTTGACGGAAATCACAAGATTGACACCTATGAAAAGATCGAGGATATCAGCGACCTGCCCGGAGAGGGAGACGATAGGAAGGTTTACTACTTTGGATCGGATCCCAAGGACGGTGTGATGGCCACGAAGAAGAATGTGAAGATCGAGCTGGATGACACCTATGAATTCGGCTTCCGCACCAATGGTGAGGCCATTAATGGCATTGCGGACAATGTGATCTACATTCAGGGCCGGAAGATGAAGGCGGAATCAGATATAAAGTACGGCGAGGTAACCTATGGCGGGGAGACCTACCTGGTGAACACCTCCGGCGTGATCCAAAAGAAGAAAACCAACATCAAGGATGCAGACGGAACCTATTACTGCACCGATGCGAAGGGAATCATCACCTATCAGGGAGATGAGAAGAAGCAATAGATAGAAAGCACTGTGCGCCCGGCCGAAAGGCCGGGCTACAGCCCATGGTTCGTGGAATCCTTGGGAATCCCTGGGGCAAGGCAGGAGAAGGCGTGCTGCCTGGCACAGCCTGACAGGGCGCGGGCCGTAACCGTGGACAGCGAAGGGAATTTCACTACAGGAGGAAGCAGGCATGACACGAGAATATACTATCGGGGAGGCGGCCCAGCTGCTGAAGGTATCTAGGGACGCTCTCCGGTTTTATGAGAGAAAGGGGCTGGTGGCGCCCATAAAAAAGTCCAATGGCTACCGGTATTATTCTGAGGATCAGATCAGCATTCTGATGGATATTATATTCTTGAGGAAGATCCAGTGCGGCATCCAGGATATCCAGACTATGTATGAAAATGGGAATCCGGAGCAGTGGCATGAGTTTCTGGCCCTCCGGATCCAGGAGGAGAAGGAGCGGATCCGGATGCACCAGCAGCTTTTAAACCAGCTGGCTATCAGCCGGAAAAACAGCGAAAAGATGCTTCATTCCTATGGAAGGTACGCCCTTGCCCCTATGCCAAAAACCTACATATTATCCGAGCCTGTGAAGAATTACAGCCAGGCCAGGAACCAGTGGTTTCTGGCAGCAGAGGAGGACCGGGGGCTGGAGCACTGCTATATCCATGAGCAGTTTCAGATGGAGGAGGGAAGCCGCAGCCAGTATTCCTGCTATCTGGTGCTGGAGGAATTCGCGGTGAAGAAGCTGAAGCTGGAGCGCTCAGCCAGGGACTGCCCCACATTCCAATACGATACCTGCGTCCATACCGTATGTGCCTGCCATTCCACTTCTCCCGATAAGAGGGCTGTGCTGGAGATGATGAAATGGGCCGGGGAACAGGGCATCTCCCTTACCGGGGAGGTTCATGCCCATTATCTCTGGAACTATCAGCGGGAGGGGAGGCTGGTGAAATCCTTTGTTGAGATGTATATGCCGGTAAATGTACTCCCGGAATCTGGCCATGCCTGATTTTGTGAGAGAAAGCCTGCTTATACTTCCATGCACTGCCGGAACATTTGGATTTCCATTTGGATGAGTATTTCCGGAGTAATGTCGGACAGATTACGGCTTGTCCCTTTGTTTGACTGGATAAAAGCTCCTTTATTCACCGCGGAGATGTAGTGGGTTAATGCTTCCGCACAATAATCCTGCATCTCGCCGTGGAGCTTGACTCCGCGGATATGCTCTGCCGTGTAGGTAAAAATCATAGTATTCCACCCTAAGATCCGTTCCATCAAATCTGCCGGGAGGTGATTAAACCAGGTTTCATCATCAACAGACCAGAGCAGACGCATAAAAGGCAGGTTTTCCTTTGTATACTGAAAGGTGGTCTGTATGCTGGTCAAAAGCGCTTCCCCCGGTGACTGACAGGAGGACAAGGCCTTTGTCAGCTCCCGGTAATGGTTTTGCTGATAGGTTTCAAACAGTGAAGAGATCAGGGCATCCTTGGAAGGGAAATATTTGTATACGGTACGTTTACTTAATCCTGCCGCTTGGGCAATTTCATTCATAGACACATCGGTAAATGCCCGCTGGGAGAATAATTGAATTGCTGCTTGTTCGATGGAAAGCTTATTAATGGCTTTTCTTTTTTCTTGATTCATAGTATCCTCATCGTTATAATCGGCGGCTAGTGCCTTGTCTGGATTATATCTGGCAAAACACTAGGCAGAGCCAAATTCCCCGCCGTCTGAACTGTTACAAATAATATGAAAGTTTTAGATAGAAAAAGAGTGGAAACTATTGACCTTACAGTAGCTTCCACTCTTTTTACAAAGCAGATGACGGGAATCGAACCCGCCTCCCCAGCTTGGGAAGCTGGTGTTCTACCGATGAACTACATCTGCGCAACACAATTAGTATACCACATTTTCCGGAAAATGCAAGCCCTAAATTTCATTTTTTAACAGTTTTTCTTGTCCGTAGTGATTGGATTGATTTAAGGCTTTTGCGTTTCTGTATAGAAAAGCAAAAAAAGTAACCACAAAGGATACTTTTTGAACAATATATATTAAAATTATAGGAAGAATATTGACATTCTAGTTATTATATGTTATACATAAAAGTATACCGACGGTATACTTTTTATAAAATGCAGGACGCTGCAGAAGATGATGGAAACGATTGTTTTGGAGGAACTGATTATGTCAGGAAAGACAAAAAGACAGATACTTAAGGAGAAGATGAAAGAGAAAACCGTGTATGCCCCATTTGTGTATGACGGAATGACCGCGATCCTGGCCCAGCGGGCTGGAAATGAAGCAGTATATCTTACCGGCTTTGGAACGGCTGCCAGCTATGGGCTGGCGGATGTGGGATTGATTACGCTGACGGAGATTTCAGAGAGAGTGCGGATCATCGACCGTTCCTGCGATCTTCCGGTAATTGCGGATGCAGATACAGGATATGGGAATTATACCAATGTGATGAGAACGGTTCAGGAGTATGAGCATGCAGGGGTTGCAGCGCTCCATCTGGAGGATCAGCGGTGGCCGAAGCGCTGCGGCTATATGGCAAATAAACAGTTAATTGACAAAAAAGAGGCGGCGAATAAAATTAAGGCGGCGGTTGACGCCCGGGTAGACTCGGATCTCATTATTATAGCCCGAACCGATGCTCTCGCGGTAAATGGCTGGCAGGATGTGGAGGAGCGTCTGGGAGCGTATGCAGAGGCCGGCGCGGATATGGTGTTTGTAGATGGGATAAAGACATTAAAGGATGTAGAAGAATACCAAAAGCGTCTTTCCGGCTACTCCTGTGTTTTTAATAATGTGCCGAATCTGCCCATGGAGCGCTGCAGGGAATATGGAAGCTTCCCCCTGGTTTTAAATTCCGGCGCTATGAGCCTTGGCTGGATGATCTATGAGAAGGAAGCAGAGCGCTTCGCAAAAACGGGAAATGTGCAGGAGATGGATATGAATGATTATTTTAATCATCTGCTGGGAGTGATGAACGTACAGCAGTATTTCGACATAGACCAAAAGTATTCAGAGGGAAAATAATATGGCAAAGACACTATTTGAAAAAATTTGGGATTTACATGTGGTAGAGCATCTGGATAAGGATAGTGATCTTCTTCATGTAGACCGCTGCTATGGACACGATTTAAGCGGCACGATGGCTTACCGCATGATGAAAAAGCAGGGGTATCAACCGCTTCATCCGGAGCTGGCAGTATCCATTCCAGATCACACGCTGGCCAGCTGCCCGGGGCGGGGGGAGGATTCTTCCCCGGTTTCTAGGGCGTATATGCCGTCATTTCGGAAATTAAGCGAGGAGCTGGGGATCCCTATGTTTGACCTGGATGACACCCGGCAGGGGGTGGTTCATGTGGTCGGGCCGGAAACCGGCCTTTCCCTGCCAGGGATGACGGTGATCTGTGGGGACAGCCATACCTGCACCCATGGGGCGATGGGGGCCATGGCCTGGGGCGTAGGAACCAGTGAGTTATATCATGGGCTTGCCACACAAACTATCGCCGTGCGCAGGCCAAAGGGGATGCGGATTTGCTTAGAAGGGGCGATGAATCCCACGGTGGAAGCGATGGATATTATCTTGTATCTGATCTCCCGCTTCGGCGCAGGCTTTGGCACAGGATATGCCATAGAATATGCCGGCAGTACGGTTCTGGCCATGGAAATGGAGGAGCGGATGACCATCTGCAACCTGACCGTGGAGCTGGGCTCGGAGTATGCAGTGATTGCCTCGGATGAAAAAACATTTTCTTATTTAGAGGGACGGGAGTTTACTCCGAAGGGCTTGCTGTTTGACCAGTTGAAGTCCCATGCAGGGGAGCTGCTCACCGACGCGGATGCTGTCTTTGACCAGGAAATTACAGTAGATGTTTCCCTGGTGAAGCCTCAGATCAGCTGGGGAGTCAGCCCGGAACAGACCATCGGGGTTCAGGAGCATATTCCCCAAAAGCCAGAGAAGGGAAAGGAGGATGCATATCAAAAGGCCTTGGCATATATGGAGCTGGCTCCGGGGGACAAGCTGACCGGACTTTTAATCCAGCGGGTTTTCATCGGCTCCTGTTCCAATGGACGGCTCAGTAATTTGAAGCGTGTGGCGGAAATTGTGGAGGGAGGGCATGTGGCAGAAGGGGTGGAGGCATGGATTGTTCCAGGCTCTGCGAAAGTAAAATCTCAGGCAGAGGAGCTGGGATTACATAAGATTTTCCGGGATGCAGGCTTTCTGTGGGGAGAGCCGGGCTGCTCGCTCTGCGGAGGGTGTAACGGCGAACAGGTGAAGCCGGGGGACCGATGCGTATCTACCACAAACCGCAACTTTATCGGCAGGCAGGGGCCGGGAGCGAGAACCCATCTGGCCAGCCCGTCAACCGCGGCATTGGCTGCGATTGCAGGGAGGATCCAAGACACAGAAAAAGCACTTAGGGGGAGGGAATGATGGAAAAGCGGAAGGTAATTCAAAGTGTGGCAGCGCCGCTGCTGCTTCCGAATATTGATACAGATATTATCGCGCCGATGAAGCGGATCCTTTTCCATGGAGATGAAATTTGGAACTATGGGTTTGAGCCTCTGCGCTTTTTGGATAAAGAGGCCAGGCTCCCCAATCCTGACTTCCCGCTGAATCAGGAAAAATACCGGGGGGCAAGGATATTGCTGTGCGGCGAAAATTTCGGATGTGGCAGCTCCCGGGAAAATGCGCCGGAAGCGATGGCCGGCATGGGGATCCGCTGTGTGGTCGGCACTACCTTTGGAGGTATTTTCTTTAAAAATTGTGTGAATCAGGGGATTTTACCCATTAAAGTGAAGAAAGAAGATTTCGATGAGATGGCGGAGCTTTCCCGTCAGGGAAAGGAAATGATAGTGGATTTAGAGGAACAGAAGATTACCCTTGCTACCGGGCGGGAGATTTGCTTTTCCATTGAGGAGCGGCAGAAATATATGCTGATGGAAGGCCTGGATAATGTAGGGATTACCCTGGAGAAAAAGGGCCGGATCCTTGATTTTGAACAGAAGGACAGGGAAGCACGGCCATGGGTTTATCTGCCCATAACAAAGGCAAAAGGAGATGGAGGTAACATATGAACCTGATTACACTTACGATTTTAGCCATTGCGGCAGCGGTTTTGCTGGGCTTTGCAACGAAAATAAATATCGGCTTATACGCCTTTGCTTTTGCCTATTTCATTGGCTGCTATGGTCTGGGGCTGGCGCCGAAGGAAGTGTGCGCGCTGCTGCCGACACAGCTCTTTTTCCTTTTTTTTGCGGTGACATTCTTCTATAGCTTTGCCACAGAAGACGGCACGCTGGAGCTGATTAGCAAAAAGGTGATTTACAGAGCACGGAAGGCTCCTTTTCTCCTCCCGTTTGTGATTTATTTGATTTCCATGGCGCTGGCGGCCATGGGGGCGGGGCTTTATGCAATTTTAGCCCTGATGGTTCCGGTAGGGATTTCCATGGCGGTAACTGCAGGCTTTCATCCCTTTTTAGGGGGGCTGGCAGCGGCTTATGGAGCGTCGGTAGGCTCGAATTTCCGTTACAGCGCCGGCGGGGTGATTATCGGGGGCTTAATCAGCAAGGACGGCTTTGACGGGGGAACCGTGGGGGCATATACAAACCAGGCATTTTTAAATATGCTGTTTCTCTATACTTTGATGCTGGTTTTGCTCTTTGTGTTTTTTAAAGGATACAGGGTTCGCACCCTGGAGATGGAAAAGCCGTCCGCCTTTTCAAAACGACAGAAAGCAAATTTGTTGATTTTATTATGTGTCATTGCGGTAGTTATCGGTCCGGCCTTGCTGGTAAAAATAGCTCCGAATGCAGGATTTCTGGTGAGCATGAACCGGTTTGCGGATATTGGCTTTGCCGCAGTGATTGCGTCCTTGTTTGTCCTTGCATTCAAGCTGGGGGACGCCAAAAAGGCCTTTGCCAGCGTCCCCTGGGCTACCCTGATTACGATTTGCGGCGTCAGCGTGCTGATGGGAGTTGCCACGAAGGCAGGAGTAATCGACGCGCTGACCACCTGGGTGGGGAATCATATCCCGGCCTTCTGGATTCCGGCAGTGGTTCTGCTTACCGGCTGCTGCCTGTCTGTTTTTGGCAGCGGCTATGGGGTGGTGATGCCTACGATTTTTCCCATGGTTCCGGCCCTGGCAGCAGTGGCGAATATAAATCCGGGAAAGCTGTATGCCATCGTCGTGGCGGCGGCATTTCTGACCGGGGTTTCTCCTTTTTCTTCCGGAGGCGGATTAATCCAGGCAGGGGTTCATGATGATGAACTTCGGGCGAAGTTTTTTAACTGGCAGTTAATTATGGTAGGCGTGGGTGTTACGGCAGGGATTATTTATTCCTATACAATTGCGTTTTAATGAAGGAGGTTTCTTATGGCACATCAAACAAGGATCCGCTGTATGGTTATGCGGGGCGGGACAAGCAAGGGGGTTTATTTGCTGGAACATGATTTACCCTTGGATCCGGAGCGACGGGAACAGGTGATTTTAAAGATATTTGGAAGCCCGGATCCGAGACAGATCGACGGTCTGGGAGGCGCGGATCCGCTGACCAGTAAGGTAGCCATTGTAGGGCCGCCTTCGGTAGAGGGGGCGGATGTGGATTACACCTTCGGACAGGTGGAAATCAATAAAGCCTGTGTACATTTTAATGGAAATTGCGGAAATATCTCCGCCGGTGTAGGGCCCTTTGCGATTATGAGAGGTCTGGTAAAGGCGCAGGAGCCGGTTACCACCGTGCGGATTTATAATACAAACAGTAAAAAAATCTTAGTGGAGGAGGTTCCTGTGGAGGATGGGGAGCCGGCAGTGTATGGGGACTTTTCCATCCCGGGAGTACCGGGAAGCGGGGCAGAGATTCGGATTGATTTTTCCCGCACGGCCGGCGCAGCTACGGGAAAGCTTCTGCCTACGGGGAATCCGGTGGATGAGGTGGAGGTCCCTGGATATGGGAGGATTTCCATGAGCCTGGTGGATATGGGAAATCCCATCGCATTTCTGCGGGCGGCGGACTTAGGGCTGCGGGGGACGGAGAGGCCGGATGAGGTGGATGGGAACCCTAAGCTGCTAAAGAAGCTGGAGGCATGCCGCACAGCGGCGGCTGTGAGATTAGGGTTCATGAAGGCTGGAGAGGAGACCCCTGCCCTGCCCCTTCTGGCATTTACAGCACCGCCGGCGGACTATGTGGATTTCACCACCGGAAGGCAGATCCATAAAGAAGAGATGGATTTTACCGCAAGGCTGATGTTTATGGGAATTATGCATAAGACTTATGCAGGCACCGGCTCCATCTGTACTGCCGCCGCTGCTAAGATTCCCGGGACCTTGGTGTATCAACAGGTGGAGAATGCGAAGGAGAAGCAAGCCATTCGTATCGGACATCCGGCCGGAGTCATGCCGGTGAATACACTGGCAGATTATCAGGGCGGCCAGGTCATTTTCCGAAATGTGGGAAATTCCAGAACCGCCAGGAGGATAATGGACGGCTATGTGTATATCAGAGAATAGGGGAGGAGCAGGGATGGAAGAAACAAGAACGCTGGCAAAGTATATTGTGGAATTGCGGTTTGAGGATTTGACGGTAAATGCAGTCGCCATGACGAAGAACTGCCTGATGGATTTCCTGGGCTGCTGCATCGGAGGCTCAGAGGAGCCTCCGGCCAGGATGATGCGCAGGGTAATGGGGGAGGGAGGAGCCGGCAGAGGAAATGCCACGGTATTTTGCCGTGAAGCATATACTGCCGATGTTTTCCATGCTGCCTTGTGCAATGGTACAGCAGCCCATGCTTTGGATATGGATGATGTGGTAAATTCCTGCTTCGGCCATCCGGGGCCGGTGGTGATTCCGGCGGCATTGGCAGTGGCGGAGCATGTGGGCGCCTCCGGAAAGGAATTAATCACCGCGATTGTGGCAGGGTATGAGGCGATGGTGCGGATTGCGGAAGCGGTGCTGCCGGACTCCTACTTCTTCTGGCACACAACCTCCACAGTAGGAGCCTTTGGGGCGGCCGCGGCGGCTGGGAAGCTGTTAAACCTGTCAACCGAGCAGATGCTCCACTGCCTTGGCTCAGCAGGGACACAGGCAGCAGGACTATTTGAATTTTTAAAGGATGGGGCAAACAGTAAAACACTCCATGCAGGAAAAGCAGCATTTAACGGCGTGCTGTCAGCTTATCTATCCAGGGAGGGCTTTACCGGAGCCAGAAGGATATTAGAAGGCGAAAAGGGCTTTTGCCGGGCGATGATGAAGGTGCCAAATCTGGAAAAGATAGGAAATGACTTAGGGGAAGGCTTCCGGATCGAAGCCACCTCCTTTAAGCCCTATGCCTGCTGCCGGTGGATTCACGCACTGATCAATGGCGCACAATTACTCCAGGAGGAGCATGCAATCCAGGCAGAGGAAATCCGTTCTATCTGTCTCGGCGCCTACCCCACCGCTCTAAATATCACGGACAATGCAGAGCCGAAAACCGTATATGGCTGCAAATTTAGCATGCAGTATTGCGTGGCGGCGGCATTTGTGCTGGGACAGGTGGGCACTGGGGCATTTGATGAGGAAAAAATGGAGGATTCACGAATTCGGCGGCTGATGTCCGTGACAAAAACCAGAGTGGTGAAAATCAGCGATGCCCCCGAGGATGTAAATTACAGCGAAATCGATGTGGAGATGAGGGATGGCACAACGTACCATAAAGCGATTCACTATGCTCTGGGCGATCCGAAAAATCCCATGAGCCCGGAAGCGATGATCCAGAAGTTTCTTGATTTGGCGGCGGGGATCTATGAAGAAAAACAGCTCAAAGTATGGGCTGATGGGATAAAGAAGATGGAAAGCTGCCTTAATGTTGCAGATTTGCTGGCTGCAGATCGAGATTCCTCTCATTAACCTATTTCAGATCGGAGATTTCATGCAAAAAGAGCGGAAACCACGGTAAAACCAGTGATTTCCACTCTTTTTTTGCTGCCTGCCATAGCTTAGGCAGGATTATAAAAAGTAGATCATGTACCGCAGAGTCATAACCGCCAGAGTCATTGCCACAGCAAATGCGCCTTCCGCAATGATTTCCCCCTGCTCTGCCCAGATTTTATTCATATGCTTAACCATGATAATTTCCTCCTTTTTGACCTGTGTTCCCCATAAATGGGTTTGATGAGCAGCATACCCATATGTATGCTTTGCATCAGCCATTCAGCTGATACGGATATCATACAGGAAAACAAAGGGAAATATCAGGTGCCATTTTATCTAAAATGTGGTCAATATTGACTTTTTATGCTGTAAATAAGGAACAAAATGAATATCAACTAAAAAACGCTTGCGTCACTTTGGATATTGTGGTATATTGAATATAAAGAAGGACATCTGCATTAACAGATGCCCAACAGGAGCTACCGATAGACGGTTAGCCCGATTAGTGAATGACGAAATAGCCGTATCCTTTGGTCGGGGGCGGCTATTTTTGTGTCTTGTTACTATCCTTACCGATAGAGTATCCTATTCCAAAGCAGGTCAAGCCGAAACTCAATACTGCAATTAGTCCTAAAATATCCATTGGCTCAGCCCTCCTTTCCTTTCGATTCCTTTACAGGTTTCTATGTAATCGGAGGGTCCAGTCCCTCCGGAGAGGGCTAACCGCCTACCATCTTGGTATTCCCAAATAAATACTACCATAATTCGACAGTAACTTCAATCTGATTTTTTCCTTTGTGAAAATCCCTAATACTGAAAGTCGCTGTTCACACTCTAATGTCATTAACTTCGCGAAGGTCTGGGGGATCGCTAGCTGAGTGGGTGTCGCAGCCCGGTAGGATTCGCTGGCCAAGTGGGTGTCGTTACCCGTTAGGGAATCCAAGGTTTCGGGGTATGGGTGCAGGCGCATATTCGCCGGGAAGCTACGCGCCCCAGCAGCCGTGTCCCAACGTCA
>CATOJE010000055.1 GCA_951800145.1 uncultured Lachnospiraceae bacterium | reverse complement strand
GTAAAAAGGCCAGCGGGGTAGCTGGCCTTTTTAGGAGAAGGTATTTCGTTTCTTATGGGGTGTAGCAAAAACTATATAATGTATTGGGGGGGGTTACGTGTATTATAATAGCACAGGTCCCGGAATAAGTGTGCACAAACTTGAATTTTTTTCGCTTTTCTTTTTGTGCAACATCTATATGCCACTATATTTTTCCGTCAAAAGCACCAATTTATAAAGGTTTTTAGAACAATTCTTCGAACTCTGCCTGACTAATTTTTTCCTTTTCCAAAAGCAGCTTGCAGCAGTTGTGAAGCACCTGCTCATGCTCCATTATGATTCCCCTTGCCTTCTGGTAGCAATCGTCAATAATCCGCTTCACTTCCTCATCGATCACCGTGGCGATGGATTCCCCATAAGACTTCGTATGAGCCAGATCCCGGCCGATAAACACCTCATCCTCATCGCTGCCATAGTGAATCATGCCCACCCGGTCTGACATACCGTACTGTGTCACCATAGCCCGGGCAATACCTGTAGCCTGCTTAATATCCTGGGAGGCGCCGGTGGTGATATCATCAAAAATCAATTCCTCTGCGATGCGTCCGCCTAAGCAGACCATAATGTGCTGCAGCATCCGGCCTTTGGTCATATATGCCTCATCCTTCTCCGGAAGAGGCATGGTATATCCCCCGGCTCCGCTTCCCGTCGGGATAATGGACACCGTGTGCACCGGCCCTACCTCCGGCAGCACATGGAACAAAATCGCATGCCCGGCCTCGTGGTAGGCTGTGATCCTGCGATCCTTCTCGGAAATCACCTTGCTGCGCTTCTCTGCGCCGATCCCCACCTTTACAAAGGCCTTGTCAATGTCCGCCTGCGTCAGGAACCGCCTGCCGTCCCTGGCTGTGATAATCGCCGCCTCATTCATAAGGTTTTCCAGATCCGCTCCAGTAAAGCCAGAGGTAGTCTGAGCCACCCGCTTTAAATTCACCTCATCACTTAATGGCTTTTCTTTACAGTGAACCCGTAAAATCTCCTCCCTGCCCTTCACATCCGGCCGCCCTACATTCACCTTCCGGTCAAAGCGCCCCGGCCGCAGGATGGCAGGATCCAGAATATCCACGCGGTTCGTGGCCGCCATAACAATAATCCCTTCATTCACGCCAAAGCCGTCCATCTCCACAAGAAGCTGGTTTAGTGTTTGTTCCCTCTCATCATGGCCGCCGCCCATGCCGGTGCCTCTTCTCCGGGCCACAGCATCGATTTCGTCAATAAATACAATACAGGGTGAATTTTTCTTCGCATCCTCAAATAAATCCCGGACCCGGGACGCGCCTACGCCCACAAACATCTCCACGAAGTCTGAGCCGGAGATAGAGAAAAATGGCACCCCCGCCTCTCCTGCCACAGCCTTTGCCAAAAGCGTTTTTCCTGTACCTGGAGGTCCTACCAGGAGGAGGCCCTTGGGGATTCTGGCTCCTACGCTGGTGTACTTTTGCGGATTCCGCAGAAAATCCACCACCTCCTCCAGCTCCTCCTTCTCCTCATCCAGGCCAGCCACACCGGAAAAAGTAACCTTGCCATCCCGGCTCATCCGGGCACGGCTTTTTCCAAAATTCATCATTTTAGAATTAGCCCCGCCTCCTGCCCTGGCATTCATCATGCTTATCAGAACCACCACCACTACAGCGGAAAGGAGAACCGGCAGAACCATGCTCAGCACATAATTCTCCTGGGGCACATCCATGGTCATGAAATCGATACCCTTTTCCTGAAGTAACCGCTGTTCTGCCGTCACATCCGAGGTGTAATATTCCCGGATGGTGGAGTCCTTCATCTTTAGCTCCACCTCGCCGGTGGGAGTCTGCTGATTCTGACGGATAATTACCTGCTCCACGCTGCCGTTCTCCAGCGCAGCCAGATACTCCTGATATGTGATATCTTCATTGGTAAAAACCTGTCTGGAAAAGGTCATCACCACCAGGAGCATCATGACCAGAATGAATGCAAATCCTAAACTTCTATATTGCTGCTGTCTCAACTAACTGCCTCCTTACTGTTCCACTACTCCAATATATGGCAGATTCCTGTACTTTTGGTCATAATCCAGGCCATAGCCCACCACAAATTCATCGGGAATGGTAAAGCAGGTGTAATCCACCTGCACCTGCTTCTTCACCCGGCGCTCCGGTTTATCTAACAGGGTGCAAAGCCGGATACTTTTCGGATTCCTTTGCTTTAAGATCTCCATCAGGTAGGAGAGTGTGCGCCCGGAATCAATAATATCCTCCACAATCAGTACTTCCTTCCCTTCCAGCGGCTCATCTAAATCCTTAATGATTTTCACCACACCGCTGGATACAGTTCCGCTCCCATAGCTGGATACTGACATAAAGTCCAGGGATACTGGTACTGTCAGCCTCTTCGCCAACTCACAGGTAAAAAAAACGCCGCCCTTTAATATACAGATCATATGAACCTGCTTCCCTTCATAATCTCTGCTAATCTGTCCGGCAATTTCACTGATCCTTGCATTCACCGCTTCCTCGGTTAACAGTACCCGAATCTTATCTGCCATGTTCTTTTCCTCCGCTTATGTGTACTTGCAAAATCCTCTTTGTCTCATTCGTAACCTTATATGCCTCGCTGATGCGCCGGCCGATAATCCACAAAATATGGCTTCCTTCTGCCAGCAAAAGCACCTTGTCTCTCTGCTTTGCCGGAACCTTCTCATCAATCAGGTAAGCTTTTATGGTTTTATGTCCGCCGCCAGGCAAGAGAAAGTAATCTCCTGTCTGCCGGGTACGCACAGACAACGCACCTTTTATTTTATCATAATCAAACCATTTCGTATACTGGTTTTGGGGAATTTCCATCCCTTTTTCATAGGAAAACTCCTTTATTTCCACGGACGGGGCCTGCTCCATCTGGCACCTGTGGGCCTCAGCCCCGGTATAAGCTGCCCTCTCTATCCATAGATTATCATAGGTGCGCCGGCCAATCAGCCCATCGGGAAGGTCCACCTGCTTCCCTGCCTGCTTACCTAAAAGCTGGCGAATCGCCTCCACATGAATGCTGGTAATATCCTTCCTGGAGCCAGCCAGCTCCAGAATCAGCTGGCGGATTACATAGGTTTGAATGATCTCCGGCTCCAGAATCAGCTGACGGGCATCTGCCCCTGCCCGCTCACCAGAGGCTCTCCCCCCGACATCGTATTCCTGGATGCCGTATTGTAAAAGCCACAGCTTTGCCTGGCGCTCCAAATACTCGTCCGCCTGGCGCACCCGCTCTGCAGCCTGAAGGATGTGCTCCGGGGCCCGTTCATTTATCTGGTCACAGACGAATGGCAGCACCCTTAGCCGCAGTTTGTTTCTGGTACAGCACTCCCATTGATTGGAGGAGTCCTGACAAAAGCAAATCCCCTCCTGCTTCAGATAGCTCAGGATCTCCCTTCTGGTAACTGCAAGGAGCGGGCGGATAATATTCTCCCGCACTGGCTGGATGCCGCCTAATCCCCTTAAGCCGCTGCCCCGGAACAGATTATGGAGAATTGTTTCTGCATTATCATCCCCGTGATGGGCAACTGCGATTTTTACCGGCCTTCCCGACTTTCTCTCCCAGCTGCAGGCCTCCTCCTGCAGCACCTGATACCGCAGCTTCCGGGCGGCCTCCTCCAAAGAGAGCCCCTGCTCCCTGGCCGCCTCCCTTACCGGCACCCGCCGGATGATACAGGGAATCCCATGCTCCTCACAAAACCTTCTGGTAAAGTCTGCATCCCTCTCTGCCTCTTCCCCCCGCAGTCCGTGATTCACGTGGACCGCCTGCAGCTCTAAATCCCAGTCTTCCCGCATTTGAATCAATACATACAGAAGGCAGATCGAATCCGCACCTCCAGACACCGCGGCGATTACCTGTTCGCCCTGCTTTAACAGCTCCTGCTTCTGAATAAACTCCTCCACCTGTTTTCTCATTGGCATCTGCTCCTTTTCTATATGGGTACATGGATCCCTCTGACTCTATCATATACTATATCCAGGCAGAATTGCAAATGTTATTTGCGCTCCCAGATCCCCGCTGTCAGCACCGTCATATCATCTCTTGCCCCCTCCTGGAAGGACAGGGCGAAGTCCATCACCTGCTCTGCCATATCCTGAGGCCGTCCCACTGGAAGAGAGCTTAAAAAGTCCTTTAATACCTGCTCCTTCTCCTCCCCTGGAAGAGCGTCCAGCACTCCATCACTGACCAAGATAATCCGATCATCGTCCCACAGCTTTTTAGACAGTAATACGGGCTCAATAGGGTTTAATATCCCCACCGGAACATCTCCCGCATCTAAAAGCTCCACCCCATCTCTGCCCACCACAAAGGAAGCCACCGCGCCCAGCTTCATGGCTTCCAATATACCCGTATGTAAATCCACGCAAACCAAATCCACCGCCGCCGGATGCTGCTCCTTTCCAGCCAGCAAAAGCACGGTATTCACCAGCTTTAAGGAGGATCTGGCTGTGAAGCCGGCCTGAATCAGCTGTTCTGTCAGATCTATGATTTTCCCGCTCTCCTGATTTGCCCGTTCGCCGCTTCCCATTCCGTCTGCCAGGCTCATAATCACCTGTCCCTCCAGATTTTTAAAAAAGGTATAATTGTCTCCGGAGACTGCTTCCCCGAACTTCGGGACTCTGGATATCCCAAACAGCATCTGATATTTGCCTTCTTCCACAAAGCGCAGGGTGGAGGACTGCCTGGTGACGATGGCTTTGCTGTCTCTGGCTGGATTCCATCTGGGCTTTCCCATGGCTGCCCCCAGAATCCCAGCCGCCTCCTTCGCCGTCAGGCAGGCATTATGAGTAGTCCTCACAGTCAGGTAGGCCTCCCGCTGTTGGTTCTCATACTCCAAAATCAACATCTTTTCCACCTGCATATGATGCCGGCGGAACGCCCGTTTTACCATCCCCTCCCACTCACTGGTAATATCTGCTGCATGCTCCATCTGCCGGGAAAATTCCTCGATAATAGCGGCCAGCTCACGAAATTGTACGATCACTGCGTCCCGGCTCTCCAGAAAACGATTTTTCCAGGACAGGTTCATGGTCGCCCGCCCCAGACTTTTATTCAGCTGATTTAAATATCTTTCTTTATGATAACAGGTCTGCCGAAACAGCAGGGGCATGTCCTCCATCCGTACTGCTCCATGTACCTCAAAGGCCCGAAGAAGATAATACAGATAATAGCTCTCCTCCCGATCACTATCCTGATACAGGTTGCACCGGCTGCAGCTGCCGCACACCATGGCTGCTGCCGTCTGCATAGCAGCCGCCCCATCCTCCCTGGTCAAATGCCCGCCATCCATCTCATCTGAAAAGGATTGGGCCAGACGCCTCAGCGAAGAAGCCATGTCCCCCAGACGTGCTGCCGTATATACATTTACGTCCGCCATATCCAGACGCTTCTGATTTCTTTTTTGAAATAACACAAAAATCCCTCCCGTCCGCATATTCTCTTTTGCGTACTCAAAAAGATTATATGCAGACTGAAGGGAAATCATTACTGACCTTCCACGGGTTTTAGCAGGATTTCATCTGGATTCACCAGCCCAAGCTTCTCCTTTGCCACTTCCTCGATATATTGTTTCGTCTGAACATATACCTTTCGCTCCTCCAGCTCAGACTTCCTCTTCTCCTCCTCCTCCTTCTGGGCCAGAAGGCTCTCCTCCCGGATCTGATATGCCAGATCCTTTTCTTTTAAGGATGCGCTTTTTAAGTTTACCACCACTGCCAGGCTGGCCACCACCAGGGTAACCCCTATCAGGGCAATCCGGTTCCCCCATTTGTCCCGCTTTTTCAGGCGGGAGCGCCGTACCATTGTTCTCATCTCTATCACCGCTTTTTAAATGAACTATCATTTGCCTGTGCTTTCTCTTATTGTACTTTATTTTAATCCTTCCCAGGATTTTTTGCAATAGCCTCATCACATTTTGGCTGATAATTCGGTCATAGCCAGCCATCCCGAAGAACATCCCTGCTACCACATAGCTGCGCAGAGCCCCGTCATTCTGCCGGTAAAGAAGAGAAAAGGCAGATAAACTGACATAGATCCAGTATATAAGATCCTCCAGGCTAATAACCCAGCTCTTCTGAGGGATAATCAGGCGAAAGGTGCGAAGCAAATCATAGCAGAACATCAGCCATGCCCCCAGGCCAACACAGCTTGCCAACAGCACAGCCTGACTGTGTATCTCGCGGCTTACCATACTCATAAGGCGCCTACTTAAACAGCCGGACGAGGAAGGATTCCCCAGCCTTGCGCAGGGCCTCATTAGAGCTGTACACCAGGCTGTCAGCCTGTCCATCTACATCCACCTCTCCCTTGTCCAGCGTCAGCCGGCTGACACACAGATCCTTTCCTTTTATGGTCAGCAGCCCTTTATCCGTATCCAGCACAACCTGGTTCTCATCAAACGACACAACATCCACGATTCCTGTAATGCTCATCTTTCCCCGGTCTTCCATCATCAGACGGTGGGGACGTCCCATCACTCTTTCTTCCATGCAAAAAACCTCCTGATATACCAATCTTAATTCAGTATATTAGAAGGTTTCAAAAAATATGACTATCCATTTACTACAGATATTCATAAAGCTCTTTTGCTTCGTCTTTTTTTACTGTTTCCTGTACATCCAGAACCCTTACCTTGACGGATTTGGTCCCGAACTGTATCTCGATCACATCCCCCTCCTTTACGCTGAGGGATGCTTTCGCCGGTTTTTCATTCACCAGCACACGTCCCGCATCACAGGCTTCATTTGCCACCGTGCGGCGCTTGATCAGCCGGGACACCTTAAGAAACTTATCCAGTCTCATAGATTATGCATTCACCATATCCTTTAACGCCTTGCCAGCCTTGAATTTCGGGTTCTTGGAAGCTGCGATGGTCATAGGCTCGCCATTTTTGGGATTTCTTCCTTCCCGCTCTGCTCTCTCAGTAACCTCAAATGTGCCAAAGCCAACCAGCTGTACCTTTTCACCCTTTACCAGTTCATCAGTTACCACATCGGTAAAAGCCTTTAATGCTTTCTCCGCATCCTTTTTCGAAATCTCTGCTCTCTCAGCTACTGCTGCAATTAATTCCGTCTTGTTCATTCATTTTCCTCCTGATTTACAAATGCGGTCTCGGGACGTAAGTTTAAGAAACGCTCCAGGACACTGCTTTGAAATTGTGTACCCTATCATTTATATCTGTTTCTTTCCTTTTTGTCAAGGTTTTTGCTCTGTTTTCTTCCCTTTCTCCGCTTTTTCCTGCGCCTTAATCTGATTCCACAGTTTCAGACTTTCCTCCGGGGTCTTTGCCTTCGCATCTCCGAACACATGGGGATGGCGGCGGATCATCTTTTTGCACAGCCCGTCGATTACCTCGCTGATGGAAAACAGGCTCATCTCACTGGCAATCTGGCTATTCAGCATCACCTGTAAAAGCACGTCTCCCAGCTCCTCACACAGGTTTTCCATGTCCCGGTTGTCTACTGCCTGGAAAACCTCCTCCGCCTCATCAGCAAGGCATTTCTTTAAGGACTCAAAGGTCTGCTCCCTGTCCCAAGGACAGCCATCCTCTGCGCGCAGCCTGGCTACGATCTGAATCAAATCATCAAATGAATACATTGCTCTCTCCATAGTATACTCTGCTGTTTAAACTTTATTCGTAAGCTTCAGACAAGATAAGCCAAGTCTATCGTCAAAAGGCCCTGAACCGCTGGGTTCAGGGCCAGTTTACTGCCATTAATCGCAGGTATAGGGCATCAGCGCGATATGGCGTGCTCTCTTCACTGCCACAGTCAGTGCTCTCTGATGCTTTGCACAGTTACCGGTGATACGGCGGGGAAGGATCTTCCCTCTCTCAGATACATAGCGTTTCAGCTTATTTACATCCTTGTAATCGATTACGCCGTTCTTATCTCCACAGAATACGCAGACTTTTTTTCTTCTGCGCACACCGCCTCTTCTTACCTTCGAAGCATCTGTTCTATCACCTTTATTGAATGCCATTGGTGTGTCCTCCTTCATATTCTGGAACCGCATCGCGGTCTTGTTATACTCTGAGCCGGGATAGGCCTGTCCTTACAGACAAAGCATTAATTAAAGGGTAATCCCTCATCCTCGACCCCATCTGGAATGTTCATAAATCCGTCGCCGATGGCGCTGGAGGGCGCCGGTCTCTGGGCCGGTGCCGGAGCAGGCTGCTGATAACTGCTGTTATTATAGCCGCTCATGTCTGATGAAGCTCCTTTGCTGTCGGCAAACTCCTGATCCTCTATGATAACCTCTGTGGTATAAACTTTCTGACCATCTCTGTTCACATAGCTGCCTGTCTGAATCCTTCCGGATATCAAAACCCGCATCCCCTGATGGAAATACTTCTCTGCAAACTCACCTGCCCGGTCAAAGGCCACACAGGGAATAAAGTCTGCTGTCTGCTCATTTCCATCCTGATTTCTCCGGCCCCTCCGGTCCACCGCCAGCGTATACCTGGCAATCGCCATGGTGCGCTCGCCCTGGGAATATCTGACTTCCGGGTCTCTGGTCAGCCTGCCCATAAGAATCACTCTGTTCATACACTCACTCTTTCTCTTATGCTTCCTGCTTTACAACTAAGTAGCGGATAACTGGTTCCATAATACGAATGTGAGCCTCTACTTCATTAGGACAGTCAGAATCGCCTTCAAACTGAATGAAGTAATAGTAAGCTTCCTTCATCTTCTGAATTTCGTAAGCTAATCTCTTCTTACCCCACTCATCTACATTGGTTACCGTACCGCCGAAACGGGTAATGTAACCCTTCACCTTCTCGATTGCTGCTGCTCTCTCTTCGTCTTCCAGCTTCACATTCAGAACAACTGCTAATTCATACTTGTTCATCTTGCTTTACCTCCTTGTGGTCTCTGGCCCCTGTTTGCTCCACAAATCCTTGTGGCAGGAGCAAGGAATTTAATATGTCACAGATAATCAGTTTACCAATATTTCAAAAAATATGCAAGTACTTTTTTCAGTTTTTCTTAACTTTTTTCCGTTTTTTTCAGCCCTCTGGTATTTTTCTCCACCAGCTTCCTGGCTGCCATGATCTGATGGCCGCAGCCAGCACACCTTAAGCGGAAATCCGCCCCCACCCGCAGAATCTCCCATTCCTTGCTTCCGCAGGGATGGGGCTTCTTTAAGGTCACAATATCCCCTACTTCATAATTTAACTTTTCTGCCATATCAAAGCTCTCCCAGATCCGTTCTCATCCCTTTATACCCTCCACCGTGCTGCCAAGCACCTCCCCGATGGCTCCGCTGATAACCAGATCCGCTCTGCCATCCACCGGCGTCACAGACTTATTAATCAATACCAGCTTATTTCCAGTATAATAGTCGATCAGCCCGGCTGCCGGATACACCACCAGAGAGGTTCCCCCGATGATCAGCATATCTGCATGGCGGATGTACTGCACCGCCTTATTTATGGTGTGCTGATCCAATCCCTCCTCGTAAAGGACCACATCTGGCTTTACCGTCCCTCCGCAGGCGCATCTGGGCACTCCCTTCATTTCCATAATCTCCTGCAGCGAGTAAAACCGGTTGCAGCGGGTACAATAATTCCGGTGCACAGATCCGTGAAGCTCCAGAACCTCTTTACTTCCCGCCGCCTGGTGGAGCCCGTCAATATTCTGCGTGATCACTGCCTTTAATTTCCCCAGCTCCTCCAGCTTCTGCAAGGCCAGATGGGCCCGGTTAGGCTTCGCGTCTGTAAAAATCATCCGATCCTTATAGAACCGGTAAAATTCCTCCGGCTTCCGAAGGTAAAAGCTGTGGCTTATGATCGTCTCCGGCGGATAGTCATATTGCTGATTGTAAAGCCCGTCCACGCTGCGAAAATCTGGAATTCCACTTTCTGTGGATACCCCGGCCCCGCCGAAAAATACAATATTACTGCTTTCCCTGATCCAATCTCTTAACTGCTTGGTTCCTTCCATGTAACCTTCCTCCCCTTTTATACCACCTCATCAATAAATATCTTCTCATCCGTATCGATTCCCCCTAAGATTTCCCGCCCGGCACGATCCGGAATCCCGCCCCAAAGGCCATAGCCCTCTGATTGTTCCAGGCTGCAATACCCCATCAGCCACTGGGTCAGGCCCTCTATGGGCATCGTCCATACTCCCTCTGGAATCTCCTCACTGAGCCGCTCCAGCATGGAGCCCTCCTCTGTCACCTGCCAGGCAAACAGGCCATGGTTCCTTCCTATCTGGCGGTCGATAATCCCGATACAGACAGCGACTTCTTCTTTTCCCGGCTTTAGCCGGATATTCTTCATAAATTCCTCCAGATTAATGATCCGCACCATAACAGAAGGATAGCTCCTGGCATCAAACTCCAGATACCTCTCCTCTGCATATAAGAAGCGCTGCTCCGGATTCCCTTTTCCCCAGACACACTCCATCCCCACGATTTGATTCCTGTCCAGAATCAGGTCCAGGCTTCCATATTCGCTTTTTATCTCCTTCATTAAGCGGACTATATACGCCTCATCCCGAATGGCAAAAAGAGAATACCGCCTGTGCATCCACTGATTCATCCAAATTCCAGCAGTCACCGCATCCTGCATCTCCATCACCGGCAGTCGGGAAAGGGACTCTCCTTCCCTGGTGAGGGCCGGCTGCTGCCGATCATACACATAAGTAAATCCGAAGGGCTGATAGATCCCGGGATCCGCCGGCATGAGAAAGGTAAAGGGCATCCGCTCCTGGTATTGATCGGAAAATACCCGGTTCAGAAGCCTTCTCATACATCCCCGGTGCCGCCATCCAAACGCTGTGGCAACGCCTACAATGTAATCCAGCGTATATTCTGTTCCCTTCCAGTACATCCGGTAAGGGTTCCGGTGAATCATGGAGATAAGCTCCGTTCCCCCCTTTTCCGCCAAGACAAGGATCTGATTATCCCGGCATTTCTCCTCATAATAATATTTTATAAAGCGGGCAGAATCTTCATAAAAGCACTGCTCCCAAAGTCTGCGGCTTTTCCATTTTTCATCCTGCTTCAGATACCAGGCCCTCATGCTGTCCTCTGGCTCTGCTGGTTCATTTTTAATTCGTTCAATCAATGTCTTTCTTACCGCTCCTTTAATTTCTTTTCATATTTTCACTATACCTTTCACTATCCTTTATGTCAAGGTGATGGGGAAAAATATCGGATTTCCTGTGGGTCGAACGCCTGAGTGTACATAAAAAGCTCTGCCTTTTCCCGTTTTGGGGAATCGGCAGAGCTAATTTCTCACAATGAATGACCTTTTATAAAATTACAGTATTTTGTATTTTAAATACGATCTCCAGTCATGCGTCTCATGCGGCTGAACAGCCGATCCAGACTGAAGCCGCCTCTTGCGATTACTGCGGAAAAATTCTCGCAATTATAAAACTGTTCTCTGTACATCCACTGCGGACAGGGCTGGCTGTCCCAATAACCAAACATATTAAATGCATATCCCATTTCCTTACCGTTCATAATCACACCTCCAGACTGAATAATTTTTAAAGCGTTCCGTTCATTTCTTGTACTTTTATCATAATCAATGCTGGACATTTTGTCCATAATCTGCTAATCTGAAAGTAAACGAAAAATATGTATTCTCAGCACATAATTGATAGAAGGGAGAAGAGTCTATGGCAGTCCGCTTCCGGGAAATTTACGAAAAGACCCACGAGTTGTATAAGCTGCAGCTTCTCGCCGGCAGAAATGGCATGGATCATGTGGTTGGATGGGTTCATATGCTGGAGGATGAAACCATCGTCAGCCGCTTTAGCGGTCAGGAGCTGGCTGTTACCACCGGCATTAAGGCCAAAGAAAAAAACTGGCTCCTTCAGCTCATCTCTGCCATGAAAAAGAATGACTGCACCGGAATCATTATTAATATCGGGATGTACATCCACGAAATCCCTCCGGATGTAATTGCATGGTGCGATGCCCATGATTTTCCTATCCTGGTAATGCCCTGGGAGATCCCCATGACAAGAGTGATCCAGGACTACTGCATGCGGATCATGCGCCGGGATCAGAAGGACCGGGAGGTAGGCATCCTCTTTAAAAACATTATGAAGGGCAGGGAGATCACCGATAGCTTTCTCTCCCAGATCCAGCCCCGGTTCGATGCGGAGGGCACCTTCCGCATCTTCTGCATCCGCATCAGCTACGGCGTGGAGGAGACATCCGCCTTTCTCCGTGCCATACTGAAGCTGGAAAATATCTTCGGGCTCTGGCAGGATGGAAAAAAGATTCACATTCCCTATCTGATCATTGAATTTGATGACTTTTACGCACTCATGGTTAATAATTTTCCCAGCGAAGCTGCCGACGAGCTGGTGGCCCAGATACTAAATCAGTTTTCCTACTTTCTGCAGAATAAGAAGCTGAGCCTTGGGATCGGGCCGCAGGTATCCGGCATACAGAATCTGCGCACCGCCTTCCGGCGCTCCCGCATCGCCGCAAAGATGGCGTTCCAGACAAAACAAAAGGTGATTAATTTTGACGAGATGGGCTTCTTTAAGATACTTTTTGCCTCAGACGACACCGCTATCCTGAAAAGCTATGAAACTCAGATGCTGGGGCCGCTGAAGGAGTACGATGAACGCCACCGCTCAAATTATCTGGAGACGCTGCGCAGCTACATCGAAAATGACCGCAGCCTGATCGGCGTAGCGGAGGCCACCTACACCCATCGGAACACGGTTAATTACCGGATCCAAAACATAAAAAAGATCTTGGACAATGACTTAAAGACTGCAGAGGATCTGTTCCCTTATCAGGTTGCCTTCTATATACGGGATATGAAGCTGTAACGGAGGAAAAATGGAATCACTGGATCAGGATAATAAAAAGGTTATGGAAACCGCCCTTCTGGCAGGGCATATCCTTTTAGAAAACGGCGCGGAAATCTTCCGGGTGGAGGAAACCATCCGGCGAATCTGCCTGCACTATGGCGTTCAGTCGGAAAATGCCTTTGTTTTAAGCAATGGTATTTTCATAACCGGAGGAAGTGAACAGGAAAAATTTTTCGCAAAGGTTCAGCATATCCCGGTCAGCGGCACCCATCTCAATAAGGTTGCGGCGGTTAACCAGCTGTCCCGGGAAATCGAGGCAGGATACTATACCATCGAAGAGGCATCCATGGCCCTGGAATCCATCAAGGCCATGCCAGGGAAGCGCAGACGGACTCAGATCCTGGCCTCTGGCGTGGGCAGCGGTGCTTTCTGCCTTTTATTTGGAGGAAATGCCGGCGACAGCCTGTCCGCCTTTCTGGCTGGTGTGGCACTATACTGGTTTGTCTTATTTATGGGCGCCCCCCACCTATCCAAAATCGTGACCAATATCGGAGGCGGCGCACTGGTTACACTGCTGTGCGGGTTAATGCACTTTGCCGGGCTGGGAAGCCACTTAAACTTTATGATTATCGGTTCCATCATGCCCCTCATACCTGGCGTGGCATTTACAAATGCGATCCATGATGTGGCAGATGGAGATTACATCTCCGGCTCTGTCCGTATGCTGGATGCCCTCCTGGTCTTTTTCTGCATTGCCATCGGCGTGGGTATGGGGATTTCATGTCTTAGCCGGATCACAGGAGGTAAATTACTGCCATGACAGAACTATTACTGGAAATTACAGCCGCCATGGCTGGCACCATCGCCTTTTCCGTGCTGTTTGATGTGCCGCGCCGCTTCTACCCCTACTGCGGAATCATCGGCGGTACCGGCTGGGCCGTCTACCGTGCGGCCTCTTTGTTCAGCGGTGCTGCTGCTGCCTCCCTGGCCGCCACAATGGTTGTTATCTTTCTCTCCCGGCTGACTGCTGTGTGGAAGCACTGCCCTGCAACTGTCTTTTTAATTTCCGGCATCTTTCCGCTGGTTCCAGGTGCCGGTGTGTACTGGACTGCTTATTACATTGTAACAGACCAGCTTCGGATGGCTCTGGAAACCGGCTACGATGCAGTAAAAAATGCCGCTGCCATTGTTCTTGGAATTGTTTTTGTATTCGAAATCCCACAGCAATTTTTTATATTTCTTGTGGGAGAGCATAGAAAAAAAGAGAAACCTTAAAGATCATTTGCTAACGCACCGGTCAACCGGTGCGTTTTTCTTTGCTCAAATGCGTCAAACATACTGGTATAAATGTCAAGAAACGCAAAAAAATATAACTGAATAGAAAAAAATCGGCTGGCCGGATAGGGTACTATGTCTATATTACCAGCAAGGGACGCCAAAAATATATGCAGACTACACAATTTTAGAAAGGAGGGGATGCCTGTGGATCATAAAAAAATACTGGTAGCCGGATCCATCGTATTAGATATCGTGCCGGAGGTATATATCCCAAAAGAAGAACCTGTTCCAAATGTTTTTTTAAGCGAGGGGAAGCAGACCGAGTGCTCCCGCACCCATATCTACTTAGGCGGAGAAGTAGGAAATACTGGCCTGGGCTTAAAAAAATTAGGCTGCGATGTGCGTCTTGTTAGTAAAATCGGCGATGATTCTGTGGGCGAGATTGTCCGGGAGATGCTTCAGCGCTATGATGTGGATTTTACTTTAATTGAAATGATGGGAATCCAGTCCTCCTGCTCTGTTGCAGTGGCTCTTCCGGATAAGGATAAGATGACGCTCCACAGCCGCGGCGCCTCTCAGCTGTTTAAGGCTGCCGACATTACAGACCAGATGCTGGACGGTGTTCATCTGTTTCATTTTGGGTATCCGCCCAGTATGGAGTACCTGGTGGAAAATGAAGGAGAGGAGCTGGAGAATTTACTAAAAAATGTAAAGTCAAAGGGAATCACCGTTTCTCTGGATATGAGCCTTCCAGACCTGAAAACATTTTTAGGGAAGGTAAACTGGAAGCCAATTTTAGAAAGAATCCTTCCTTATGTTGATTTGTTCTTACCAAGTTTAGAGGAAAGCATTTTCTGCCTTCACCGGGAGGATTACATCAAAATGGCCCAGACAATCGGGTCAAACAATCTGCTAGATTATATTCAGGTAAAGGAAATGGCAGAAACGCTGGCAGATGAATTATTAGAATTCGGAAGCCCGGTAATCCTCTTAAAGTGCGGCCATGAGGGAATGTATTTACGAACTGCTGCCAAGGAATCCTGGAAGCATATCGGCAAGGCCGCTCCGAGCCATTTAGATGGCTGGTATGGAAAACGTATCTGGCAAAAGCCGGTAAAGGTAAAGCAGATTTTATCCAGGACCGGGGCAGGAGATATTGCGATTGCCGGATTTTTATCCTCGTTTCTCCATGGGGATAATGCAAAGACGGCCTTAGGAATCGCCGCCTGGGCGGCCTCCATGTGTATTCAAACCTATGACACCATCAGCGGACTTTGTTCCTTAAAAGAGCTGTAACCATTAATTTCACAATAAAAGGAGGTACTTTATGAAGAGCTTGATAAGTGTTTAGACGGAGAATATTAAAATGCGAAAAAAATCAGATAGGTATGTTCCACTTATTTTACTTGCACCAGCCTTGCTGCTGGTGGTGGGCGTCATTATTTATCCAATCTGCCATGCGATTAGCCTCAGCTTTCAATATTATAAGTTAACCGATTTTGCAAACCGCCGTTTTGTGGGACTTCAAAATTATGTCGCCATATGGCAAAATGAGGCCTTTATCGCTTCCTTAGGAAATACGGTCAAGTGGGTGGTCATCACAGTATCCTTCCAGCTCTTGCTGGGATTAGGGCTGGCAATGCTTCTGAACACCCCCTTTCATGGCCGGGGAATTGTTCGCTCGATCACACTGATGCCCTGGGTTACCCCCGGGGTGGTGATCGCCCTGATGTGGGTGTGGATATATAATGGAAATTTTGGAATTTTAAATAAATGCCTTATCTCCCTTGGATTATTAGACCAGGGCATTCCCTGGCTGGGTTCTGACAAAACTGCCCTGTACAGCCAAATTGTAACCATGGTATGGCAGGGGCTTCCCTTTTTTGCCATAATGATCCTTGCCGCCCTGCAAGTCATCCCATCTGACCTTTATGAAGCTGCGGAAATCAGCGGAGCCGGAAGCTGGCAGAAGTTTATCTACATTACTCTGCCTCAAATCATGCCAACCATCGTAACCACTTGTATGCTGCGGATCATCTGGGTGTTTAATAATGTGGAAGTTTTATATCTGATGACAGGAGGCGGGCCCGGGCATAGTTCTATGACCGTATCACTGATCGCATATATCCGGGCCCAAAAGTCTCTTGACTTTGGGCAGGGCTCTACCATAGCTATTTACGGAACTTTATTTATGATTGCTTTCATGGCTATTTATTTAAAATTTACAAGAGGAGGGGACTATGAATGAAACGTAAGAAGCAGCTGCGCAAAGCTATCCTGTATCTCCCCCTATCTGTTCTCATATGCTTTGTTATGTTCCCATATATTTGGACCTTTCTCACTTCAATTAAACCAACCGATGAGTTATATACAACAAGCATTAAAATCCTGCCCCAGGCTGCCACCCTTGAAAATTATTCCACTCTGTTTTTTAATACCGATTTTTTTGCCAGCATGCTGCAAAGCATCTGGATCGCAGCCACTACCAGCTGTATTTCCATGGTGGTCTCCTCCATGGCCGCATACGCATTTGCCAGATATGACTTCCCAGGTAAGCCGATTGCCTTAAGCGGAATCCTGCTTTTATATATGTTTCCCGGATGTTTATACCTGACGCCGCTGTTTGTGAGCTTTAATAAGCTAAAGCTCATTGGATCGCCGGCCGCACTGGTAATCTCCTACTGCACCTTTACTATTCCATTCAGCATTTGGCTTTTAACCTCTTATATCAAAGGGATACCCATAGAGCTGGAGGAATCCGGGAAAATAGACGGCGCCAGTGTACCGCAGCTCCTATATTTTATCGTAGCGCCGCTGTTAAAGCCTGGACTCATCGCCACAGGAACCTACGTATTCATTAATTCCTGGAATGAATACCTGTTTGCAGTGATGTTTACTACATCAGAAAATCGCACACTTCCCATCTCTCTGGCGTCCTTGGTCGGCGAGTATGACCTCCGCTGGGATATTATCTCAGCCGGCGCAGTTGCTGCCATGGTGCCGGTTGTCATCATGTTTATGCTTGTTCAAAAAAATCTTGTAGCTGGCTTAACTGCCGGCTCCGTAAAGGGGTGATCCTATGAAAAATCAAGCGGCTTTTTTAACTGGAAAGCAAAAGCTGGAAATCAAGACTTGTGAAATGCCGAACGTTTCCGACACCGATGTCTTAGTTGAAATAAATCACATTGGAATTTGCGGAAGTGATATGCACATTTTTGAAGATCCTTATCATGCAGTAAAGGATATCCGGCTTCCTGTCATCTTAGGGCATGAGTGTGCCGGCCGTGTAGTAGAAACCGGGAAGCAGGTTACAGGCCTGATGCCGGGTGATCTAGTTGCACTGGAGCCTGGGGTTCCCTGCGGGACCTGTGAATTTTGCCGTTCCGGAAGATATAACATATGTCCTAATGTACACTTCTTAGGTGCCAGGCCATGGCTGAACGGAGCCTTCAGTAAATATGTCAGCCATCCGGCCAGATGGACATACAAACTTCCAGATTCCATGGATACCATTGAAGGCGCACTGCTGGAGCCTCTTGTGGTTGGAATGCACGCAGCCGGACGGGCAGGTATTCAGCTGGGTCAAAGTGCACTGATTCTGGGCGCTGGCTGTATTGGTCTGATGACACTGGAGGCCTGCCTGGCCAGGGGCATCCGAAAAATTGCTGTGGCAGATTTATACTCCAACCAGTTAGCCATGGCAAATAAAATCGGCGCCGAATATACCATCCATACTGCCTCGGAAAATCTCATTGCTCAGGCGTCTGCGATTACAGGCGGCGCCGGATTCGATGTGGTCTTCGAATCCACTGGCAGCCAGGCTGCTGCAGGTATGACGCCCGCTCTGGTGAAGCGAGGCGGAAAGATTGTTATGGTAGGAAATATCTTCGGGGAGACCCCATTTAACTTCTTTCAGACGAATGCAAAGGAAGTTGACATTATCGGCGTATTTCGGTATCGAAATCTGTATCCGCCTGCCATTGAGCTATGTCAAAAAGGACAAGTAGATACAAAACAGATTGTGACCAATTACTTTGACTTTACCGAAATTCAGGCAGCGCTGGAATATGCGGTCTTCCAAAAGCAAGAAGCAGTAAAAACCGTTATAAAAATGTAGAAAGGAAAATCTATGTATACGGATATTAAAACCATATTAGATGATGCTAATCAGAATCATTATGCTGTTCTGGCAGCTTCTGCCTTTAATCTGGAATTAGCACGGGGCGCCATCGCAGCGGCCGATGAGATGCAGGCGCCGATTATTATACTTATGGGGCAGATGCAGATCACCCGCCATGCCCGCCCGGAATTAATGGTGCCCATGATCCGGACATTAGCTCAGGAAACCAAGGTTCCGGTAGCTCTCCTTCTGGATCACGGAAGGGATTGGAAAAAGATTACCTGGGCATACCGGCAGGGCTTTTCATCCATTATGATCGATGCTTCCACCTACGAAATCAACGAAAATATCAAGCGAACCAGAAAAATCGTGGAGCTGTGCCACCCTCAGGGATTGGCTGTGGAAGGGGAATTGGGACATGTAGGGCTTGCCGCATCCCTGGATGGCTGTGACCAGTCCCTGTACACAAAGCCAGAGGAGGCTATCCGTTTTGTAAAGGAGACACAGGTGGACAGTCTTGCAATCGCCTGTGGCACTGCCCATGGCAATTACCCAAGAGGCTTCATCCCAACCATTAACTTTGAAGTAATCCGACGGGTAAAAGCAGCCGTGAATATACCTCTGGCACTTCACGGGGGATCTGGTTCTGGCGATGAAAATATTAAACAGGCAGTAGCTGCTGGAATCAATAAGGTAAACATTGCAACCGAAATCTTTAATCAGTGTCGGGATTATCTTAAAAAACAGTTAAGCGATACCCCAGATTTAGATTACCTGACATCCATGATCCAGGTGGAACAGGTTTGCAAAAAAGCCGTAAAGCATTTTATCCAGCTAACCGGTTCTCCGGGAGCTGCTGCAAATTTTGTACATAAATCTGTATTTTTCTATCCTGCGGAAGGCACTGATTCGGAAATCGGCGAGTAAAGCAGTAAAATCCACACTCTGTCAGGGCTACGCTTCCGGGCATAAAAAAGCTTAAGGACGAATCGCATCCACCTGCTTAAACTTTGCATATTGCTTTGGGCTCAGCCCTGTATACTGCTTAAAAATACGGCTAAAATGAGACAGATTTTTATAACCTACAAGGCCGCATACCATATCCACTGAAACATTCTGGGAAAGAAGCTCCTTTGCTTTCATAATCCGGCAGTTAATAATATATTGATTCGGCGAAAAATCCGTCACTGTTTTAAATACCTTGCATAAATGATATTTATTCATAAAAAATTCTGCCGAAAGGGAATCCAGGGATAATTCGTCGCCTAAATGGGTATGGATATGATTAATAATAGAATAAATCAAACTATAGGATGCATTAACCTTCAGCGAATGAAAGCCGTGATATTCCCGGTAGGCACTATTAATAAAAATCAGCAAGTTCCCCAAAAGAAATTTGTTCTTCAAATCATATCCATATTTCCGCTTACCTGATAATTCATTACAAGCCATAATCTGGTTCAGGTAAGAAAGGCATTCTGTAATTTGTAAGGAGGTAAGGGGAAGAATATAGGGATTTGAAAAAGGCCGAAAGAAAAAGCACTCCAAAAGATCTGTATCCTTTGACGAGAGAGATTCTATATATTCCGGTTTAAACGAAAGAATATACCGCTCAAACCGTTCTCCGGCGGGAATAACAATTTTATGGGGATTCATGTTATTAAACAAAAGTAAGCTGTGTTCTGGTATTTTCCAGTTCTTTTCATTAATATGGCAAGAAGTATTCTCCGTCATAATAAATATAATATCGAATTGATTATGGGTTTGATAAATTTGCTCTTCTGGCCCATAGGTTACTTTATGCTTCACAGAAAAATCACTATTGGTACGAATTAACACGGTCTGCTGCGATGGTTTACTTACCATAAATCTATATGAAGCGCCTCCTTAACAATATCTCTTTCGATACATTATTGTAACACAAACCAAGCCCTATGCGCCTGCCGCTTCAGTTGGGGTTAGAAAGAGCATTCCTCCTGAAATGAACGCCCGCCAAACAGTAGCGCTAACTTTATTATAGCGCACTTATCCCTGTTTATCATTGGGCGGTTTGACGGTTTCCGTAAATCTGACTAAATATCTTTCCTATGGGAGTGTAGTGTTGTATACTGGTAAATACTTACCCTTAAAATCGCAAGATATATGAAAAACGAAGTGGAATATCCTGCTATAATGCAGAGAGAAAGGAGGAGGCTGCAATGCCGGAGAATATCAAAAATGTAATGGCGGCAATCGACTATATCGAAAGCCATCTGCACGAAAAACTGGACTTGGAAGCAGTGGCAAAGGCTGTACATTATTCAAAATATCATTTACACCGAATGTTCACAGGTACAGTAGGGTTGACAATCCACGATTATGTACAGCGTCGCCAGTTGACCGAAGCCGCAAAGCTGCTCGTACTTTCCGACAGGCCAATCCTCGAAATCGCGCTTTCTGCCGGATATGAAAGCCAGCAGTCATTTACAGATATCTTCAAAGCTATGTATAAAAAAACTCCTAACCAGTACAGGGCGGAGGAAGAATTTTATCCATTGCAGCTAAAATATGTTTTGAATGAAAATCCTACAAATTTAGAGGAGAAAAATTGGCAAGATAAAATTGTCTTTGCAACACAGGAAGATATACCAAAATGGATCCAACTGGTTCATCTTGTGATTGACGGTTTTCCACACTTGAATGAGAAGCAGTATCTTGAACAGTTACAAGAGTATATTAAAAATAAGCGGGCACTGATTTTGAAAGACGGGGATACGGCAATCGGGATTATGGCATTTCATGAAGTGACGGGGAGCATTGATTTCTTTGGGGTACACCCGCAGTATCGGAAAAAGGGGATAGCAAAAGCGTTTTGTGAAAAGGCATTATATGAGCTTGCGCGTTCCGCACAGATTAGCGTGACGACTTTCAGGGCAGGAGACAAAGCAGACACAGGCTATCGGGAGGTATGGGGAAGTCTTGGCTTTGCCGAAGCAGAATTATTAATCGAGTTTGGCTATCCGACACAGCGGTTTATTCTTCAGAAAGAAAAATCGGAGGGCAAGGAAAATGAATAACTTAAATCCGCTATCGCAAAGCTTTACAATGAAATCATTGCTAAAATTTGCGTTCCCGACAATTTTAATGATGATGTTCATGGGGCTGTATACTGTCGTTGACACAATTTTTGTAGCACGGTTTGTAGGTACAAATGCGCTTTCGGCATTGAATATTGTCTGCCCTGTTATCAATCTGATTGTCGGTCTTGGAACTATGCTTGCAGCAGGAGGGAGCGCGATTGTAGCCCGCAAAATGGGAGCAGGAGAATCTCCAAGGGCAGCTCGAGATTTTACACTGATTATCTCAGCAGGTATTTTTTTAGGTTTATTGATCGCAGTCTTGGGAATCGTTTTTATTGACAGGATTGTCTGGGGGCTTGGAGCGAGCAGTATGCTATTTCCATACTGTAAAGAATATCTTTTTATCCTGCTGTTATTCACGCCCGCAAGCATCCTGCAAGTACTTTTTCAAAACCTAATCGTAACAGCAGGACGCCCCGGAATGGGTATGGTGCTTGGTGTAAGCGCGGGAATCGCTAATATTCTATTGGACTATATTTTTATGGCGCGGCTTCACATGGGCATTAAAGGGGCGGCGTTTGGTACAGGCATTGGCTATATGATACCAGCAGTAATCGGATTATGGTTCTTTTCCTTAAAGAAAAATACACTGCATTTTAAGAAGCCAGTCATAGATTTCTCCGTATTGGCAGAAAGCTGTATCAATGGTTTTTCGGAAATGGTAAGTCAGGCGGCAACAGCGGTTACAACATTCCTTTTTAATCAGATTATGATGAAGCTGCTCGGAGAAAATGGCGTTGCGGCAATCACAATCATTATTTACACGCAGTTTTTATTGAGTGCTCTTTACATAGGCTTTTCTATGGGAGTAGCCCCTGTTATCAGCTATAACTATGGAAAGCAGGATGAAAAACAGCTAAAGAATGTATTTTCTATTTGTATGTGGTTCATTGTCTTTGTTTCTATCTCTGTTTTTGCAATCGCTTTTATTTTTGGTTCACCAGTGGTTGGTATTTTTGCGGAAATGGGAACGCCGGTTTATGAAATTGCACGAAATGGATTTTTGATTTTTCCTTTTAGTTTTCTGTTTTGTGGGCTGAATATTTTTACCTCTGCCACATTTACAGCATTATCAAATGGGAAGCTGTCAGCAATTTTATCATTTTTGCGGACCTTCGGATTGATTACAGTGCTTCTGCTTACATTGCCTAATCTTTTGGGAGTAACCGGTGTATGGCTTGCAGTACCGATAGCAGAGCTAATCACCATGATCGTAGCACTGATTTTTCTTCATCAGAACAGAGAAACGTATCACTACGCATAGATTGAAGGAAGCATACATTTGCATACAAGAATAAATAAAAAAGTCCTTGATTTTCAAGGACTTTTCAGAGGCGACAACCAGATTTGAACTGGTTTTATTCCATCTTTAAAAACCCTTGATTTTATAGGAAACCCTGATTATATAAGGATCTTAGCTAAATGTATTTGTTTGGATTTTTGTGTTTTTGCATCGATTTTAGCAATATTTTTGATGTTATGCAACACGAAATGCAACACGATTAGGAGGGCAACTATGGAATTTAAGGAATTAATAGATCTAGTAATACAAGAGAGAGCATCTGCATATCTAAAGGATAATATAACCAGAGGGAGAGAAGACGCTAAAAGAAGCGATGAATTTCTGCGGCTTATAAAAGATACCGTTGCGGACTCTCGGGAATCGGAGTCGCTTCAGGCGGCCTTTTATACGTACTTAGATTGTATCGCTTGCAGTAGCGGTGATGAGCAGGAGGGGCTTTACCTCTTTGGAGTCGCGGATGGGCTTTATCTTGCCAGGCAGATTGAGCAAATGGTACATAATGTTAAATAATTCCAATCGAAAATCCATTGACTTTTCTACCAGTTTGGGATACTATTTAATGTAGAAAAGGGCATCTGCTGGTAACAGACACCCTTTAGGCGCTACCGATAGACGGTTGGCCCGATAATGTTGAACAGAAAAGCCGCTCAGTTTCTCAGACCGGGGCGGCTACTTCTGTGTCTTGTTACTATCTTTACCAAAGGTATATCCGATTCCGAAACAGGTCAAGCCAAAGCTCAACACTGCAATAAGTCCCAAAATATCCATATGGCTCAGCCCTCCTTTCCGAGATTTCCGCACAGGGCAGATTTCTATGTAATCGGAGGGTCCAGTCCCTCCGGAGAGGGCCAACCGCCTACCGTTATGGTAGCATCCATAAAAATGCTACCACACAAATCGACAAATTTCAATCATTTTGTACTTTGCAGGTATTTAAAATTCTCCGATATCCTGCGCCCCGTCTAAATCTGACACATAAAGGGCACATTCCAGCGGATGGCCGGCCCGGGGCTCAAAATAGTACCACTTGCCGTCTATCTCCTGCCAATCCTTAACCGCATAGCCGTCCTGATTAAAATAGTACTTGTGACCGTTTATGGCTCTCCAGCAGGACTTTAAGTATGTATTAGCCGTATCGGCATACCACCAGCCATTTGCATCCAGATACCAGCCGACGTTATATTTTGGAGACTCCACCAAACTCCAATCAGGCCGGCCATAGCCATCGATGCTGGCAGCGGTAAGCGGATACCCTTTACGGCACACAGCGCCGCCATTGGGGATTACAGCGCTTCCTGCACTGGTATTGCCCTCGATAGTGTAAACCTTGCCTGATGCCACCTTTTCTACGATCCCAGTGTGGCATATCCTTTGGCTGTTCCGGAAAAAGATCTGATCCCCGGGCTGCGGATTGGTTTTATGATATCTGCCCTGGTTTTTATAATACTGGGCCGATGTCGGTGTATAAGCACTGAAACCGCCGCCGATAAGCTGCTGTGCCTTTACTTTTCCGAACGCCTGGACAAAGCACCAATCAACGAACATATCGCACCAAGCTTGTCCCTGCAGGGCTGGATAAAGATCCCTGGCATATTTGGTGTAATTGTTGCCGCCGGCATTGGCTTCCTTACTGTCTAACTGGCTATTAGATTTCTTCTCCAGGTAGCCTATTTCCTGTAAAGCGACATGGATTAACTGTTCTACTGCTCCCATAAATTTTTCCTCCAATCAAAAAGGCCCAGGAAAATTCCCAGGCCAGAAAGCTATGTTATTGTTTATCCTTATGGCCTTGTCTCCACCGAAACCGGGAGTGCCGTATGGAAATACATTTTATAATGGTATGGATCTGTATGCGTCCCTGTAATATCCTCTACCACATACATCGTATATTCGTTCAGGTAGATATAATTCTTCTTATACTCGCTGGGGCCGGTTTTTACCGTGCACACTAATTCACCGCTATCATTGTTGGAAATTGACATGTATCCTTCAGCTTCCAGGATAACCATGTCCGTCCGGGCGTTGTAAACAGTAATTTTTCGCTCACACTCAAAATAATTTGCCTGCTGCGAAATGTTAGCGTTTACCTTATCGGCTTCACTGCACCCAGCAATCAAAAAAGAAATGCACAAAATTAACGCAAATATCCTGATTTTATTTTTCATCAACCCCATCCCCCTTGCCGTAATAATTCCATTTTTTCATCATCTTTTTGTCCAATTTATTTGGAAAATCCTGATCCTGAATATCAATTCCTGCATGGATTAACTTTTCAGTTATAGCCAGCCCCCGGATAAGAAAATCCGGCACTCTATAACCACATTCCACCAGGTTTTCCAGGATGCTCCGGACTTCATTAACCAACAGTGCCGCAAGTGTGAACCATCCCAACAATGTCAGAAATCTAAGGTCGATGCCCAGCAAGTCCTGCCCCAGATGTATAAAGAGAGCAGGCACTAAAAAAGCTACCAGGATAATCACCCAGTAGCCTGTTTTCTTTACAATCCCCTTTAGCCCTACATAGCTGGATTCCTGCTTTTTCTTCCTGGCCTTATACCAGCCAGTCCCCCAGTCAAGGATATTTAAGATTAAGTATCCTGCGAACAAGTACCAGTACACTCCAAACATAGCAGACAATATTGCCACAACCACCCCTACAGCAGCATTATAAGTATCAATAAAATCGAACTTCATTTTCTTTCACCTTTCCTTTTTAGATTAATTTGTAATGTGGTTTCTCCTCATCAAACATCCAATACCGTAAACAATCGTCCAGAATGATCCCCACCAGCGCTACCAGCAGCCACAGACCAAAGTACTGTGGACATATCTGACCCAATAGGTTGCCTGGGATGCTGCTATAATCCCACACGCCCCAGCCCAGCCACAGGTTGACGATGCAGCCGATTATGAATTCCAGGGTAGTTATGATGCCGGCCCCGATGATTACCTGCTGCCATAAAGGCATATCCCATGGTATAACCTCGTTAATTGCCCCTAGAGCGACAAAACACAACCCGCCTAGGAAAAACATTGTCCAGTGTGTCCACCCCCGGTAAAACAGCTCCAGAAGGTTATATAAAAGGCCTCCTGATGCAAACAAAAATAGTAGCTTAAGATATTGTCTCATCTTCGC
>CATOJE010000054.1 GCA_951800145.1 uncultured Lachnospiraceae bacterium | reverse complement strand
CCTTACGCACCGCTACGCTTTCGGCGGAGCGAGAGCGCGGTGACGTTGGGACACGGCTGCTGGGGCGCGTAGCTTCCTGGCGAATATGCGCCTGCACCCATACCCCGAAAGCTTGGATTCCCCAACGGGTAGCGACACCCACTTAGCCAGCGAATCCTAACGGATTGCGACACATACTTGACTAGCGAATCCTAACGGGTAACGACACCCACTTGGCCAGCGAATTCTAACGGACTGCGACACCCACTCAGCCAGCGATCCCCCAGACCTTCGCGATCACCGAGACTAAAGTAAACAACAAATTTATAAAGAAAAGGAGACCCACTATGACCATCATTGTTACCGGCGGAGCCGGATTCATCGGAAGCAATTTCATTTTCCACATGCTAGACAAATACCCGGATTACCGCATCATCTGCCTGGACTGCTTAACCTATGCCGGGAATTTATCTACCCTGGCTCCTGTGATGGAGCGTCCGAATTTTCGCTTTGTGAAAGACAGCATCACAGACTGGGAAGCGGTTTACCGTTTATTTGAAGAGGAGCATCCGGATATGGTGGTAAATTTTGCCGCTGAAAGCCATGTGGATCGCTCCATTGAAAATCCCGAGGTATTTTTAGACACGAACATTAAGGGAACTGCGGTTCTTATGGATGCCTGCCGCAAATACGGCATTACCCGTTATCACCAGGTTTCCACCGACGAGGTGTATGGGGATTTGCCCCTGGACCAGCCGGACTTATTCTTCACAGAGGAGACGCCCATCCACACCAGCAGCCCTTACAGCTCCTCCAAGGCTGGCGCAGATCTCCTGGTGCTGGCTTACCACCGGACTTATGGGCTTCCGGTTACCATCAGCCGCTGCTCTAATAATTACGGACCTTATCATTTCCCGGAGAAGCTGATTCCCCTGATGATCGCCAATGCGCTGAATGACAAGCCTCTCCCAGTTTACGGCAAGGGGGAAAATGTCCGGGACTGGCTGTATGTGGAAGATCACTGCAAGGCCATTGATTTAATCATCCATAACGGCAGGGTCGGAGAGGTTTATAATATCGGCGGTCATAATGAGATGAAAAATATCGACATTGTTAAGATCATCTGTAAGGAGCTGGGGAAGCCGGAAAGCCTGATCACCTATGTGACCGACCGAAAGGGACATGATATGCGCTATGCCATTGACCCCACCAAGATTCACAGGGAGCTTGGCTGGCTGCCGGAGACGAAATTTGCAGATGGCATTAAGAAGACGATCCAGTGGTATCTGGAGCACAAGGAATGGTGGGAGACCATTATTTCCGGTGAGTATCAGAATTATTATGAGAAGATGTACGGAAACCGTTAAGAATTCTCTCATTTTGGCGAAGCGAGGAAAGAAAGCTATGAAAATATTGGTTACTGGCGTTAAGGGACAGCTGGGATATGATCTTGTAAATGAATTAACTGGCCGTGGGCATGAGCCTGTGGGCGTGGATATTGAAGAGATGGATGTTACGGATCCTTCCTCGGTGCACTCGGTGATCCACAAAATTCATCCGGACATGGTAGCGCACTGTGCCGCGTGGACTGCCGTGGACGCGGCGGAGATGGAAGAGAACCGGGAAAGGGTTCATCAGGTCAATGGGCTTGGCACAGAATATATCGCTAAAGCCTGCAAAGAGATGGGATGCCCTATGATGTATATTTCCACGGATTATGTTTTCGACGGCCAGGGGGCGGAGCCCTGGAAGCCGGATTGTAAGGATTATCGTCCGCTAAATGTTTACGGACAGACCAAGCTGGAGGGGGAGCTGGCGGTAAGCCGGAATCTGGATGAATTTTTCATTGTCCGCATTGCCTGGGTATTTGGAAAAAATGGAAAAAACTTCATTAAAACTATGCTGGACATTGGAAAGACCCATGATCGGCTCACCGTGGTAAATGACCAGATTGGCACCCCCACCTATACCTTTGACCTGGCAAGGCTTTTGGCGGATATGCTGGAGACGGACAGGTACGGGTATTATCATGCTACAAATGAAGGCGGGTACATCAGCTGGTATGATTTTGCAAAGGAAATTTTCTCCCAGGCTGCCCAGATGGGGCATGAGGAGTATTCCCCAGAGCGTCTCACCCTTGTTCCCGTCACCACTGCCCAGTACGGTATATCCAAGGCAGCCCGGCCATTTAACAGTCGGTTAGACCGGGGCAAGCTGAAGGAGAATGGGTTTACGCCCCTTCCGGACTGGCGGGACGCCCTCCGGCGGTATCTACAGGAAATTTTATAAGCAGTATACTTTCACAGCAAACCTTCACAGCAAGTTAAAGATAAGGAGTTAAATCATGGGACAGATAACAGTAGAAAAAAATGCAGGAGGCATTGAAGGGCTCTGTGTGATCCAGCCGGCAGTCCATGGCGACGCCAGAGGCTATTTTATGGAAACCTATAATCAGCGGGATATGGCTGAGCACGGCTTAACTATGGTATTTGTGCAGGATAATCAGTCCTGCTCTACCAAGGGCGTGCTCCGAGGCCTTCATTTTCAGAAGAATTACCCTCAGGGAAAGCTGGTGCGGGTGGTAAAGGGGTCTGTATTTGACGTGGCAGTGGACCTGCGAAGCGGAAGCAAAACCTATGGCAAATGGTATGGGGTGGAGCTGACAGAGGAGAACAAGAAGCAGTTCTATGTTCCCCAGGGCTTTGCCCACGGCTTTCTGGTTCTAAGTGAAATTGCAGAATTTTGCTACAAATGTACAGATTTTTATAATCCTTCGGATGAGGGAGGCCTGGCCTGGAATGACCCGAAGATCGGCATTGTCTGGCCGAATGTAACTGGAACCTATGACGGCACACCCTCTTCCAAGGGGTATCAGATGACGGATGGCACACCCTTGACTATGAGCGGGAAGGATCAGCTGTGGCTGGGGCTGGAGGAGACCTTCCATTTTTAAAAGGTGTGCGCTCGTGTCTTGGCTGAATATAATGCGGCCAAGGCACTCGTGTCTTGACTGGATTATATTCAGTCAAGACACGAGGATGCACGTTCCGGACGCATATGAATAGAGAAGTTTTGTTTTACAGGGCGCACATTCCTGTGGAACGGAAAAAGGCGACAGCATGCAAAATCCTGTCGCCTTTTGCTTATTTAAACAGCCCCTTCTTCTTCGGCTTTTCTCCCTCTGGATACACGCCGGTCATGGCCTCGTCAAACCTCCTCAGAGCCTCCTTCTGAGCCTCGTTCATCCGCTCCGGCACCTGGATCACCAGAGTCACATAGTGGTCGCCACGCAGGTTACGGTTGCGCAGTGAGGGCACGCCTTTCCCCTTTAACCGCACCTTGGTATCGGTCTGGGTGCCGGCCTTTACCTCGTACTCCACCTCTCCGTCGACCGTCTTGATGCGGATAGGGCCGCCAAGTGCGGCTTTCGCGAAGGAGATGGGCACGGTGGAGAAGATGCTGGTATCCTGGCGCTTGAAGATGGGATGCTGGGATACCACCGCCTCTACCAGAAGATCGCCACGCTCTCCCCCATTTCTCCCCGGCTCCCCGGCTCCTGCCAGCCGGACGCTCTGTCCATTATCGATACCTGCCGGAATGGATACCTTGAATTTCTTTCTGGTGGTTTTATATCCAGTGCCATAGCAGTCCGGGCACTTTTCCTTTATCACCTTGCCGGTGCCGCCGCAGTCCGAGCAGGTCTGTACATTTTGCACCTGGCCGAAGAAGGACTGCTGTACATAAGTAATCTTTCCTTTTCCATTACACTTGCTGCAGGTAACGGGAGATGTTCCGGCCTTGGCCCCGCTGCCATGGCAGCTCTTACACTCCTCTTTAAAATTAATCTCGATCTCCTTCTCACAGCCGAATACTGCTTCCTCAAAGGTGATCCGGACCGCACTGCGCACATTAGCTCCCCGCATAGGCCCATTGCTTGCACGTCCCCGGCTGCGTCCGCCTCCAAAGATGTCTCCGAAAATATCTCCGAAGATGTCTCCCATATCCGCACCGCTAAAGTCAAAGCCGCCGAAGCCGCCTCCTCCGGCGCCTCCGTCAAAGGCCGCGTGGCCGAACTGATCGTATTGCTGGCGCTTCTGGGGGTCGCTTAATACGCCGTAAGCCTCTGACGCCTCCTTAAATTTTTCCGCCGCCGCTTCATCGCCGGGATTGGCATCAGGGTGGTACTTTTTCGCCAAGACACGGTATGCTTTCTTTATGGCGGCGTCATCCGCATCCTTGGAAACGCCTAAGACCTCATAATAATCTCTTTTCTCTGCCATACATTAAGTCCTCTCTATCTCCTGCTGTCAATGTTAACCACTGGAAGCAGAAACCATTAACCTGCAATAGGGGTTTGCAGAAAACCCCCGCAAATCCCCTCTCTATCCTTGCATCCGGCGGCAAGTGCCGCCGGATTTTGTGCTATATTATATTATACTTCTTTGAAGTCGCCGTCAACTACATCATCACCGTAGTTTGCGCTGCTTCCGGCATCCGCTCCCATATCCGGGCCAGGGCCTGCCTGGCCGGCGCCTGCCGCCTGTGCCTGCTCGTAAACCTTGGCAAAGAGCTTCTGGGCGCTGTTCATCAGCTTTTCCTTGCCGCTCTTGATCTCATCGATCTGAGCGTCTGTCATCTGATCCGCAGGAGCCTTATTGATAGCCTCCTTCAGAGCATTTAAGTCAGCCTCCACCGCTGATTTATCCGCAGCGTCGATCTTATCTCCCACTTCCTCCATAGCCTTTTCTGTCTGGAATACTAAGGAATCTGCATCGTTTCTTGCATCGATGGCTTCCTTTTTCTTCTTATCCTGAGCCTCATACTCTGCGGCCTCCTTCACTGCCTTCTGAATATCATCGTCAGACATGTTGGAGCCGGAGGTAATGGTGATATGCTGCTCCTTGCCAGTGCCTAAGTCCTTGGCGGAAACATTTACGATACCATTAGCATCGATGTCAAAGGTAACTTCGATCTGGGGAACACCTCTTCTTGCAGGCGGGATCCCATCCAGACGGAACTGGCCTAATGTCTTATTATCTCTTGCAAACTGGCGCTCACCCTGAACCACATGGATGTCTACTGCCGTCTGATTATCTGCTGCGGTGGAGAATACCTGGCTCTTCTTGGTGGGAATGGTGGTATTCCTCTCAATCAGCCTGGTGGCTACACCGCCCATGGTCTCGATGGATAAGGACAGCGGGGTTACATCCAGCAAAAGGATATCCCCTGCGCCGGCATCGCCTGCCAGCTTGCCGCCCTGGATGGCTGCGCCGATGGCGACACATTCATCCGGATTTAAGGACTTGCTGGGCTCCTTGCCAGTAAGCTGCTTTACTTTATCCTGGGCAGAAATCATACGGGTGGAACCGCCTACTAACAGCACCTTCCCCAGCTCAGAGGAGGTGATGCCCGCATCCTTTAATGCATTCTGCACCGGAATCGCGGTCCGCTCGATCAGGTCATGGGTCAGCTCATCGAATTTCGCTCTGGTTAAATTAACATCCAGATGCTTCGGCCCTTCTGGGGTAGCGGTGATAAAGGGCAGGTTAATATTGGTGGTGGTAGCTGTGGAAAGCTCCTTCTTTGCCTTCTCTGCAGCTTCCTTTAATCTCTGAAGAGCCATCTTATCATTAGAAAGATCCACGCCTTCCGCATTCTTAAATTCGGTAATCAGCCACTGGGTCACTGCATTGTCGAAATCATCGCCGCCTAAGCGGGTGTCGCCATTAGTGGAAAGCACCTCGATCACGCCGTCGCCGATCTCAATGATGGAAACGTCAAAGGTGCCGCCGCCTAAGTCGTAAACCATGATCTTCTGCTCTTTTTCATTGTCCAGGCCGTAGGCCAAGGCTGCGGCGGTGGGCTCATTGATAATACGCTTTACATCCAGACCTGCGATCTTTCCTGCATCCTTGGTTGCCTGGCGCTGTGCGTCGTTAAAGTATGCGGGAACCGTGATAACCGCCTCTGTTACCTTCTCTCCCAGATAGCTTTCTGCGTCTGCCTTCAGCTTCTGGAGAATCATCGCGGAGATCTCCTGGGGCGTATAGCGCTTATCGTCAATGCTTACCTTATAATCGGTCCCCATATGTCTCTTGATGGAAGAGATGGTGCGATCCGCATTAGTAACTGCCTGACGCTTCGCCGGCTCGCCTACCAGACGCTCACCGGTCTTTGTAAAGGCAACGATGGACGGGGTAGTGCGGATACCCTCTGCATTTGCAATAACCGTTGGCTTGCCGCCTTCCATTACGGCTACGCAGCTATTTGTAGTACCTAAGTCAATACCAATAATCTTGCTCATAGTTTTTTCCTCCTAAATAATTATATGCGCTAAGTGCTTCTGCGGATGTTCCCTCCACTAGGCTCGAAAAGACATCGCCAAGGGTCGGGAACGACTTTCGCACTAAGCTCGAAAAGACCTCGCTAAGTGCTCAATGTCAGTTTGCGACCTGTACCATGCTGTGGCGGACTACGGTGTCGCGGTACAGATAGCCTTTTTGCAGCTCCTGGGAGATGATGTTCTCTCCAAAGCTTTCATCATCAATGTGCATCACCGCATTGTGGAAATTGGGGTCGAATTCCTTTCCTACCGCCTCGATGGGAGTCACTCCCATGTCCTCCAGCGTCTTCATAAACTGTTTATATATTTTTTCCATTCCTTCCGCAAAGGGCGTCTCCTTTGCATCCTCGGGAACGGCTGCCAGCCCCCGCTCAAAGTTATCCACCACCGGGAGAATCTTTTCTATAATATCCTTTGCCCCGATCTCATACATGGCGGATTTTTCCTTCTCGGTCCGCTTCCGGAAATTATCAAATTCAGCCATAGACCGCTTTAAGCGATCCGTTAATTCTTCGATTTTTTCATCCTTTGGATCCTTTTTCTCTTTCTTATGGAAGAAGCCCTTCTTTTCCTGATTCTCTGGAGATGCCGCCTCGCTTCCTTCCTCCGCCTCCAAAGCATCTGCTTCCTCTTCCCGGATTTCTTCCTTGCTCTCCTTCACCAGCTCATCACAGCCCTCTGCTGCCGGATCCGGAGTCTTTTGCTCCTCGCCAAAGCCTTCCTCTGCTGGCTGCTGATTCTTTTTTACTGTATCTTCCACTTCCATCACCTTTCCTTCTAGAATGTGTTTGGAGCTAACCTCCATCACCCTCTGGCGGTTTGTTAAAAGCTAAATCAAGCTGGCTCATCACATTCCGCAAGGTGCTCACCACCTTATCATAATCCATGCGCTTCGGTCCCACGATACCAATGGTTCCCCTTAATCCCTCGCCTAATACGTAATTGGCAGTCACCACGCTACAGTCCTTCATGGACTGCACCGGCATCTCATCCCCGATATATACCTGTATCCCGGTGCCTGCGTCCTCCTCTGAGGAATTCACATCTGCAATCAGCTCCTGCAGCATCTCCTTCTGCTCAAAGGTGCTTAAAAGCCTGCTGGCCTTCTCCCCGTCGCTTAGCTCCGGATATTTAAAGATATTCGTGGCCCCGCTAGTATAAATCGGAAGATCCTCCGTCTCCGCCCGGACCGCCTCCGCGATCTGGTCCAGAACCGACTCCACAACTATGCTGTGGACCCCTGCCTGCTCCTTTAATTTCGCAATCAGGCTCAGGTTAATTTCTTCCACGGTTAAACCATTTAAGGAACTGTTTAATAAAATATTCAGATTCAAAATATCCTCATCCCGAAGGCTCTTCTCCAGAGGAATCATGCTGTTCTTAATGATATTCCCCTCCATCACCAGCACCAGCAGCAGCTTCTCCGCATCTACCTTGGAAAGCTGGATGAATTTCAGCTTATTCTGATGGTACTGAGGGCCGCTGATCAATGCTGCGTAGTTGGTGTTAGAGGCCAGCATCTGTACCAGGCGCTTTAGCACCAGCTCCAGACGATCCACCCGCTGGAACATCAGCTCCTGTACCTGATTCATCTCCTGATCCTTTTCCTCCATCAGCTGATCCACATAAAACCGGTATCCCTTATCGGAGGGAATCCGCCCTGCTGATGTGTGGGGCTGGATAATATACCCCATTTCCTCCAGATCTGACATCTCGTTTCGGATGGTGGCAGAGCTTAATTTTAAATCGGAATACTTGGAAATAGTTCTGGAGCCAACTGGTTCCCCGGTTTCCAGGTAGGTTTTAATGATGGCCTTTAATATGGTAACCTTCCGTCCGTCTAACTCCATTCCATCCCGCCTCCCGATTGATTTTTTTAAGCTTGTTAGCACTCAACATTAACGAGTGCTAATTTCTACATAAGTTAATATATTACAATCCATATTATTTGTCAATACTCTTTTTGAAAACTTCTTAAAAAGTTAAAGTGGTAATCGCCAGTTAATATTTACAGTCATTCCTTCCTCTTGACATTTAACATTTTTGTAATATAATAGTAATAGAATGCTGCCGGATACCGATCCCGGCGGCATATGAACCATAAAAATTGAATCCATTAACAGAATCTATGAATTGGCGAGGTACTAACTTATGAAGACTTCAATTTTCAAGGGATGTAACGTCTTTTTCTTGTCCTTGGCAGCAGCCATCCTTATGGCTTCTCCGGTCAGTGCCGCCAGTGTACAGGGCGGAATTACCAGTGTAAATTCCAAGACTGTTACAGGCTGGGCATGGAATCCGGAGAATACCAATGATGTTCAGGAGGTAGAGATTCATATCCTCCAGGCCGGAAAGTCCGAACCGGTAAAGTACATACATGTTACAGCTGACCAATATCGGGACGAGCTGGTTGCCGAATTAAAGGACGGATGGCACGGCTTTTCTGCCAAAGTGGACTGGTCCCAGTTAAGTGGGAATGATTTTAAAGTAAAGGCATACGCAGTAAAGAACGGTTCCTATTATATGCTGGGAGATTCCGTAAGCTACAGCAAATCTTCCCAGAGCACAAAGAAGACTCCGCCGAAAAGCGCTATGGCAACCTCCGCAGTTTCGGACACCTCCGTGGCCATGGTTCCGCCACTTACCACGGCGGTGGCGGCTCCCTCTGTTCCATCCGGTCCTGGCGCCATCAGCGCCATGGTTACATCTGTGCCAGCCTCATCCTCTGGGAATGAGCAGTCTCTGGGAATCTTTTCCATCAGCGGCTACTGCGCCTGCGAGCAGTGCAGCAGCGGTTTAGGCATTACCTACTCTGGTGTTGTCCCCCAGGCAGGCCACACGATTTCCGCGGATCTGACCCGCCTTCCTTTAGGAAGTAAGGTGCGCATCGGGGACACGATTTATACAGTGGAGGATAAAGGCTCCAGTATCATCGGAAATATGATCGACATTTATTATGCCAGCCATGAGGAAGCTATGGCCCACGGCCGCACAGAGCAGGAAGTATTTTTAATTCAATAGCAACCCCGATTTACAAAAAAACGGTCCTTTAGGGGCCGTTTTTTTCTGACTTTTACCCATTTTCATCCTTCGATCTCCATATTTTCTGTAATATTCTACCGATTTTTTCCTTTTCTTAAGATATTCTGAGTTTTTTCGCTTCCCAATTCCCTTGACAAAAATCAAAAAAAGGGTAAAATAGGCAATGCCAGTGGTTATTACAAAAGTGTTACATTATTATATTTTGTGTTAACTATTAATTGCTGTTCTGTGTCGAATTAATTGCTATTTTGTATCGTGCAGAAAAGTAATGGGAAAGCGAGGTTGATATTTTATGAAAGCAATGGATTTGAAAAAACACTTGAGGAATATCATTTTTGCCGCAGCTTTAATGCCCGGCGCCAGCATGACTGTGATGGCTGCCCCGGTTCACGGCAACATTGACGATATACAAGATAATTCCATCTCCGGATGGGCCTGGGATGAAGAAACTCCCCAGGAGTCCCTGGAGGTTTCCGCAGTTATTTCTGACAGCACCGGATCCGTGGTTGGAGAGGCGGCTGCCTATGCAGATATTCAGAGGGACGATGTGGCTGCCTGCGGATTCGGCAGCGGGGCATGCGGGTTCTCCATCCCTGTGGATTGGTCCCAGCTCCCTGACGGTACTTATAATGTTCAGGTCATAGCCAATGAACAGCCGGTAGGCGTGAGCCAGCAATATGTCAAGGGGCAGCCCCGGCTCCGATCCCTTGGGGTCTTTAAAACCACCGGCTACTGCCCCTGCCGCTCCTGCTGCGGAAAATGGGGGCTTCGTACCAGCACCGGGGCCATCCCCACAGCAAATCACACCATCGCAGTGGATCCCCGGGTGATCCCTTATGGAACGAAGCTGATGATCAATGGAATCGTCTACACCGCAGAGGACTGCGGCGGAGGTGTAAACGGAAATCATATCGACATCTTTTTTAATACCCACGGCAGAGCCCGCATGCAGGGCGTTCAGTACGCAGAGGTTTTCTTAGTCGAGGCATAAGGATTCTGTAAGGATCAAACATGCGAAACAGAAAAAATCGCTGGCATCTGGGCTGATGCACTGCTACTCGCCCGAAAAAGCAGCCGGCCCTGGGAATCCTCTGATTCCCAGGGCCGGCTGTCTTCCTTCTCCCTAATTCTTCCTACTCTTCTTTATCTTTCCTCTCTTCTGCTCCGGCATCCAGCAAAAATTCACTGAGCACATAATTACTCACATCGATCCCCCACTGTGTCAGGGCGATGTGACGCCCATTCCGCACCAGGAGCCCTTCCTTTTCCAGCCTTCTCAAAACCTCTCCATAAATGGAATCTATGTGGACGCCAAATTCCCGGGTAAACGCTGCCGCTGATACACCCTCCGTCATCCGCAGCCCCAGGAACATAAATTCCTCCATCTGCTCCCTCCGGCTTTGTACGTGAAGCTCCCCGTGAAGCTGTTCTAAACCGTCCAGGGAAAAGTCCAGCTTCTGATAAGCATCCAGTTTGGATTCATTGCAGAACCTTCTTCCATTTACATAGGAGGAGGCTCCCAGGCCCAGGCCTAAATACTCCTTTCCAGTCCAGTAGCCTATATTATGGCGGCAGGCAAAGCCGGATCTTGCATAATTGGAAATCTCGTAGGAGTGATATCCCGCCTCCTCCAAAAGATTTCTGGCAAGATAATACATCTGTCTTTCTTCCTCTTCATCCAAAAGCTCCGGCCACTGAGAAAGCTCATCCAGGTCCGCTCCATCCTCTGATCCCACTTCGCCCTTTGGGAAGCTGGTCTGCTCCTTCCCTTTTTCCAGATAATGACGGCCAAAGGCAGTCCCCTCCTCCAGGATGAGGCTGTAGGCGGAGATATGCTCCGGCTTCAGCATAATCACCTTTTTCAGAGTACTTTTCCAGGACTCCAGGCTCTGGCCGGGGATAGCGCTCATTAAGTCTACATTAATATTCGTAAAGCCTGCCATCCTGGCGCTCTGAAACCCCTTTAAAAAGTCCTCAAAGGTATGGATCCGCCCCAGGCGCTTCAGCTCCTCATTATTCGTGGACTGCAACCCCAGGCTCAGCCGGTTGATCCCTGCCGCCAGATACACGGGAAGCTTTCTGGCCAGCAGCGTGCCAGGATTCGCTTCGATGGTAATCTCTGCATCCTCTGCCACAAGAAAGGATTTATTCACTGCCTGCATCAGCAGGGTTATCTGCTCCGGATCCAGCACCGAAGGAGTGCCTCCTCCGATAAAGATCGTCTCCACCCGGCAGTCCTCATACCAGGGCCCGGAGGATAAAATCTCGCTTCTCAGCTGGTCCATATACTCCACCTGCAGCTGCTTCTCTGCCTCAAAAGAAAGGAAATCACAGTACAGGCATTTCTGCACACAAAACGGAATATGAATATATAATTCCAGGCTTTTCTTATGGTCCATCCTTCACCTCATCTGCAGTCCGCACACAGCCATACTACTCATCGTCCAGCTTTAGCACGCTCATAAAGGCCTTCTGCGGGATTTCCACATTACCGATCTGGCGCATCCGCTTCTTTCCTTCCTTCTGCTTCTCTAAAAGCTTCCGCTTCCGGCTGATATCGCCTCCGTAGCACTTGGCCAGCACATCCTTGCGCATAGCCTTCACAGTCTCCCTGGCGATGATTTTCCCTCCCACTGCGGCCTGGATGGGAATCTCAAAAAGATGCCTGGGGATCTCCTCCTTCAGCTTCTCACACATCCTGCGACCCCGCTCATAGGCCGAGGCAGCATGTACGATAAAGGAAAGAGCGTCCACCTCCTCTTTATTCACCAGGATATCCAGCTTCACCAGCTCCGATCGCTGATAGCCCTTTAAATCATAGTCAAAGGAGGCGTAGCCCCGGGATCGGGACTTTAATGCGTCAAAAAAGTCATAAATAATCTCATTTAAAGGCAGCTCATACTTTAATAAGGCCCTGGTCTCCTCCATATATTCCATCCCCAGGTATACTCCCCGGCGCTCCTGGCACAAGGTCATAATGGCGCCCACAAACTCTGTGGTAACCATAATCTCCGCACTGACAATGGGCTCCTCCATGTAGTCGATCTCCGAAGGATCCGGAAGGTTCGAGGGATTGGTCAGTTCGATCCGCTCCCCGTTTTTCTTAAACACATGGTAGATTACCCCCGGCGCCGTAGTCACTAAATCCAGACTGTACTCCCGCTCCAGCCGCTCCTGGATAATCTCCAGGTGCAAAAGTCCTAAAAACCCGCACCGGAAGCCAAAGCCTAAGGCCAGGGAGGTCTCCGGCTCGAAGAAAAGGGAGGCGTCATTCAGCTGAAGCTTCTCCAGAGCATCCCTGAGATCCGGATATTTGGCGCTGTCCGCGGGATAAAGCCCGCAGTACACCATAGAGGTTACCTTTTTATAGCCCGGCAGGGGAGCGTCGCAGGGATTCATCCGGTTAGTAACAGTATCCCCCACCTGGGTATCCTTCACATTTTTAATGCTGGCTGTTATATACCCTACAGTCCCGGCGCTCAGCTCCTCGCAGGGGATAAACTGCCCTGCCCCGAAATATCCCACCTCTACCACATCCGCCTCCGCACCGGTAGCCATCATGCGGATGGGGGTTCCCTTCTCCACCGTCCCCTCCTTTATCCGGCAAAAGATAATGACGCCTTTATAGGGGTCGTACAGGGAGTCAAAAATCAGCGCCTTTAATGGCGCCTCCCGATCTCCCTCAGGAGCCGGTATCTTCTGGACAATGGCCTCCAGCACAGCATCCACATTCAGCCCTGTCTTAGCAGAAATCCTGGGCGCGTCGTGGGCCTCCAGACCGATCACATCCTCGATCTCCTCTGCTACCCGGTCCGGATCTGCGCTGGGCAGGTCCACCTTATTAATCACTGGAAACACATCCAGGTCGTGGTATAACGCCATGTAAACATTAGCCAGGGTCTGGGCCTCGATTCCCTGGGCAGCGTCCACCACCAGCACCGCCCCGTCGCAGGCTGCCAGCGACCGCGACACTTCATAATTAAAGTCCACATGTCCGGGGGTATCGATGAGATTGAAAATGTATTCCTGGCCGTCACTGGCTGTATAAACCGTGCGGACGGTCTGGGCCTTGATGGTGATTCCCCTCTCTCTCTCGATATCCATATTATCTAAGATCTGATCCTGCATCTCTCTCTGGGTCAGAAGTCCTGTCTTCTCTATAATCCGATCCGCCAGGGTTGATTTGCCGTGATCCACATGGGCAATAATGCAAAAATTGCGGATATTCTTTTGTTCAATATTCGCCATAAATTCCCTCTCTTCCTAACTGGAGCCCCTTGCTTCCTTTTGCTCCTCTGCGCGCCTATCCCATTGCAGGGCTGCGGTTCGCGGCCCTGCATTATTGAATATATCATCTTTTCAGTTTCCGCGCAACACCATCGTGAAAACTTCCGCTAATGGCTCCATGGCATTTCTCACTTCCTCATAGGTATTTGTCTGGGCCCCTGCCTCAATCAGGCAGGAGGCCGGGCGAAGATGCTGGTTATACCGGAGCCCCTTTAAATAAATCTTCCTGGTAAACCCCGGATAATAAGCCTCCGCCTTCAGCTGCAGCTGGAGGCTGAAGGCCAGATTTCCCTCCCGGTTGGGATTATCCAGATAAGGGATCGGCCCCTCTGGCGTCTGGCTTAAGCCATTAAAGAACATGATCTGGGCAGTTGGCTTTCCATTCACCTCCGTCACCAGCCTCGTCTTCTCCCCCACCCCGTCCCGGTGAAGGTCAATCACCACCTGGATGGACGGATTCTCCTTTAAGATCTGGCTGATTCCCTCCAGCGCATAGGTGTAGGCCTTATTTCGATCCAGCTCTCCCTGCCGGACATCATAGACGGATGGATCATGATACACAGAAAACCCCTTTTCCTCCAAAAGCTCAGTCAGATAAGCCCCCACTGCCACGATGTTCTCCCCAGCCCCGGATCCGGCAAAGCTCTCCTGAGAATGGGTATGGTAGATCAGAATCTGGGGGCCCTCCTTCTCCTCCTTCAGCTGAAAGTTCCACTTAAGAAGCTTTCGCACATCCATCAGCTGCCGGTCTGCTGTGGTGGAGGTATGTACGCTGTAAAAATGCTTCATAAGAAAATCGTAGTCCTCCAGCTGGGCCAGCTGGTAGGTCTGTCCGGGAAAGGAAAACCGGCTGGATGCAGTCTGCTGCCCCGGATCCACACCTCCGGTCTCCTCATTCCCATAAAGAGCCAGATACTCATGCTCCCGGAAAAAGTCCTCCATCTCCCGGTTTAGCCGGTACGCGGGATCCCTTTCCCTGCTGCTTTGCCTTTCCTCCTGTCCGTAAAGCACTGGAGCCGGATAAAACTGATTCCAGATATTCCGGAAAAACTCCTGCCTCATCCCCCAGACAATTTCCTGAATATCCGGCCGGACCCATCCCCGGGAGCCGGAGATGGATATCCGGCTCCATGCCTTCCACAGCACCAGAAGCAGCAGTCCCGCCGCCAGCACAGACATTCCCCGTCTCCTCCACCGGCTCCCTCCCCGTCCCCTCTTCACGCCATCACCTGCTAAATTCCATTATGAACATCATATGCAGGCACCTGCTGGAGAAATTCTTAAAAGCTCCTGAGGTTTCATCCTGCGAAGGCAATCTCAATCGACCTGGCGATCACCCTTCCCAGCTGCTTTACCCGATCCTCGATATCCGGCGGCGTCACAAACATGGGGCCAAACTCCGGCTCTAAAAGCTCCCGGATCAATGCATACTGCTCTTCCGGCCCCAGGCCGCTCAGGTACTGTCCCGCCCCCTTCGTCCCCTTTCCCATCTCTAAGGCCTTTACCATCGCCTCAATGGTATCCTGGACAATAGCCGCCGCTCCCACAACCGTAGGCACGCCAATGGCCAGCACAGGTACGCCTAACATCTCCTCGGTCAGCCCGCTCCGGTGATTCCCCACGCCAGAGCCGGGACGAATCCCGGTATCCGTAAGCTGGATGGTACATCCCAGCCGGTGGACACTCCTGGCAGCCAGGGCATCAATGGCAATCACCAGACTTGGCCTGGTCTCCCCCACCACGCCCTTTAAAATCTCTGCCGTCTCCATTCCCGTCTGAGCCATCACCCCCGGGGCAATCCCGCTGATGGCCGCCATTTTATGCTCTCTTAAGAAGCCTTCCCCATACTGTCCGTCATAATGCCTGGTCACCTGCAAATCCTGCAGCACTCTGGGGCCCAAAGAGTCCGGGGTCACATACAGATTTCCCAGCCCCACCACCAGAACACTTTCCGGCATACCGCTCTCCTTCTCCCCAGTCCTCCCCTCCTGGATCAGTCTGCGAATCTGCACTGCCAGCTCATCCTCCAGCCTCCCGGTAAAATCCTCCCCCTTCTTTTCCAGCCCCCGGGCCTCCATGGTCAGGTAGGTTCCCTTCTCCTTTCCCATAACCTTCGCTCCCCGCTCATTCAGGATTTTCACCTCTGTAATCTTAATCTCCCGCCCGTCCTGGAACCATTCCTTCAGGGAAACCCCCCGGATCTCCCCTCCATCGCCGGGAAACCGCTCCTTTTCCTCCACTGCCAGATCCGTCCGCAGCTCCAGTCCGGAGGGTGCTGACGGCGTCGGCCGCTTTATCCGTCCCGCTCTGCCTCCGCGGCTTTTTCTCCCTCCCGATGCTGCCTGCCTACCAGGCCGTCTCCTCCATCCGATTCTCTCCATCACAAATTACCCCTTCCTGAAATTACTATTCCCAGCGCTCCGCTTACATGCGCAAAGCCAGCCAGCTACGCTGTCTGCTAATTCCTTGTTGGCTGTGAATAGTAACTATTTTTTCAAAAAAATGCTGAAATTATGTATTGACATCCTCTGGAATTTTGAGTATGATAATAAAGTATGTTTCACATTGAACTGTCCGTGTCCAGGCTTTGATGGAAAACACAAAGAAATACATTGATGAATGGAGGTGTAGGAAATGGCAAATATTAAATCTGCAAAGAAACGTATCTTAGTTAACGAAACCAAGGCTGCCAGAAATAAGGCAATCCGGTCCAAAGTTAAAACTGCAATCAAGAAGGTAGAGGCTGCTGTTGCTGCCGGTGACAAGGCTGCTGCACAGGCTGCGCTCACAGCTGCTACCACAGAGATCGATAAGGCTACCACCAAGGGCGTATATCATAAGAATACTTCGTCCCGCAAGGTATCCCGTTTAGCGAAAGCTGTGAATGGTATTGCTTAATTTATAGACAGATTATAATTAAACGCATAAAACCTCTGTGCCGTGGGTGTGTCGGGACAGAGGTTTTTTGTGTCTGGTGTCTCCCTTCATTTTATACAAGATGTCCTGGATGTAAAAAATCCATCTGCTATTGATTTCAACACCAATAGCGGATGGATTTTTCCAATGGACCTGGCGGGAATCGAACCCGCGTCCGAAAACCAATTCCCTGTTCTTCTACTATCATAGTCTGTTATTTTACATTCCCTCCACTGTCCGGAAGCAGACATCCTGACAGCTTCAGTAGCTTCATCCTACGCCCGCACAGGCAAAGCTTACTGTGCGTCGTTTCCTACATCGTCGATGCCAGGTTCTTAATGTGTAGGTGCATTAAGGCTGACAGCTGCAATTAAGCAGCGATTGCTAAATTATCTTCAGCGTTTGTATTTAATTTTGCCATTTAACCCATCGCATGGGGATAGCTTCACCAGCTGCATGGCCCCCGTCGAAACCAGTACAAGCCCTTACTGATACCTATACACTTTAGCACAACCTCTGGCGGTTGTCAAGGGGCGGTAAAAATCCCCTCAATAGATCTCGGCCCCGAAGGGCATCAGTGCCAGCTTTGCCAGCTTCATCTGCTGCAGTCCGAAGGGAATACCAATGATCGTAACGCAAAGCAGAAGCCCGATCCCTAAATGCTCCAATGCCAGAGGCAGTCCGGAAACTAAAATCCAGATGATATTGAGCAAAAATGAACCTGCTCCGCCTCCATAAACCACTTCCTTCCCAAAGGGAAAAAAGCTAAGGGATGCCAGCTTAAAGCACTGCAGCCCTACTGGAATTCCCACAATGGTGATGCACCACAAGCATCCAGCCAGGCACCAGCTTAAGCCACTGAGGGCACCGCCGCAGATAAACCAAATTAAATTTCCCAAGCATCCCATATCCAGTTCTCCTTCCTGCTCTATAACCTTGCTCATCAAATCCTATGATTTGAACCGATGCCTTTCTATCGAAGGTTTTTCACCTTAAATTCCCGCTCCAGCTCCCTGCGCTGATCCTTCTTTGCGATATCCTCCCGTTTATCATACAGCTTTTTCCCCCGGGCCAGGCCGATCTCCACCTTTACCAGGCTTCCCTTTAAATACACCTGTAGCGGCACCAGAGTATAACCCTTTTCCGCGATCTTTCCCGCCAGCTTGACGATCTCCTTTTTATGCAGCAGAAGCCGTCTGGCCCGCAGGGGATCCTTGTTAAAGATATTGCCCTTTTCATAAGGATTAATATGCATTCCGTAAACCCACACCTCATTGTGATGGTCAATGCGGACAAAGGATTCCTTCACGCTGCATTTCCCCATGCGGATAGACTTTACCTCGGTCCCAAACAGCTCGATTCCGCACTCATATTTCTCATCGATAAAATAATCGTGATACGCCTTTTTATTATTTGCAATCAGCTTAACCGCCTGTTTCAAATCAAAATCCCTTCCTTCCCTCACTCATACGCTGCCTGCAGCACTGCATTCGGCCGGCCAGGCAGCCATTACCCCTGCTCCTTATCCGCCAGCACAAAATCAATGGTTTTTAGCAGCTTGTCGGTCCCGGCCACACAGACCCTTACCCGCTGTCCCAGCTTATAAACCTTCTTTGTCATCTCTCCCGCCAGCTGATAGCGGGCCTCGTCAAAGATATAGTAATCATCCGACAGATCGTTCATTCGGACCATCCCCTCCACCGTATTGGGAAGCTCCACATAAAGCCCGAAGTTTGTCACGCCAGATATCACGCCCTCGAATTCCTTCCCAATGAATTGAGACATATATTCACATTTTTTCAGCTTATCCGTCTCCCGCTCCGCCTCCTCTGCCCGGCGCTCCAGGGCGGAGGTTTTCACCGCCACCTCTCCAAGAATGGATTCATAGTGGGCGATTCGCTTCGGGGACAGGCCGGAGGCCAGATTCTCCTTGATGATGCGGTGGATCTGCAGATCCGGGTATCGGCGAATGGGTGAAGTAAAATGACAGTAATACTTGGCTGCCAGGCCAAAATGCCCGGTATTATCAATGGTATACTTTGCCTGCTTCATGGAGCGCAGGGTCAGACGGCCAATCAGGGCTTCCTCCTCCCTTCCCTCTGCCTGGCTAAGAAGCTTTTGGATCTCCTTGGGATGCACCTCCCCCTGCTGAGTGCGGACCGAATAGCCGAAATTGCGAAGGAAGGTAATCAGCTGCCGGATCTTCTCCGGATCCGGATTATCATGGGTACGATAGAGGAAGGGAAGCTGCTGCCAGTAAAAATCCTCGGCGATGGTCTCATTAGCCGCCAGCATAAAGTCCTCAATGATCTTTGTGGCCGCATTCCTCTCATAGGGCTTAATGGAGATCGGCCTTCCCTTCTCATCCAGCAAAATCTTGCTCTCCGGGAAGTCGAAGTCAATAGCCCCTCTCTGATGCCGCTTCTGCCGAAGCTTTTTTGACAGTTCCAGCATCAGCCGGAACATGGGCACAAGCTCCAGGTGTTCCTTCTCTGCCTCTGGATCCGAATCCTCCACAATGGCGTTCACCTTCGTATAGGTCATCCTCTGGTTCACCTGAATCACCGTCTCTGCCACCTGATGACCGATCACATTTCCCTTCCCATCGATATCCATCAGACAGCTTAAGGCCAGGCGGTCCGTCCCGGCATTTAAGGAGCAGATTCCGTTCGACAGCTTATGGGGCAGCATGGGGATCACCCGATCCACCAGATATACGCTAGTTCCCCGGCGAAACGCCTCCTGATCCAGGAAGCTCCCCTCCTTTACGTAATGGGTCACATCCGCGATGTGAACTCCCAGATGGTAAATATCCCCTTCCTTTTCCAGGGTAATGGCATCATCCAAATCCTTGGCATCCTCCCCGTCTATGGTCACGGTGGGAAGCCTGCGCAGATCCAGCCGTCCCTCCATCTTATGAGGATTTACCGTCTCCTCCACCCACTGGACCTCCTCCATCACCTCCCTGGGAAACTCCTCCGGCAGGCCGTAGGCGCGGATTAAGGACAGGATATCCGTCCCCGGATCATTCACATGGCCCAGGATCTCGGTCACTGTCCCCTCCGGATTCCTGGATGGACCGCCGAAATCCGTAATGCTTACCACCACCTTATGTCCGGTTACCGCTCCCATATCTCTTCCGCTGGGAATAAATACATCCTTCCCGATCTTCTGGTTATCCGGAACCACAAAGCCAAAGCCCTTGCTCTTTTGGAAGAAGCCCACGATCTCCTGATTCGCATGCTCCAGCACCTTGATGACCGTCCCCTCGGCCCGCCGTCCTCCCTCCTCCTCCTGGATCACCAGGCGGACCTTATCCCCGTGAAGGGCGCCGCCTGTCTTTTCCGCCGGGATAAATACATCCCGCTCCATCCCCTCTGCGGTGACAAAGCCAAAGCCCTTTGGATGGCCGGAATAGATCCCAGTCACAGAGAAAATCTCCGGCTTCCCATACTTTCCCTTTTTCGAGATGCCGATGACGCCCTCCTCCATTAAAAGCTCCAGCACCTGGGTAAGCTCCTCCCGCTGCTTTCCGGGAATATTTAAAAGCGCGGCGATCTCCTTCGCCTTCATAGGAGTATACTTCGGGTCATAAATCAGCTTTGTCAGCATCTCTTTTCTTTGCTTTAATAAATTTTCTTCCATCTTTCTCCTTAATCCTTCATGATATAAAAACTGTGCGTCAGAGCATACCTCCTATTTAGAACAAAAAACACTCCTGTTATCACAAGAGTGCTTTCCTTATCCTAATTCAGAATATTCAGTACGACTGCCAGCAGCATAAACAACACCGCGGCAAACTTCGTAAACTTCTCTAATGCGCCCTCCATGGAACGTCCCTTATTCTTTCCCCAATAAGTGTCCGCCATACCTGACACCGCGCCTAAGCCAGAGGAACGGCCCTCCTGCATCAGAATAATAACCGATAAAGCAATACATATGATAACAAAAATAATCGAAAGGACGATTTTTAATGCAGCCATCATTCTACCTCCTAAACCATACTTCTGGTATCATAGCACAATTTTTTTGAGATTACAACTGTTTTCGCGGTCCAAAACCATTTTTTTAGGACAAAATCCGGACATTTGATTACATTCACATTGCCTCATCCCTGAATATCTGGTATCTTAATAAGAAAACATAAGTAAAAAGCTGCGTGGTGATACGATGTTAAAGCTTGCAATCTGTGACGACGAACCATTTATGGCAGAGGAACTCTCGTCTCTGCTTTCCAGTTATATGGAGGAGCGAGGGTGTACCTCCTGGGACATCTGCTGCTTTCCCGATGGGAAAGCCCTCTTAGACAGCGATGGAAATTTTGACCTGATCCTTTTAGACATTCAGATGAAGGGCATGGATGGTATGGAGACGGCCAGGAAGCTGCGGCAGCGTGGAAATCAAAGTATTTTGATTTTCATTACCGTCTTAAAGGAGTGCGTGTTTGACGCCTTTCAGGTCCAGGCATTTGACTTCCTGGTAAAGCCGCTGGATCCAGACCGTTTTCGCCAGATCTTAAACCGGGCTATAGCCTGGTTAGAGCAACGGGAGCAAAGGCGGATGCAAAAGCGCACCCCCAGCATCATGATTCAAAGAGGCTCGGCCCGGGAAATCATCCTCCTGTCCAAAATACGGTACTGCGAAGTTCTGGGACGGAAGATCTACATCCACCTGGCAGGCGGGGCCACCGTGGACTACTATGGGCGGCTGGAGGAGCTGGAGCAGCAGGTGGATCCCCGGTTTTTCCGCTGCCACCGAAGCTACCTGGTGAACCTGGACTATGTCCGCGGCTGTGACGCCGGCCAGGTAATCCTGACACAGCAGGAGAAAATTCCTGTCTCAAGGCTTAGAGAGCGGGATTTCCTCCAGGCACTTCTCCATCATATGAAAGGAAGGAATACATTCTGATATGGATTGGTTCAGCTTCTGCCTCACGGGCATTACCTTGGTTATCCACAGCGCCCTGCACCTGTTCTTTCTCCTTCGCCTTACCCAGAAAATGCCAAAGCTCTGGTATTTTGCCCTGTATTTTATCCTGCTTTCCATCCTGGAGACCATCTGCACTTTTTCCAAGACAAGCACCAATCTGGCGGTTGCCGCCCAAACCGTCACCCTTTACGGGATGAGCCGGTTTGCCATAAAAAACCCCTCCTCCCTCTCCTGGACTGTCTCCATTCTCGCAGTCTACATCTCCCAGCTCTCCTTTGGGATCATCAATGGCCTGGAGATAATGGTCATCCCTCCCTCTCAGAGGGGCTGGCTGCTGTATGGGCTGGTTCTCATGGCTACCCTTCTCTCCTTCCTCCTGTGCGCCGGCTGTTATCTGCTGGTCATAAAGCTGGCCCCCTTCCAGGAGGTCTCCTCCCACTCCTCCCGGGAGCGCCCTCCCATGCCATACATCCAGCTTTTGCTTTTCCCCTGCCTCTTTTTCTTCTCTGCAGAGCTTTACATCCTCCAGACCGCCTATCAGGCTCTGCCTGGCAGCTGGTCACTTGCGCTGTCAGGGAAGCAGCTGATCCTGATTTCTCTTCAGAGCTTAGGGCTGGGGGCAATGCTTTGTACACTCCATGCTTACCAGCGCATCTGCCGAAGCTTCCAGACCCAGGCAAGGATGGATTCCCTGGCTCAATCCGTCCAGCTGCAGAAGACTTATCTGGATGAAGCCAGGATACGCAGCCAGAAAACCCGGGCCTTTCGGCATGATATCAGGAATCATTTATCTGTGCTTCGCGGCCTGCTGGAGCAGGGAAAAGCAGACCAGGCAAAGAACTATCTGGAGGGTCTGGAGGGCATTTCCTCCTCTCTTTCCCTGCCCTGGCATACAGGGAATCCGGTGGTAGACATCCTGTTAGAGGAAAAGCTTGGTTTTGCCGGGGCAAAGGGCATCCACACGGAGGTCTCTCTAGTCCTGCCAGGACACTGCCAGGTGGAGGATATCGACCTTTGCACCATCTTCGCCAATGCCCTGGATAATGCCATCACAGCCTGCCAGGCGGCCCACTTACCGGATCTGGATAAGCCCGCCCCATTCATTCGAATCAAGGGAGAATGTCAGGGGGACTTTTATCTGCTGGAATTTGAAAACACCTGCTCCCCTTGTCCCCTGCCACCCATAGGAACCGGGCTTTCGAATATCCAGACTGCGGCCCAAGCCTACCATGGCACTATATTAACGGAAGCCGACGGATCCTCCTTCCGCCTGAATGTGCTGCTGAACATTTCATTACAGCCAGACAGCCGTTCAGGCCAATTTCATTGATTTGCCCACAGATCCCCTTTATACTGAACATACGAATCTATGTAAGGAGGTGAGTATATGAATCTTTCCGGCATCAGCCCAAGCCTTCAGCCCAGTTTTTCCATGCCCAGCCAGGGCGCCGGGGATGCAGACACGAAGCTTAAGGCGCTGGAACGCCAGCTGCAGCAGCTGAACCAGGAGAAGCAAAAGGCAGTCCAGAATAAGGACGAAGAGGCTAAAAAGAAGATTGAGAAGGAAATCGAGAAAATTGAAAGGGAGATTCAAAAGCTAAAGCAACAGAAGAAAGAAACGCCTGAAGAGACTTCCCCTCAGGCGGATCCCACAGAAAATCCGGTCTTCCAATCCCCGGATCTGGGAAATCAGGTGGATGTCTACGGATGATCCCAAGCGCCTGCTGCAGGTAACGCCTTTGTGACAGCTACCGTTCACAGCAGCATGGGACAAGGCAGGGCTGCCAGGTGTAATCGAGCAAACGCTTGATTCCCCGGCAGCCCTTTTGCGCGCTTTGCAGCAGTCATCCTCCCTAAATGGCACCCCTCCGGCAGAGTATCCTCTGCCCTGTCGGAACCGCTGCCTTTACCAGGCATGGCAGATCAAAAGCTCCACCGCCAGCCGGTCCCCGAGCCTCCCCTGCTTCACAGCCTCCTCAGAATCCACACAAAGCCGGACACAGGCGGTAATCTGCTCCTTCCCCATGGATCTCGCCTGAGGCAAAAGCTTTCCCACTGCAAAGGGAGGGATCTTTAGCTGGGAGGCGATCTCACCCTTGCTGATTCCCTTTTCTGCCATCTCCTTTACCATAAGAAGCTGGTTAAACTGTCTGGCTATCAAAAACAGGATCCGCATAGGCGGCTCTCTGAGAATTAGAAGATCCTCATAAAGCTCCATAGCCTGCTTTGTCCTGCGGCTGGTAATGGCGGATACCATGTCAAAAATCTTATTCGTCACCTGGGTCGTACAGATGCTCTCCACATCTTGGGAGGTGATCACGTCCCTTCCCAGGGTATAGCTGATCAGCTTCTCTAATTCAGAGCGGATATTCTCCATATCATCCCCGGTTTTACTCAGCAAAAGCTCCATGGTGGCGCCGGAGATCTTCTTTCCCTCTCTGGCCAGAAGGCCGCCGGCCCACTTTGCCAGCTGTGCCGGGCTCTGACGGACCATTTCCGCAGCATAGCCGTACTTTTTCACCCCTTTAAATAAGCGGCTCCGCTTATCCACCTCCGTCTCCACCAGGATCATACAGGTAGTCTCCGTCAGGGAGGGAAGGTACTCTGCCAGCGCCTCCCCGCCGCTTTTAAATAATCCGCTGTCCTCAATTAAGATCAGTCTCTTTTCCGCAAAAAAGGGCATAGTGTCCGCCAGGCTGATGATCTCGGACAGATTCAGCCCTTTTCCCTGGAAGGAATGGCTGTTCATGGTATCCTCCCCTGACACTGCCTCCTTCAGGCGGTTCTTATAGCTTTTTTTCAGGAAGGCTTCCTCCCCGTAAAGCAGGTAAACCCGCTTAAAGGTCCGGTTTTTAATATCCTGGTTCAGGGTCTGCATGATCTCCCATCTCTCCTTCTGCTGTCTTAGATTTCCTGCGGCTTTTACTCACAAGCATCGTCCCTGACGGTCAAACGCCTGGCGGGATACCCACCTGTGAAGCAAATCTTGTCCTTACCGTCTGGGATAAGCCATCTGATAAATCTCAATCATTTCCTTCTTATCTAATTCACAGATGCCGGGAAGGGTTCTCTTCCCAAAGTTGGTGCACTTTTCGGCCATCTCCTCAAACCGTTCCGGCTCCACCTCCAGCTCCTCTAAGGACACCGGCATACCCAGGCTCTGGAAAAACGCCTCCGTAGCCCGGATCCCCGCCAGGGCAGTCTCCACAGGCGCTTCAAAGTTCATCTCCACATTCCAGACCCGGACCGCGTACTGGGCAAACCGCTCCGGCCAGGCCGGGCACACATACCTGGCCCAGGAAGCCCAGAGAGCCGACAGGCCGGCTCCATGGGCGATCCTGGGATACATTCCGGAAAGCTCATGCTCCAGCTGATGTACCTGCATCATGAATTCCCGCCCCAATCCGGTAAGCCCGTTATGGGAAAGGCTTCCTGCCCACATCAGGGCAGCCCTGGCTTCATAGTCCTCCGGATTCTGATCCGCGATCCGGCCAGCCTCAATCACCGCCTTTAACAGCCCCTCAGCAATCCGGTCTGTGATCCCGCTGTCCTTACTCCATCCAAAATACCGCTCCAGGGTGTGCATCATAATATCCACGGTACCGCACCCGGTCTGGAATTTATTCACAGTAAAGGTCAGCTCCGGATTACAGATGGAAAACAGAGGCTGATGGGTGGGGCTGTTAAAGCCTCGCTTTAAACCCTCCTCTTCATTGGTAATCACTGCGGACTGACTCATCTCGCTTCCGGAAGCTGCCAGAGTCAAAATGGCTCCCACAGGAATGTGGTTCACCGGCTTCGCCTTCCCTGTAAAATAGTCCCACACATCCACATCCGGATTCCCGGCTCCATCGCCGATGGCCTTAGAGGAATCCAGCACACTTCCGCCTCCAATGGCTAAAATCATATCCACCTGCTCGGTAAGGCAAAGCTTTATCCCCTTCCTCACCATGCCAAGTATGGGGTTGGCCTGCACCCCGCCTAACTCCACATAGGCGATACCTGCCTCCTCTAAGGAGGCCTTCACCTGGCCCAAAAGACCGGATTTCACCACACTGCCCCCGCCGTAATGAAGCAAAACCTTTTGGAATCCGTACTCCCTTATAAGCTGGCCTGCCCGTTTTTCTTCGCCCTTTCCGAAAATGATTCTTGTGGGAATGGACATGTCAAAATTTTTCATATGCGTTTCTCCTGTTCTCATATTTGTCCTTCTGAAGGACTTCCCTGCTAAAAGTATAGCACAATCTGCACAAGTTAGATACCTTAACCTGCTGGCAAGGAGGACTTTTTGTTACTGTGAACCAATGTCATTAGTTGGAAGCGGATTTTCCATCGCATGTAAAGCGCGAACTTGCTATTTACTTTAGTCTTTGTGATCGCGAAAGTCTAGTGGATCGCTGGCTAAGTGGGTGTCGCAGCCCGGTAGGACTCGCCAGCCGAGTGTGTGTCGTTACCCGTTAGGAAACGCCAGCCCAGTGTGTGCTGTTGCCCGTTAGGGAATCCAAGTTTTCGGGGTATGGGTGCA
>CATOJE010000053.1 GCA_951800145.1 uncultured Lachnospiraceae bacterium | reverse complement strand
CATGCTTTTTGGGCTTTTAAGCCGGTGGGAAACCGGCTGCCTGGAAAAGCGGATCGCAAGCTGCAGCACCACGGTGCGCACGGTAATCCGGTATGTCCATGAGCATTTAAAGGATGAGAGCCTTTCCCTGGCCATGGTGGCCGGAAAGGTGCTGTTTCTCCATCCCGATTATCTGGGGAAGCTTTTTAAAAAGGAGACCGGCATGTCCTTTACCCGCTATGTGACGGAGCTGCGCATGGAGCGGGCAAAGGAGCGGATTGAAGGGGATCCGGAGATTAAAGTGTATGAATTGTCAGAGGAGGTGGGCTTTGGGAATAGTCCCCATTACTTCGGGCAGATGTTCCGCCAGGCCTGGGGCTGCACACCTACCGAATATAAGAAGGCGCAGAAGGAAAAGAGGAGGAGGCCAAAGGAGTGGTGATATCCGCCGAATGGACAGAATCGGGTTTTGCTCTATGGGATGTTGTGAGAGAAAAATGGAGCCGTTTGGGCTCCATTTTTCCCTGTATATGCGCATGATGGTATGCACATTTAGCTCTGGTCTTGATGCTCTTCAGCTTTGCGCGCCGGTACAGTTTGGCAGGAATGCTGACATCAAAAGACTGATTACGCCAACTGCATAACCTCGGCTTCAAGTTCCTTTAATTCGTCCATTGATAAAGAAGGTAAATAACGTGCAATCTTCTCAAGTGACATTTCTCCATCTTTAATCATTCTTTCTGCGGTTTCTCTCGCCTCATCGTGCCGTTCACTTCTGATAAACGACTTCATAATCTGTTCCTCATCAAACAAACTCATCATAATCGTCATAACCTCCTTTTCTCTGAATTCCATACTTATGGAACTTAACATCTCATAAGATGTGACACAGGATACGAGATATCCTGCCTGCCACACTTCAATTATACAAAAAAAACATCTGTCTTTACAATCAAAATTCATATTAAATTTCTTCCTGCTCCCCCTGCCCCTGGGAAAGCAGATTTCAAACCTGGAGAGAGGGCCTTTGTGTTGTTTTATTCCGATACATGATGTATAATGGGGAATAGATATTTCGATGCGCTTCAATTTGGGGACAGGAGGAGAGGGAACTATGAAGTCGAACTTTGAATTTCTGAACAGTCATTTCCCTGTGCCGGCAAACTTTGGTGAACTGGCGGAAAAATATCTATATAGCGATTCCAACTCCTGACTGATAAAATTGGGGATGATCGGCGAAACGATTGTCAATTTATGCTTTACCTATGACCGTATCCCTCTGCCCCAGGATAACACAGCGGCAAACAGAATCAATGACTTATTCCGCGAAGGAATGATTACCTGTGATTTGAAGGATATTCTTCATGCCCTGCGAATCAATCCCGAAAGAAGCAATCTGGCAAAGCGGCAGGCCAGCGAATCAAATCCGAAGCAGAAACCCGCTATCTAATTGATGAGCAGCTTCGCAAGGTTGGCTGGGAGGCCGACACAGAACGGCTGCGCTATTCCAGGGGAACGCGCCCTACAAAGGGACATAATATCGCTATCGCCGAATGGCCTACAGATTCTGCCATTGGCAATCGGGGTTATGTGGATTATGCCCTGTTTGCTGGTATGCAGTTGGTTGCTACGGTTGAGGCCAAGGCAATCCATAAGGATATTCCTTCTGTGATTGACTACCAGTGCAAAGATTATTCACGCAACATTCGCAGTGCTGATAAAGTCTATCAAATCGGCACATGGGGCAGATATGGGGTGCCCTTCACCTTCGCTACCAATGGCCGGCCGTATTTGAAGCAGTACGATACAAAAAGCGGCATCTGGTTTTTGGATTTAAGACAGCCGGACAGTGCGCCAAAGGCACTGCGGGGCTGGATGAGTCCGGAGGGGATTCTGAACCTGCTTGACAAAGACATTTCCGCGAGGAATCAGGATTTGCGGGAGATGTCTTATGACCTGTTGCGTGACAAGGACGGCCTGAATCTTTATGAATATCAGGTCAGAGCGATAAAGGCCGCGGAAGAAGCAGTCATCAACGGTGGTCAGAATGTCCTGATTGCCATGGCCACAGGCACGGGCAAAACCCGCACCATTTTGGGCATGATCTACCGTTTCCTGAAAACAGGGCGTTTCCGCAGAATCCTTTTCCTAGTGGACAGAACCGCTTTGGGCGAACAGGCATTCGACGTATTCCAGGAGGTTAAGCTGGAGGAATTAATGACCCTTGACCATATATACAATATCAAGGGTTTGGATGATAAGGATATGGACCGCGAAACCCGTATCCGGATTGCCACGGTTCAGAGTATGGTCAAACGAATCCTGTACAACGATGAGGAGACCATGCCCGCTGTTTCCGACTATGATTTGGTCATTATTGATGAGGCGCACCGGGGCTATATCCTGGATAAAGAAATGGGTGAGGATGAAGTCCTTTACCGTGACCAGATAGATTACCAGAGCAAATACCGCTGCGTTGTAGAATACTTTGACGCGGTGAAAATTGCGCTGACGGCAACGCCGACCCTACAGACAACGAAAATTTTCGGGCAGCCTGCATTCAAGTATACGTACCGTGAAGCGGTGATTGAAGGGTATCTGGTTGACCATGACGCACCCCATAAACTGCCGACCAAGCTGAGCACAGAGGGAATCCATTATAAAAAGGGCGATACCGTTGTGCGGTATGATCCCGTGACGGGGGAAGTCACTAATTCTGAACTGCTGGAAGATGAGCTGGATTTTGATGTGGATGCTTTCAACCGCCAGGTCATAACAGAGCCATTCAATCGGACAGTTCTGGCTGAAATTGCCCGTGACATTGACCCGGAAAGCCCCGATGTACAGGGGAAAACATTGATTTTTGCTGTCAATGATGACCATGCTGATTTGATCGTAAAAATCCTGAAGGAAATTTATACAGAAATGGGTGTGGACAATGACGCCATTATGAAAATCACCGGCTCTGTGGGCGGCGGCAACAGGAAAAAGATAAGGGACGCCATCAAGCGCTTCAAAAATGAACGCTTTCCCAGCGTTGTTGTTACTGTCGATTTGCTGACTACAGGGATAGATGTTCCTGCAATCACCACATTGGTATTTATGCGCCGCGTGAAATCCCGTATCTTGTTTGAGCAGATGATGGGCCGTGCCACCCGCCGCTGTCCGGAAATTCACAAAACCCATTTTGAGATTTACGACCCTGTTGGCGCGTATGATTCTCTGGAAGGGGTCAACACCATGAAGCCTGTTGTTGTCAACCCCGGCGCAACCTTTGAGCAGCTTTTGGATGGCCTGGAAGTCCTTGAGGACGAACATCAGGTACAAAACCAGATAGACCAAATTATTGCAAAGCTGCAACGGAAAAAACGGCACTTGGATGCTGAAACGATGGAACATTTTGTCAGCATGACCGGGGGGCAGGACCCCACCCAGTTTATCGCCGATATCCAGCAGCGCAAACCCCAGGATATAAAAAGACGTCTTCTTGCTCATGCAGAGCTATTCAAAATGTTGGCACAGTTCAAGCCGGATGGCCGCCGCTCTGTTGTGGTTTCTGACCACGAGGATGAGCTTCTGGAGCATACCAGAGGCTATGGCAAGGGCAGCAAACCTGAAGACTATCTGGACGCATTCGCTGATTACATCAAGACCAATCGGAATAAAATTGCCGCATTGAATATCGTCTGCACAAGGCCGAAGGAGCTGACCCGCGAAGGGCTGCGTTCCCTGCGTCTGACACTGGATCGGGAGGGTTTCACCACCCAGCAGCTGAATACGGCGATTTCCCAGATGTCCAATGAGGAAATTGCAGCCGATATGATCAGCTTGATTCGCCGGTATGCCATTGGCTCCACTTTGATTTCCCACGAAGCCAGAATCCGGCGGGCGGTGGATAAGCTGAAAAAAGCGCACAATTTTTCCAAACAGGAACTTAACTGGATTGCCAGAATGGAAAAGTATCTGATGGAGGAATCCGTCCTGAATGTAACCGTATTTGAGGAAGACGGGCGCTTTAAGGCACAGGGCGGCTTTGGGAAGATCAACAAAGTGTTTGGAAATAAGCTGGAACGCATTATCCTGGAGCTAAACGAATATTTGTACGATGACGGAGGAAATATCGCATGATTTATAATCAATACCCATACAACATTTACAATCCCAACTATGTGAACCCAGGCTATTTACAGCAGCTTGAAGCGCAACGGCAACAAGCAGAAGCGCAGCGCAAACACTGGGAACAGCAAACGAAAATCGGAGATATGATAAAAGCGATCTCTGACTATTGTAAGGCAGCCAGAGAAATCGAACCGGAATACCGGCAGGAAGCTATAAATGCCTGTCTTGCCGAAATCGCCGTTCAGGCTGCGATTGACCAGCAGAGGAATGGAGGACATTTCTAATGACCACCCAGGAAATTGTCTCTAAACTCTGGAACCTTTGTAATGTTCTCCGTGATGATGGCATCACCTACCATCAGTATGTGACGGAGCTGACCTATATCCTGTTCCTGAAAATGGCAAAGGAGACAGGCGCGGAGAGCCAGATTCCGGACGCCTACCGCTGGGACAGCCTGACTGCCAAAAGCGGCATCGAGCTGAAAAAATTCTATAAGGAACTGCTAAATCATCTGGGTGAAAACTGCACAGGCCGTGTGCGGGAAATCTATCAAGGTGCGGCCACCACCATTGACGAGCCAAAGAACCTGGAAAAAATCATCACCACCATTGACGGATTGGACTGGTTCTCCGCCCGTGAAGAAGGGCTTGGCAATCTGTACGAGGGCCTTTTGGAGAAGAACGCCAACGAGAAAAAATCAGGCGCGGGGCAGTATTTTACGCCCCGGGTGCTGATTGACGTGATGACCTGTTTAGTGAAGCCCCAGTCCAATGAACGCTGCAACGACCCTGCCTGCGGCACCTTCGGCTTTATGATTGCGGCCCATCAGTACGTTGCGTCCCGGACCGATGATTTCTTTGACCTGGATGCGGACACCGCCGCCTTTGAGCGGAGGGAGGCTTTTACAGGCACAGAGCTGGTACACGATACCCACCGTCTGGCCCTGATGAACGCCATGCTGCATGATATTGAGGGAACCATCACATTAGGCGATACTCTGTCCAATCTGGGCAAGAGTATGGGGGGCTATGATGTGGTTCTTACCAATCCCCCCTTTGGAACCAAGAAGGGCGGCGAGCGTGCCACCCGTGACGATTTTACGTTTACCACCAGCAACAAGCAGCTGAACTTTTTACAGCACATTTACCGCAGTCTAAAAGCGGACGGAAGGGCCCGCGCCGCTGTAGTGTTGCCGGATAACGTCCTCTTTGCGGACGGCGAGGGCGAGAAAATCCGTATTGACCTGATGGACAAGTGTAACCTACATACAGTTCTTCGCCTGCCCACCGGCATTTTCTACGCGCAGGGGGTCAAGACGAATGTACTGTTTTTTACCCGCGGCAAGACGGACAAGGGCAACACCCAGGAGGTCTGGTTCTACGATCTGCGCACCAATATGCCCTCCTTTGGCAAGACCAGCCCATTGAAAAGAGAACATTTCGCGGACTTTGAGGCGGCGTTTGAGGCCGCAGACCGCCGCGCTATACACGATGAGCGGTGGAGTGTGTTCACCCGGGAGCAGATTGCCCAGAAGGGTAATGGCCTGGACCTGGGGCTGATTCGGGATGAGTCTGTGATTGACTATGACGATTTGCCTGACCCGATTGAAAGCTGCGAAGAAGCGATTGCACAGTTGGAAGAGGCGGTGGATCTTCTGCAAAGTGTGGTGAATGAATTGAAAGCCTTGGGGGAGGTGAAATGATGCCGAGGAAAAAAGAGGTTCTTGCAAGCCCGTTTGTGCCAGTGGAGGAGCAGCCGTATCCGATTCCGGAGAATTGGTGCTGGACATATGGTAGTACCGTTTTAGAAGATATGGAATCTCAAAGACCCGCCGGAAATGAATTTGATTATATTGATATTGATGCAATAGATAATCAAAAGCAGGCAGTAAATAATCCCAAAAGATTACCTACATCAAAAGCTCCGAGTAGGGCAAGTAGAAAACTCCATATAGGAGATACTGTGTTTTCTTTAGTGAGGCCCTACTTGAAGAATATTGCGTACATTGATAATTCACTAGCCCATTGCATTGCGTCAACAGGATTCTTTGTGTGCACTCCTAAAGCATTATTGTATGACCGGTATTTGTATCAGCTTATGATTAGCCCATATATGGTTGATGGACTTAACCGATATATGAAAGGTGACAATTCACCATCTATACGAAAAGATGATATAGAGCAATTTCCATTTCCCCTACCTCCCCTCCCCGAACAGCACCGCATTGTCACCCGCATAGAAAGTCTGTTTTCCAAGCTGGATGAGGCGAAGGAAAAGGCCCAGACGGTTGTGGACGGGTTTGAACTGCGGAAGTCAGCGATTCTGCATAAGGCGTTTATGGGGGAACTGACGGAGCGGTGGAGAAAAGAGCATGGGGTGGGGCTGGATAGCTGGAAAACTTCAAATCTTTCTGACAGATTTGAGATAGTCGGTGGAGTACAAAAAAAGCCATCCCGCACGCCAAAGGACAATCCTATTCCGTATTTAACTGTTGCAAATGTTTTTCGTGATAGGATTGATTTGTCTGAACTGCGCTATTTTGAGGTTTTTGATGGGGAATTAGATAAATTGAGACTCCAAGATAAAGATATTCTTGTTGTTGAAGGAAATGGAAGCGGTAATGAAATTGGACGCTGTGCTATGTGGCATTGTGAATTGCCGACATGTATCCATCAAAACCATATTATCAGATTAAGAGTTGCAGACAGCGAAACCATACCTGAATATGTTTTGTATTTTCTCAATAGCTCAGCAGGTAAAAACATTATGAAGGAACGGGCAAAAACGACGGCGGGATTGTTTAACTTGAGCACGGGAAAAATCAAGACAATTCCCGTAGCATTTGCTACGGTTTTAGAACAAGCTGAAATTGTTCGTATTCTTGATTGTCTTTTAGCGCAAGAGCAGCAAGCCAAAGAAGCCGCCGAAGCCATCCTCACCCAGATTGACACCATGAAAAAGGCAATTTTAGCCCGTGCATTCCGAGGGGAGCTGGGAACTAACGACCCGGAGGAGGAGTGGGCGGGAGAGTTGGTAAAAATGATAATGTAAGGAACTTGCGATGGAAAAAGAGAAGAAGATATGATTGGGTGAATGGGCAATATGTTTCACGAGAGGATGATGCAAAAGAAGAGAAGGTAGAATTTGTTGTCAGTTGTCTAGTTGAGCAAGGATTTGTGGCGGACGGAAGGCGGAAGTCAGCTGTTGCGACTGTTACACTCACTCCTCGCGGATATGCCAGGAACGCTGAGATTGAAAGAAACTCTGTGAACGGAAAAAGTGTTTTTGTAGCTACGATTGATTAATCATCCTGTGTAAATCTGAAACGAAGAGCAACAACCATCAATTAATGGTTGCGGCTTTTTGGTTACTATTCTCGGCCACCATAAATCAGCAGAGTAAAGAACTTAAATAGGGAAATTGGGGAGATTGTTTTATGCCTTATTTTGAATATAGCAAATCGGTAAAAGATGTTGAATATTATGAAATCTTAGAAAATCTTATGGAGCGTTGGGAATATGAGATTGTTGAATTTAAAGAAGCCAAGGGCAGCTATGATACAGATAAAATCGGAAGATATTTTTCAGCAATCAGCAACGAGGCAAACCTGCGTCAGCAGCAATACGGCTGGCTTATTTTTGGTGTTGGGGAGCAGAATAAGATAAAGCAGATAGTAGGAACCTCATTTAAAAGGGGAGATAAAAGCCTGCTTGAGCGTTTCAAATATGAAATTTCCAGAGATACTGCTAATGGAATGACATTTTATGATATTTTCGAAATATATCCTGCTGTAAATGGTAAAGAATACCGAGTGCTTATGTTTAAAATACCGGCAGCAGCAACAGGTATTCCGACAGAATGGAAAACGAATTATTATGAACGTGCAGGGGAAAGCCTTGTTGCTTTGAAACAGTATAAAATAGATGCGATCCGTTCACAGGAGCGAAAGGACTGGTCAAAACAGATATTAGAAAAGACAACGGTCGAGCATTTGGATAAGACTGCAATAGATTTGGCAAGGGAAAAATATAAAGAAAAAATGAATCAGGAACATATCTCAGTTGAAGTGGATGCTATGAGTGATGTGCAGTTTCTTACAAAGATAAAGCTTATGATAGACGGCAAAATTACCCATGCGGGAATGCTTCTTTTGGGCAATTCAGATTTTGACTATATGTTTCAGACCGCGCCGAGCATTATGTGGCGGTTGTATGGCGCAGATGGAATGGACAAAGATTATGCGATTTTTAAAATTCCGTTTATCAATGTGGTAGATAAGGTGTTTGCTAAGGTTAGAAATTTGACTTACAGATATATGCCGAATCAGTTGACGTTGTTTCCGGTAGAAACAGAACAATATAATAGCTGGCTGATGAGAGAGTTGTTAAACAATTGTATTGCTCATACAAATTATCAGCTAGGCGGAAGAATTTATGTTAATGAATTCGAGGACAAAATTAAATTTACCAATCCGGGCGATTTCATTCCGCAAAAAATTGAGAATGTGTTAGAAGTGAGTTACAGTCCGCCATTTTACAGGAATAAACTCTTAGCAGATTCAATGATGGCATTCCATATGATTGATACTGCGACATTGGGAATCCGTCGGGCATATAATATTCAAAAGGCGAAGTATTTTCCCTTGCCGGACTACAATGTATCTTCGGGAACACAAGTTGAAGTAACGGTATATGGAAAGACTTTGAATGATAATTACATGCATATATTGTATGATCATCAGGATTTGGATTTGCAGACTGTATTTTTGCTTGACAGGGTTCAAAAAGGCTTGTCGATTGAAAAGGAAGATGTAAATAGACTTCGGTCTTTGAAATTGGTAGAAGGAAGGATAAATAGCCTATATTTATCAGCATCAGCGTCTAAAAGCATTGATGAGAGTACAAATTATATAAAAAATAAAGGATTTGACGATAAATATTATAAAGATTTGATTGTTGAATACTTGAAGCAGTATAAAAAAGCCAAAAAGAAAGATATTCGTGAATTGTTATGGGATAAGCTTCCTGATGCATTATCAGATACCCAAAAGGAACATAAAGTAAGTAATTTGTTAGCGGCACTAAAGAAAAATAGTATTATTGATACAGATTCGCCTAATCAGCAGCGTTCATATTGGATATTGAAACAGTAGCTTGAATAATCTTGAGTAATTTTATTCAAGGTTTATTCAAGAGTTATTTAAGATGGATATTTCGCATATGAGCAGACAAGCTGGTATTTTGAGCGAGTGACGTTTTCTGATTGGCTTGAATAAATTTGTACCAATAGTAAACAAGATTTATTCAAGGTTACTCAATGTTGACCTGAGGGTGAGTCTGTGATTGACTATGACGATCTGCCCGACCCGATTGAAAGCGGCGAGGAAGCCAGGGCATCATAAACTATCATTATTATGGCCTGATGTCCCGGTGGCTGTGAAGGACGGGAGGGTGAACCCGAAGCGGAGGCAGCGGAAGGCCGGGAAGCAGGCCATGCAGGCGGGAATAGGCACGAAATCCCAGCAGACGCTGCAGCTGCTGGCAGAGCATTCAAAAAGAGAGCCCGCGGCATAAGCCGCAGGCTCTTTTACTTTCCCTAAAAGGATTTGCCAGTTACGATTCACAGCCAGCAGCACTTCTAATTTGGATGGGCAACTGCGTCCTTGGAAACGGATTTTGCCCGATAGCCCAGACGGGTATCTAAAAAGCTGACTGCCATGTCGCCCCAGTTCTCACAGGCTACGGTATAACCGTCTACATAATTCTGAACGCCGGTGGCCATGCCAAAGCCATGTCCTGCGTCGGGAGCTAACCAGAAGGAAACCTCAGTGTTCAGGCTCAGCAGGAACTGAAGGGCCGGAGCTGCTTCTGTAGCAAAGAATTCATCCCTCTGGCCAAGAACGGTGAAGATGGGCGGGATGTATTTCCCGTTAAAGTTCATATCCGGTCCTTCCGGTACAGAGACTCCATAGATGGGCATCGCAACATCCAGATTGGAATTCACCTTATCCACCGCGTCGCATACATAGTCAGGATAATAGCTGTCCGGTGTGGTAACGCCATAAGCGTCGGAAATCTGTCTCATAATCGCCATGCCGCCTGCGGAGAAGCCTACAGCGGCAACCTTGTCGCTCTTGCCGATACCCAGCTGATTCCCGTAGTAGCGGATATAACGGATGGCGCGCTGCAGATCTAAGGATGCGTCTAATTCAGCGTAGGGCTGTACACGGTACTGCAGAACGAAAGCATTATAGCCCTGGCTGCGGAAATACTCTGCCACAGGATAGCCTTCTACCTGATTGCAGCGATGGGTAAAGGCGCCGCCGGAGAGCACGATAATATTTCCCTTAACCGTACTCTGATCCGCTGCCAGATAAGGAGCCAGGGAAGGACGGAAGGTTTTATTATCGTAGGAGACATCCCAGCCTTCATCGGACAGGGCGACTGCTTCATTTGGCATGTGCTCGCCCCAGATGTAAAGCAGTGTGCTTTGAGGATCTGCAACAACCTGGGTTAATGCGGTGCGCTTACGGGTAAGCTCAGCCACTGCAGCGGCATCGCTGGCATAAAAGCCGCCCTGGGTCCGCAGCTTCCGGGAAAGGGTGTGGAAATCCACATAAAACTGAGAGAAATCACCTGCATAGGCCCCTGGATAGTAGGCCACATAATCCCGGTCAAACTGGAGCTCAGCCAGTGCGGCCGCCGTCACCTCTTGGTCGATGGACGGCGTTCTGGGATCTGTTTCATCAGCAAATGCACAAAAAGCAGATAAAAAAACCATGGTCATAACCATCAGCAACAGTTTTTTCATTTTAATTTTAAATCCCCCTTGCTTTTGTAATCGTCACATACTCGGATCGGCCGAATAGAGTATGTGCAAAAAACGGTTGTATACAAAAGTTTTCATATAATAATTTTATACCATATTGGGTAATTATTGTCAATATTTCCTTACAAATTTATTAAGATTTGTTCAAGTTACACGATTGCTTACTGGTAGCGCCCCGCGAGGCGTTCTACCTACAGGTCTCGTGCCTGTGAGTGAAAGCCGCAGGGAACCTGGGTACACTCCTCTATTGACGGAGGAAAGCCCAGGACATATAATGGTAGCGGATGATTACACGTTAGAGAGGAAAGAGACCAAGAGATGATACACTATGAGATGGATATGTGCACAGGCTCTCTGTGGAAGAAGATTCTGATCTTCAGCATCCCGCTGATGTTTTCGAATATTTTACAAATCGTTTTTAACATTTCCGATGTGGCAGTGGTGGGGAAGTTTGCCGGGCCCATCGCCCTGGGGGCGGTGGGCTCCACCAGCATCCTGGTTACCTTGTCCACCGGCCTTTTACTGGGGCTTTCCAGCGGAGTGAATGCCCTGACGGCCCTTTACATCGGAGCCAGAAACCGGGACGGGGTGAAAAGGACGGTGCATACCTCGGCTCTTTTAATGGCCATAGCCGGGGCAGTGATTATGGCTGCGGGGATTTTGTTTGCCAGCAGGATCCTGACTGCAATGAATACGAAGGCGGAGCTGATGGAGGGAGCGGTCTGTTACCTGCGGATCTACCTTTTAGGCACCCCGGCTCTGGCCATGTTTAACTTCGGCAATGCCGTCTTAAGCGCTGCCGGGGATACCCGTCGGCCTTTAAATTACCTCACCCTGGCAGGGGTGGTGAATGTGGCGCTGAATTTATTTTTCGTCATTGTCCTTCACATGGGAGTTATGGGTGTGGCCCTTGCCAGCATCATCTCCCAGTATATCTCAGCTGTGCTGGTATTACGGCTTCTCCTCCGGAGCCGGGAGGAGAGCTTTGCCCTGAGTCTGGAGCATCTGGCCATGGACCGGGATGTGCTCCGCCGGCTCCTTCGGATCGGGGTTCCCTCGGCCCTCCAGTACGCTCTTTTCGCAGTGGCGAATCTCTTTGTCCAGACAAGTGTGAATTATTTTGACCATGTAATGGTGGAGGGGAATTCGGCTGCTGCGAATTCGGATCCCCTGGTGTATGACATGATGGCCGCCTTTTACACCGCCTGCACCAGCTTTATCGCCCAGAATATGGGGGCCAAAAACCGGGAGCGGATGAGGAAGAGCTTTTATATCTGTATGATTTACTCCTTTGGCCTGGGCCTTAGCCTGGGGGCAGGGCTTTATGTGCTGCGTTATCCCTTCCTGGGACTATTTACCAATGATCCGGCAGTGGTGGACGCGGGGCTCCGGCGGATCTCAGTGATGGCCCTGTCCTACTGCATCAGCGCCTTTATGGACTGTACCATAGCCGCGTCCCGGGGATTAGGGAAAACCGTTGTTCCCATGTTGATTGTCACCGCAGGCTCCACGGTGTTCCGTCTGATCTGGATCTGGACCATCTTTGCCCATTTCCGGACCATCGAATCCTTGTATCTCCTGTATGTCTTCTCCTGGATGATTACAGGCGCCGCGGAGCTGGCTTACTTTAGGAGGATATTCCGGTATACAAAGGTTTCACCAAATGGGTAGAGTTTTCTCTGGATATATGTTATGATGTTGGGAGCAAAAGGTGTTTTGCCCCTGACGTCACGCGATAGTTGGTGTGTAAAGGCAGGTGAAGATTATGGAAGAAAAGACAAATGTTATGCGGCTCCTGGAGCAGAAGAAAATCCCATATCAGCCTCATTTTTACGGCGATACCGGGGCAGTCAGCGGGACAGAGGTGGCGCAGATCTTGGGAGAGGATCCGGCCAGGGTTTTTAAAACGCTGGTGACCGAAGGGAAGACCAGACAGCACTATGTGTTCGTGATCCCGGTGGAGAAGGAGCTGGATTTAAAGAAGGCGGCTAAGGCTGTGGGGGAAAAATCCATTGCCATGGTGAAGTCCAAGGAGCTTCTGCCCCTTACCGGTTATATCCACGGAGGCTGTTCCCCCATCGGAATGAAGAAATTTTTTCCTACTACCATCGACAAGCAGGTGGAAGGGCTGGAGATCTTCTTTTTCAGCGGGGGAAGGATCGGGGTGCAGGTGGAGCTGGCGCCAAAGGACTTGAGGAAGGTGATTTCCTTCCAGGTGGCGGATGTGACGGTGCAGTCTTAATGCTGCCCACGGCCCTGCCGTTCACAGCAGCAGTTTTAAGAAACAGAGTGCTTTTAATGACATGGTACAGGCGGTAAGCTATGGAGCGAAGGATTTTGTATGGTATGGCCAGATGGTGGATCCTTTTGGTTTTTCTGACTGTATCCTGCTGCCTTGGGGCCTGCGGTTATTCGAAGGAGGAAAAGGCCCGCATGGAAGGGCTACAAAGCCTTGGCAGGGAAAATGCAGTAACGTACATTGAAGAAAAGTATGGCTTTACCCCGGAGGTGGATGATATAAAGCTGTGCCTCACAAGGGAGGAGGGGGATTCCCTGCCCTGGGCCAATGGGGATGTTCTGGCCTTTCTGCGTAGAGGGGAGGAGGCCTTTACCGTCCAGATCAGCGGGGAGAAGGTTACCCGGGAGGGCGCAGACGATCTTCAGTATGGCCTTATCTGCCAGGAGGCCAGGGAATATTTTCAGGAATTGCTGGGATATGAATTCCATGATTTTTATCTGGGATATGGGGAGGAGTCTTGTGAGACATTTCTGATTCATTCCTTCTACCACTCTGGAAGCCTGGAAGACTTTTTGAAACAGTACCCGGTTCGCATCCGAATCGATGACTGCATCAATCAGGATCTCACAGAATATCTGGCAGGAAATCAGGCGGCCTCTTTGTTTTTTGAAAATTATGGGGAGAATTGGGGGATGAAGGCTCTTTTGATCTCTTACCGGAGCCGTAAGGAGTATCAGCTGGGCAGTACCCATACTTATAATGAAGGCGGCCCTATGGTCTTTGATATCTGGAAGGACGGGCTGTATATCCGCTCTTATGCCGTCTTTTCGGAGGAGGAAGAAACATCAGCCTGCTTTGAGCTGCAGGAATATGACGGGATGGTTTTCTGCTGTGAAGACCTGGCTGAGGGAATGGATCTGGTCATCTCGGCGGATACCAGGGAGTGGATGGATTTGGGAGAAGCCAGGGGCAGTGCCTGCTCTAAGGTTTACTCGGTGGCCAGGGATATGTCGGGAGAAATCACCATCTATATCCCGGAGGAGGCCTTCCCGGTAACGTGGACCAGGGCTTATGTCCAGCATTATGAGGATGCCTGGGGGCAGTATGAAGTGAATCTGTATCAGACAGTGGATAAAACCTATCGAATGTTTACTTACCATGGGTATGGAAGAGGGAAGGGGAATTTTGATTTTGCGTTATTTCCTTAGTTGCAGTTCACGGGGCGGGGAAAATTGGACAAAAACAGACGTCAAGCTTGCTTGTAAGACTGTTTTTGTCCAGTTTTCCACATCGGGCGAACGCCCGATGCTTCTTGTCTGGCGCAGCCGGACAAGAAGATGCACCCCGTGAACAGTAACTTTCCTTAAAGGAAACAGGAAAATTTAGGAAATGTGATTGTTGATTTTTTCCAAATCATATGATATAATATTCTAGGACGCTGCCAGGATGGTAGGCGGTTAGCCCTTCGTGAAGTCATTCCGGAGGGACTGCGTTTTAACCTCCGTTTACATAGAAACCCGCAAGGGAATCTGGGAAAGGAGGGCTAAGCCATATGGATATTTTAGGACTGATTGCAGTTTTGAGCTTCGGCTTGACCTGCTTCGGACTTGGGTACTCATTCGGTAAAGATAATAGAACGCAAAAATAGCCGCCCCAGCCCCAACTGCGCGGCTATTTTGCAGTAAACAAACGGGCTAACCGTCTATCGGCAGCTTCCTGGAAAGCATCTGTTCACGCAGGTGCTTTCTTCATTCATGATAACTATACCACATCGGATGGAAATTTTCAACATGAAATGAATTTAAGAAATCGTTTGATTTTGAAGGAGGCAGGCCGTCTATGGGCAAGAAACAGAGAAATCTTACAACAAAGCAAAAACCCTCCGGCCACCGGATTGCCCGGGTGGAGCCGGATTCCATCGCCTGGCAGCTGGAGCTGGAGCCGGGGGATCGGGTTATGGCCATCGACGGCCATGAGATCGAAGATATTTTTGATTATGAATACTATACAGACAGTCCCTCCTTGACCATGACCGTGGAGAAGGCCGACGGGGAGGAGTGGGAGCTGGACATTGAGCACGATTATGAGGATCTGGGCATCACCTTTGAGAACGGGCTGATGAGCGAGTACCGCTCCTGCTCCAACCAGTGTATCTTCTGCTTTATCGACCAGATGCCCCCGGGCATGCGAAAAACCTTGTATTTCAAGGATGACGATTCCCGCCTTTCCTTTCTCCAGGGGAATTACATCACCCTCACAAATATGAAAGAAAAGGACATCGACCGGATTATCCGCTTTCATCTTTCCCCCATCAATATTTCCGTGCACACCACTAATCCGGACCTGCGCTGCAGGATGCTCCATAACCGGTTCGCCGGGCGGGCCTTAGGGATGCTGGACCGGCTGTACCAGGCGGGGACGCCGATGAATGGCCAGATTGTGCTGTGCAAGGGGATCAATGACGGGAAGGAGCTGGACCGGACCATCGGTGATCTGGTGAAATATCTTCCCTATATGGAAAGCGTGTCCGTGGTGCCGGTGGGATTGACGAAATTTCGGGAGGGACTTTATCCCTTAGAAGCCTTTACCAGGGAGGACGCAGAGCAGGTGATTCGCCTGATCGAGGGCTGGCAGCAGCGGATCTATGAAAGGCACCGCACCCATTTTATCCATGCCAGTGACGAATTTTACCTTTTGGCCGGCCAATCCATGCCGGAGGAGGAGCGGTACGACGGCTATCTCCAGCTGGAGAATGGGGTAGGGATGCTGCGGCTGTTGGAAAATGAGGTGCGCCTTGCCCTGGAGGGGAGAGAGGACGACGGTGTGGAGGAGGAGATCTCTTTAGCCACCGGGCTGCTGGCCTATGAAAGCATAAAGACCTTCGCGGGCTGGGTGACAGAGCGGTTCCCTGGGAGAAGGATCCATCTGTATCCCATTGTAAATGAATTCTTTGGGGAGCAGATTACCGTGGCCGGCCTTCTCACCGGACGGGACATTATCCGGCAGCTTACAGGGAAGGCCTTAGGCAGCCGCCTTCTTCTTCCGATCTGCCTTCTGCGAAGCGGGGAAGAGGTGCTTTTAGACGATATTACCCTTGCAGATGTGGAAAATGCTTTACAAGTTCCAGTGAATATTGTAAAATCAAGCGGATGTGACCTGGTGGATGCGCTGCTGTACCCGGTAGAGAAGGAGGCGCGGGAGCATTCCCAGTATGAGTTAAGGGAACTGTATGATACGGACGAAAATATGGAGGAACTATGAGTAAACCCATTGTAGCTATCGTTGGACGCCCTAATGTGGGAAAGTCCACCTTATTTAATGCCCTGGCTGGAGGCGCCATCTCCATAGTCAAGGATACGCCGGGGGTGACCAGGGACCGGATTTATGCAGACTGCACCTGGCTGGATCGGAATTTCACCCTCATTGACACCGGCGGCATCGAGCCGGAAAGCCGGGATGTGATCCTCTCCCAGATGCGGGAGCAGGCGGAGATCGCCGTGGATACGGCGGATGTGATTATTTTCATTGTGGATGTGCGCCAGGGGATGGTGGACGCGGACACCAAGGTGGCGTCTATGCTTCGCAAGTCTAAAAAGCCGGTGGTGCTGGCGGTGAATAAGGTAGACAGCATAAAAAAGTTTGGAAATGATGTCTATGAATTCTATAACCTGGGCATGGGGGACCCAATTGGCGTTTCCGCCGCCTCCAGGCTGGGGATCGGCGATTTATTAGACCAGGTGGTGGAGCATTTTCCGCCAAATGACGGGGAGGACGTGGAGGATGAACGGCCAAGGATTGCCTTGGTGGGAAAGCCAAATGTAGGAAAATCCTCCATCATTAATAAGCTTTTGGGAGAGAACCGGGTGATTGTCTCGGATGTGGCGGGAACCACCAGAGATGCTGTGGACACAGAGCTTGTGCGGAATGGAATGGAGTACATCCTCATCGATACCGCCGGCCTTCGGAGGAAGAATAAGGTAAAGGAAGACTTAGAACGATACAGCATTATCCGCACCGTGGCTGCCGTGGAGCGGGCGGATGTGGTGGTGGTGGTCATCGACGCTAAGGAAGGGGTCACAGAGCAGGACGCCAAAATCGCCGGCATTGCCCATGAACGGGGAAAGGGCATCATCGTGGCGGTGAATAAGTGGGATGCCATCGAAAAGAATGACAAGACCATCTACGAGTACACCAGGAAGCTGAAAGAAACCTTTTCCTTTATGCCTTACGCGGAGTATCTCTTTATCTCAGCAGAGACCGGACAAAGGCTTGGTAAGCTGTTTGACCTGATCGATACCATCCGGGAGAACCAGACTCTCCGGGTGGCGACCGGCGTATTAAATGAGATTATGGCAGAGGCGGTGGCCATGCAGCAGCCGCCCTCTGACAAGGGAAAGCGGTTAAAGCTTTACTATATCACCCAGGTGTCGGTGAAGCCGCCCACCTTTGTAGTGTTTGTTAATGATAAGGAGCTGATGCATTTTTCCTATGCCAGGTATCTGGAGAATCAGATTCGGGAGGCATTTGGATTTAAGGGCACATCCTTGCGGATCCTGGTACGGGAGAGAAAGGAAAAGGGGTAAGTATGATGGAACGAGTGATATTTCTTTTGGCAGGCTATGTATTCGGCCTTATGCAGACCGGCTATATCTATGGAAGGCTTCACGGCATGGACATCCGCCAGCACGGCAGCGGGAATTCCGGCGCCACTAATGCCCTTCGGGTGATGGGCAAGAAGGCGGGGCTGGTGGTATTTTTAGGCGATGCCTTTAAGGCTATGATTCCCTGCATGCTTGTCCGGGTCATTTTAAGCGGCCGGGCCGACTATGAGGGGGTGGCGTACCTTTACATGCTTTATCTGGGCTTCGGGGTGATCCTCGGCCATAATTTCCCCTTCTATATGCATTTTAAGGGAGGAAAGGGAATCGCCTGCATGGCAGGACTCATCGCCAGCCTGGACTGGCGGCTGACCCTTTTGTGTGCGGCAGTATTCCTTGGGGTGGTTCTTTCCACCCGCTATGTGTCCCTGGCCTCGATCCTGGTTTCCATCACCTTCCTTCTGGCAAATCTTTACTTTTCGTTCAGAGGGGACTATGGCCTATCCCAGGAGGCAGTGCCGGAATTTGGCATTCTTCTGGCAGTGATTTCCGCCATGGCCATCTGGCGCCACCGGGCGAATATCAAGCGGCTTCTGGCGGGCAATGAAAACAAAGTGTAACTGTGCAGACGGCGTGGGAATCAGAAAAAATTTTGTGCGTAAAGCTTGCTTGTAAGCCAAAATTTTTTCTGATTTCCACATCGGATGGACATCCGGTGCTTCTTGTCCGGCGCAGACGGGCAAGAAGATACCCGTCTGCAAAAAAACAGGAAAGAAGGAGAAATAGCGATGGCAAAGATCGGCGTAATCGGATCCGGCACCTGGGGGACGGCATTGGCGATTTTATTGGAGCAGAAGGGACATGCGGTAACCATCTGGTCGGCTATTGAAGCAGAGGCGAAGGCTTTAGACGAGGATCGGGTGCACCCAAACCTGCCGGGGAGCCGGATACCGGAAGGGATTCGGATAACGGTGGAGCTGGAGGAGGCTATGGAGGAAAAGTCGCTTCTGGTGATGGCTGTTCCCTCTGTATTTGTCCGGGCTACGGCGAAAAGGATGAAGCCATGGCTTAAGGAAGGGCAGATCCTGGTCAATGTGGCCAAGGGAATCGAGGAGAGCACCCTGATGACCTTATCCCAGGTCATTGAAGAGGAGCTTCCTATGGGGGATATTGCCGTATTATCCGGTCCCAGCCATGCGGAGGAGGTGGCAAAGGGCCTTCCCACCACCTGTGTGGCAGGCGCCCGCAGCCAGAAGACGGCAGAATCGATCCAAGATATCTTTATGAACCAGGTATTTCGGGTGTACACCAGCCCGGATATCTTAGGGATCGAGCTGGGCGGATCCTTAAAAAATGTCATCGCCCTGGCGGCGGGCATCGCCGATGGCCTGGGCTATGGGGATAATACTAAGGCGGCCCTGATTACCAGAGGGATCGCGGAGATCACCCGGATTGGGGTAGCTATGGGCGGGAAGTTCGAAACCTTCTGCGGCCTTACCGGCATCGGGGATCTTATCGTCACCTGCGCCAGCATTCACAGCCGCAACCGGCGGGCCGGGGTGCTGATGGGCCAGGGAAAGACCATGAAGGAAGCCATGGAGGAGGTCCACATGGTGGTGGAGGGCGTTTATTCGGCCCGGGCCGCCCTGGCATTAGGTGAAAAATATGGCCAGAGTATGCCCATCGTGGAGCAGGTGAATCAGGTGCTTTTCGAGGGAAAGGCAGCGAGAGAAGCGGTAAATGAGCTGATGCTTCGGGATAAGAGAGTGGAGGCCTCCGGGCTTATGTGGAAGGAATATGAAGAAAGAACCATGGAAACCGCCGAAAAATAGTTGACAAGTTCTTACGAAAAAATTATAATGATGAAAGCTTTATGTTATCCGTTAACGCGATAAACTATCAAAGTCGTGTTCTGTTTAAGCGGATTGACAAAGCAAAGACGAGGAGGAATCATTATGAAGAAGGTAGTTAGTCTTGGTCTGGTGGCAGCGATGGCAGGCTCTTTAGTTGCCTGCGGCGGTAACTCCGCAGAAACCACCACTGCAGCAGCAACAGAGACCACGGCAGCAGAGGCAAAAGAGACTGCAGCCCAGGGAGAGAAGGAAGAAACCGAGGCCACAGACGGCGGGGCCGCATTAGAGGGCAGCTTTAAAGTAGGCGTCATTGGCCCCTTAACCGGTGATGCGGCAGCTTACGGCCTGGCAGTGCAGCACGGTGCGGAGATCGCCGCAGAGGAGATCAATGCCGCCGGCGGCATCAATGGCGCAGCCATCGAGATCCAGGCTCAGGATGATGAGGCTGACCCGGAGAAGAGTGTGAACGCATACAATACCTTAAAGGACTGGGGTATGCAGATGTTAGTGGGAACCACCACCTCCGGTGCATGTATCGCAGTAGCAGCTGAGACGGTGAATGACAACATGTTCCAGATCACCCCATCCGGCTCTGCTGTTGAGTGTGTGGCAAATCCAAACGCGTTCCGGGTATGCTTCTCTGATCCGGATCAGGGAACTGCATCCGCTCAGTACATCGGCGAGAATAAGATGGCCACCAAGGTTGCGATTATCTATGACAGCTCCAGCGTATATTCGGATGGTATCCGCGAGACCTTTGTATCAGAGGCTCCCAGCCAGGGCATCGAGATCGTAGCCAGCGAGGCATTTACCGCAGATAATAAGACGGACTTTTCTGTACAGCTGGATAAGGCCAAGGAGGCTGGCGCAGAGCTGGTATTCCTGCCTATCTACTATCAGGAGGCGTCCATCATCTTAAAGCAGGCGGCTGACAAGGAATTTAAGCCTATCTTCTTTGGCGTGGACGGTATGGACGGAATCCTTTCTGTAGAGAATTTTGACACTTCCCTGGCAGAAGGCGTTATGCTTCTGACCCCATTCGCTGCGGACGCAGAGGATGCAAAGGGCTTTACCACCAAGTATGTGGACGCATACGGCGAGACTCCGAACCAGTTCGCGGCAGACGCATACGATGCAGTTTACGCAGTAGCAGAGGCTGCAAAGGTAGCAGGCATTACCCCGGATATGGGAGCTTCCGATATCTGTGACGCATTAGTTCCGGCTATGACCCAGATTACCATCGACGGTTTAACCGGTACCGGCACCACCTGGAATGAGGCAGGTGAGCCCAACAAGGACCCGAAGGCTGTAAAGATCGTGGGCGGCAAGTATGAGATGCAGTAAGGATTTTTACTGAACCCAAAAGAGGGTTGTCCTTTGGACAGCCCTCTTTACTATAAACATCCCGCCGCCGGTTAGGCGGCATGCATTCAGGGATGCCAAATGCGCCCGTCAGGCTTTTCTGTGTGGCGGTGCGTCCGCTGCCGGGCGCATGAAGGTTTACTATAAAAGTTCCGCCGCCGGTTAGGCGGCAGGAAAAGGCAAAAGAGGTGTGAGTATGAGTTTCCTATCTTATTTTATTAATGGTATCAGCCTGGGCAGTATCTACGCCATCATCGCGCTGGGATATACCATGGTATACGGAATTGCAAAGATGCTGAATTTCGCCCATGGTGATATTATCATGGTGGGCGCGTTTACCACGTTCACAGTCGTCAGCACCCATAGCGGAAATCCCCTGGTGGGAATCCTGGCGGCAGTGCTGGTTTGTACAGTACTGGGGGTTACCATTGAGCGGGTGGCATACCGGCCTCTTCGGGGCGCTTCTCCCCTGGCAGTATTAATCACCGCCATCGGTGTCAGCTATCTGCTGCAGAATGTGGCCCTTTTGCTCTTCGGCTCTAATTCCAAGCAGTTTACTTCTGTGGTGAATATCCCGGCCTTAAAGCTGGCGGAGGGGCAGCTTTCCATCTCCGGCGTTACCATGGTGACCATTGCCTCCTGCATTATCATCATGATTGTGCTCACCACCTTTATTAATAAGACGAAAATGGGACAGGCCATGCTGGCGGTTTCCGAGGATAAGGGAGCGGCTACTTTGATGGGAATCGATGTAAACCGCACCATCGCCGTCACCTTTGCCATCGGCTCAGCTCTGGCTGCCATTGCAGGGGTGCTTCTCTGCTCCGCCTATCCCTCCCTCACCCCCTATACAGGCTCCATGCCGGGCATCAAGGCCTTTGTGGCGGCTGTATTCGGCGGCATCGGCTCCATCCCGGGAGCTATGATCGGGGGGATTATCCTGGGCGTGATTGAAAATCTGTCCAAGGCCTATATTTCCTCCCAGCTTTCCGACGCCATCGTATTTTCTGTGTTGATTATCGTGCTGCTGGTACGCCCCACAGGCATATTAGGCAAAACCATTCACGAGAAAGTGTAGGTGCGGAAGATGAAAATAAAAGCAAAAGGTGTAACAAATCAGACAACCATTCAAAATCTTATCACATATGCCATCGTGATCCTATTCTGGGTATTTATCCAGATTTGGAGCATGGCCGGGCAGATGACCAGCCTTTTAAATGGTCTTTTGGTGCCCATCTGTACCTATGTGATTTTAGCGGTTTCCTTAAATCTCACTGTGGGAATCTTAGGAGAGCTGTCCCTTGGCCACGCAGGCTTTATGTGCGTGGGCGCATTTTCCGGCGCATTCTTTACCAAGGCCATGGCCAGTGTGATTCCCAGCGTAGGCCTCCGGTTTGCCATCGCCCTGCTTGTGGGGGCGGCCGTGGCGGCTCTTTTCGGGTTTCTCATCGGAATTCCCGTACTCCGGTTAAAGGGCGACTATCTGGCCATCGTGACCCTTGCCTTCGGGGAGATCATTAAAAACCTGATCAATGTGCTCTATGTGGGAAAGGACAGCCGGGGCCTCCATCTCTCCATCAAGGATGTGGCTTCCCTGAATCTGGAGCCCGAGGGAGAGGTAATCATCAAGGGCGCCCAGGGCATTACCGGCACGCCAAAGGCCTCCACCTTTACCGTAGGCATCCTTTTAGTGCTTCTCGCCCTGTTTATTATCCTGAACCTGGTCAATTCCAGAACCGGCCGGGCCATCATGGCCATCCGTGATAACCGGATTGCAGCCGAGTCTGTGGGAATAAATATTACAAAATATAAGCTTCTGGCCTTCACCATCTCTGCCTCCATCGCCGGGGTGGCAGGCGTTTTGTACTCCCATAACCTGTCCAGCCTTGCAGCCACGCCGAAGAACTTCGGCTACAACATGTCCATTATGATCTTAGTATTCGTGGTGCTGGGGGGTATCGGGAATATCCGGGGCTCTATTATCGCAGCGGTGATTTTAACTGCCCTGCCGGAGCTTCTTAGAAGCTTAAATAACTATCGTATGCTGATCTATGCCATCGTGCTGATTGTGATGATGCTCTTTAACTCCGCCCCCAAGGCCATTGCCATGCGGGAGCGGCTGATGGAAAGGATTAAGGGCGGAAAAGGGAAGGGGGCGGCTTAAATGGCTATGCTGGAAGTAAAAAATTTAAGTATCTCCTTCGGCGGCTTAAAGGCGGTGGATGACTTTCATGTCACCATTGAGAAGGGACAGCTCTACGGTCTGATCGGGCCAAACGGAGCCGGGAAGACTACAGTATTTAATCTGCTCACCGGAGTATATAAGCCGGATTCCGGCAGTATTGAGCTGGACGGGGTGAATATCACCGGACGGCGGACCATTGACATCAATCAGGGCGGGATTGCCAGAACCTTTCAGAATATCCGCCTTTTTAAGGAATTATCGGTGCTGGATAATGTAAAGGTAGGCCTCCACAACCACCATCCCTATTCCACCCTGGAGGGCATCTTCCGCCTTCCCAGGTACTATAAGGTGGAGAAGGAGATGAATGAGAAGGCCATGGAGCTTTTAAAGGTGTTTGACCTGGATCAGGAGTCTGGCTACAAGGCGTCTAATCTTCCCTACGGCAAGCAGCGGAAGCTGGAGATCGCCAGGGCGCTGGCTACGGATCCCAAGCTTCTCCTTTTAGACGAGCCGGCGGCAGGTATGAATCCCAATGAAACCAAGGAGCTGATGGATACCATCCGCTTTGTGCGGGATCATTTCGATATGACCATACTTTTGATTGAGCATGATATGAAGCTGGTATCGGGAATCTGCGAAAAATTAACTGTGCTGAACTTCGGCCAGGTTCTCACTGAGGGAGAGACCTCCGACGTGTTAAATGACCCGCAGGTAATTACTGCGTATCTGGGCGAATAGGAGGAGGAATTATGGCATTACTGGAAGTAACCGGACTGGAAGTATATTATGGGGTGATCCAGGCGATCAAGGGGATCTCCTTTACGGTGGAGCAGGGAGAGATCATCGCCTTAATCGGCGCCAACGGCGCGGGAAAGACCACCACCCTGCAGACTGTTACCGGCCTGATCCCGGCAAAGGCGGGAACCATCATCTATGAGGGACGGGATATCACCCATCTGGCAGGACATAAGCTGGTGCCCATGGGAATCGCCCATGTGCCGGAGGGCCGCCGTGTGTTTGCCCAGCTGTCTGTGCTGCAGAATCTGAAGCTGGGAGCTTACACCCGCAGTGATAAGAATGAATTAGAAGAAACCTTAAAGGTAGTATATAACCGCTTCCCACGTCTGGAGGAGCGGAAGAATCAGCTGGCGGGAACCCTCTCCGGCGGCGAGCAGCAGATGCTGGCCATGGGGCGGGCGCTTATGAGCCATCCGAAGCTGATTGTTATGGACGAGCCCTCCATGGGCCTTTCCCCCATCTATGTGAATGAGATCTTTGACATTATCCAGAAAATCAATGGGGACGGGGTGACAGTGCTTTTGGTGGAGCAGAATGCAAAGAAGGCATTATCCATCGCAAACCGTGCCTATGTGCTGGAGACGGGAACCATCGCCCTTTCCGGGGACGCGAAGGAGCTTATGAATAATGATCAGGTGAAGAAGGCGTATTTAAGCGAATAGAAGAATTGCTTGGAAGGTAAGGCTGCGTAGTAACGCAGCCTTATTTCCGCAGGTGGCAGGCCAGGGAGCGCAGACATGTACATTTGGCTTGCTGGCATGTAACGAACAGGAGGGAGGACAGATATGTCGATGATCGGAATTGACCTGGGAACCACTAACAGCCTGGCGGCTGTATGGAAGGATGGGAAAAGCACTCTGATTCCCAACCCTCTCGGCTCTTTCCTGACACCCAGCGTGGTGGCAGAGGAGGGCGGGGCGATCCTTGTGGGCACTGTGGCGAAGGAGAAGCGCCCCATACACCCGGAGCAGAGCGCGGCTTCCTTTAAGCGGCTTATGGGCACGGATCAGAGGATATATCTGGGAAGCCGGGGATACACGCCCCAGGAGCTATCGGCTGTAGTCCTGCAAAAACTAAAGCAGGATGCAGAGGAATTCTTAGGAGAGCCGGTGGAGGAGGCGGTTATCAGCGTTCCAGCTTATTTTAATGACGAACAGCGGTATGCCACAAAGCAGGCGGGGCTTTTGGCAGGGCTTAAGGTGGAGCGGCTGGTAAATGAGCCCTCCGCCGCCGCCCTGGCCTGCCGAAAGCTCTGTCATGAGGAGGATGAGACCTTTCTGGTGATTGATTTCGGCGGCGGAACCCTAGATGTGTCTGTAGTCACCTGCTTTGATCAGGTTGTGGAGATTTTAGCCGTGGCGGGAGACAATCATCTGGGAGGAGATGATTTTGACCAGAGAATCGCAGAGCACTTCTGCCGGGAGCATGGGATGAAGACAGAAAGCCTTAAGCCGGAGCAATGGCTGACATTGTTAAAGGGCGCAGAGCTGTGCAAACGGCAGCTGACAGAAAAAGAGGCGGGCATGATGGAATGGGAGGGCCCGGAGGGAAAGATGGGATTGATCCTGACAAGGGAGCAGCTGATCCAGATCTGCGCGCCATTGTTTAAACGGATGGAGGCGGTGGTGAAAAAAGCGCTGAGGGACGTCTCCGCCGGGACAGATGCCATCGACCGGATCGTGCTGGTGGGCGGCACCTGCCGCATGCCGGTGATCCGCCAGTATATCCGCCATTTTATGAATATCGCCCCGGTGATAGAGGATAACCCGGAAGAGATCGTGGCCAGGGGCGCGGCAATTTATGCAGGGATCAAGGAGCGCAGGGAGGAGATCCGGGATGTGCTTCTGACAGATATCTGCCCCTTTACCCTGGGGGTGGGAGTGAAGGACGCCTCCAGCCCGGATCTGCTCCTCTCGCCAGTGATTGAGCGGAACTGCGTCCTTCCCTACAGCAGGGAGCAGTCCTACGTTCCCTGCAACGATGACCAGACGGAGGTAATGATCCATATTTTCCAGGGAGAATCCATGCACTGCAGTGAAAACTTATTTCTGGGCTCCCTTCATCTGGATATGCCCCCTGCCGGGACGGAGCGCCGCTTTGTGAAGGTGGGCTTTACCTATGACATTAATGGGATCCTGGAGGTGGAGGCGGTCAATCATGCCGGGCAGAAGCGGCGGAAGGTGATTCTTAACAGCCATATCCGCATGAGCGATGAGGAGCTGGAGAAAAGGCTCTGTGAGATCAAAAGCCTGAACTATATTTCCAAGGAGGAGGAACAGACCCTGTATCTTTTAGCGCGGGCTGACCGGCTGTACCGGGAATGCCTGGGAAGAGACCGGGAGGTGGTGCAGCTTAACAGCCAGCGGCTCCGCGCCCTGATGGAAAAGAAGGATCCGGCAGAGCTCAGGGCGGCAAGAAAGCAGGTTGAGCCGATTTTTGATTACCTGGAAGAAAAACTGGGATTGGAGAAGCTGACATGAGCGGACAAGGGCAAAACATATGGGAGGTTCTTGGGATCGAGCCTACCGGGGATAAACGGGCCATCCGCCGCGCCTACGCCCGGGCATGCCGGGAGTGTCATCCGGAAGACCACCCGGAGGAGTTTCGAAAGCTCCATCAGGCCTACGAGCAGGCGCTGGTTTATAAGGCGCAGGAAGGAGAGCCGGAAAAGAGGCTGGAGCCGCCTGCAGGCCACATTGAGGCTGCAGAATACGCCAGAACCATAGAGACAGCAGAAGGAAAGGAGCCAGAAGAAGACGAGAAGCAGGCCCTAAAAAACGCCCCGTCCCCAGAAGCCTGGGATGAGCTGCTCCAGAGTGATCCAAAAGAAGACAGGAAGCAGTCTTCCGAAGGCGCCCCGTCTCCAGAAGACTGGGATGAACTCCTCCGGGCCCCATCTGGGGAAGCCGGGAAGGAAGAAGAGGCTTCCAACAGTGCCCTCTCGCCAAAGCGCTGGGATGAGCTGCTGTCTCTCGGGATGGAGGAAGACGCCGCGCTTCCTCCCTCTCCGGATCCCCTTTCCTGGCAGCGGCTGGACCGGACAAGGTTTTCCTCCGAGGCCCTTACCGGCTCTGAGGAGCTTTTGAAGCAGATGAAGGGCCTGGAGGCCTATGCCAAGGAGAATCCGCCCCAGGAGCCTTCTCACTGGGAGCAGCTGATGGAGCAGTGGGATTTGCTGGCGGAGGGCAGCTTATTCCGGCAGCAGGGGGAGACTCCCTGTTATTTCCAAATGCTCTTTAGCTGGCTGGACGGGGAACGAGGGAGACTTCAAGTCCCCACGATTATAGGGCTTCTCCGCATTTACCAGATAAAAGGACGGATTATCGGACATCCCCGGAGCGCCCGCAGGTACGAAAGGAAAATACCAGAGCTTCGCCGTCTTACTTATGAATATATCTTTTATCAGACGATGTGGGATGAGGAGAGCTTCCAGAAAAAATTTGACTTATACGGTGACAGCGGAAAAAAGAGAGACGGCGCAGCCGCACCAGGGGCTGCCCTCTGGAAGATGCCGGGAGCCTTTTTCCGCTGGATATCTCAGCACAGGCTCTTGTGGAAATTACTCTGTGTCCTGCTGATTCTGCTGCTCCGGTATCTTGCTACGATTCACAGGTAATGTTCCGCCAGGCGTTCGAACCACAGGGTCCAATGACCGTGAGTGAAGGTCACAGGGAAGCCAAGTTTTCGGGGTGTGGGTGCAGGCGCATATTCGCCGGGAGGCTACGCGCCCCAGCAGCCGGGTCCCAACGTCACCGCGCTCTCGCTCCGCCGAAAGCGTAGCGGTGCGTAAG
>CATOJE010000052.1 GCA_951800145.1 uncultured Lachnospiraceae bacterium | reverse complement strand
AGGCCGGGTCCCATAAGGAACCCCTCCGAAACCGTCGGTGTTTAGGCCCTGTCTTTTAGGGCCTTACGCACCGTTACGCTTTCGGCGGAGCGAGAGCGCGGTGACGTTGGGACCCGGCCTGACGCGGGCGTAGCATCCCGGCGAATATGCGCCTGCACCTTCCTCTGCTGTCTGCGGTCCCTAACGGGCTGCAAAATATTTGGTTGGAGATTCCCAGAAGGTTTGGTAGTGCACTTTGCTAGAGATTCCTAAAAGGATCGGTAGAACACTTAGCCAGAGATCTCCTAAGCATCCGCGACTCAATTAAATAGCAACTTATGCACCTCTCAGCACAACTTTTCCGTAACCGACGCACTAGTTTTCTCATTATTGGCGCTGCACTGTTCAAAGTATCTCCGATAATACTCCATGTACAAAAGGTCCACTAAAAACAGCTGGCTGATCTCCGCGGATGTGGAGCCACCCTGAAGGGGGCCTTCATTGGCTCCGGACAGAAGTGTGATATCTGCATATGCGCTTAATGGAGATTTCACAAAGCGGGTAATGCAGATAATCTGGGCTCCCGCATTCTTTGCAATTTCTGCCACGTGGATGGTATCCTTGGTTGCTCCGGAATAGGAAAACACGACTGCCACGTCCTCCTTTGACATGGTGGCGGCGGCCATGGCCTGCATATGGGAATCCTGTATTCCAAATACCTTGTCTTCGATCCGGAGGAACTTATTCATGGCCTTCATGGCGGTGAGCATACTGGCCCCGGCGCCGAAAAACAGGATTCGTTTTGCATTGTGGAGGATGTCGATCGCCTGATTTACATCCTCCTCGCGAATCAGGGAATAGGTTTCTGTTAAAGCATTGATATTCGTATTCAGAACCTTTTTGGCCAGGTCGCTAAAGGAGTCGTCCAGAGAAATATTATTCCCGGTAAATTGATCCACGTCTTCTTTTCCCTCACTGATGCTCAGGGAAAGCATCATCTTAAACTCCTGATAGCCCTTCAGCTCCATGGTCTTGCAGAACCGGAATACGCTGGTGTCTCCTACCTCGCAGGCTTCTGCAAGGTCTGTGATGGACATAAACAGTACATCCTTGGGGTTTGCCAGAATGTAGTCTGCCACCTTCTTTTCTGCTTTTGTTAGCTGATTGTATGAGGAACGTATTCTTGTAATAAAATCGCCTGCCATATAAGATCCTCCTTATCTTCTGCTTTATCGTCTGCCCTTTTGTTTTGCTGCTTCTTTTTCCCCGCCTATAAGCATGCTGCCCACGCAAATTTTAAAGAAGCCGGCTTCAGAAAGGCAGCATACCAGCGCCCAGGCTGGCGGCGCCCAAAAGCCCCGCCTGGTTCCCCAGCTGCGCCTGCCGGATATCCACAGTAGAAAAGCTGGGCATCACCCGCCTCTTTACCTTCTTCTGAACCTGCTCTAAAATGTAGGGCTGCGCCATCACGCCTCCTCCCAGCACGATGCGGGAAGGATTGAAAATATGTATCAGGGACACTAGTCCATAGACAATCTCATCAATCCAGCAATCCACCAATGCCTGGACTCCCGGCTCTGATAGACGTTCAAATATCCTGCGGCCATTTGTCAGACTCTCATCCAGAGCCTTGGCCCGGGCTACCAGCGCAGTAGCTGACGCGCATGTTTCGTAGCAGCCGCTGAAGGGCTCTCCCTCCCTTGATGCTTCTGGATGTATCAGGATTCCGCCGAATTCTCCTGCTGAAAAGCCGCTTCCCCGATAAACCTCCTGGTTGATAACTACTGCGCCTCCCACACCTGTACCATAGGTAACGCACAGAAAATCATCACTCCCCATCCCTGCGCCAAAGCGTCCTTCTCCAATGGCCGCAGCATTCACATCGTTCTCCACTGCCACCGGGACTGAAAATTCTGCCTCCATTATCTCACGAATTTTCATTCCTGTGTAGCCGGGGATATTTTCATTGGCGTAGAGGATGGAACCCTCCTGTGGATTAACCTGCCCGGCAGTGCTGATCCCTATAGCGTCAAAGCTTCCGTAGCTTCTCAGGATCTCCTTCGCGCGCTCCATCACATAGGCTGCCCCGTTCTTTGCATTAGTATCCTGCTCCCGTACCTCCTGGGCCAGCCCGCCGGTCCACACACCGGATTTAATGGATGTCCCCCCTATATCTAATGCTGCGATTCTCACCATTTTCCTCCTGCTCTAGCGGTTCCTTACCGCGTCCATAAACCGATTCGCTATCTCTAACGGCCTGGTAATTGCTCCGCCTACCACGATGGCGTGGGCGCCTGCCTCCAGCACCTTTACTGCCTGATCCGGATAATGGATCTTTCCTTCCCCGATAACCGGAACGTCGATGGTTTCTGACAATTTGCGCACCAGCTCATAGTCCGGCTCGTCCAGCTTCGGAGAATAGGAGGTATAACCGCTCATGGTAGTACCCACGATATCCATCCCCAGCTTCCATGCATTCACACCTTCCTCGTAGTTGGAGATATCCGCCATCAAAATTTCGTCGGGATACTTCTCCCGAACCTCTGTAATAAACGCATTCACTGTCTTGCCATCTCCCCTCTTCCTGAGGGTGCAGTCTAAGGCAATCACATCACTCCCGGCCTTTACCAGATCATCCACTTCCTTCATTGTGGGAGTGATATAGCTTTCGAATCCAAGATACTGTATTTTCACCAGGCCGATTACCGGAAGTCCCGTCTCTTCTTTAATGGCTATCACATCCCGGATGCTGCTGGTCCGAATCGCAGGTGCGCCCGCCATCTTTCCAGCCCTGGCCATCAAATACATCACTGACTTCTCTTCCACATACAGCGGCTCCCCCGGTAATGCCTGACAGGAGACAATTATCTGCCCTTTAATTTGTTCGAAAAATTCCTCCTTCTTCACAAGAAGTTCCTCCTTTTTACAATTTGCACAAAAAATGCATCGGTTATCAGTTCATATTCTTAATATAGCACAAGTAAAAATTTTTTTCAACATAATTTCAAAGAAAATTTTTTCTCCTTTTACAGTGTTCGCTACCGTTCACGGGGCTCTCTTTGTAAGAAATTCTTCACATAAATTTCATCGCCCGGCCCCGCGGGATGTGGTATACTTTTTATAAGCGTGTTTTGCACACTGCAGCTAAAACGATTTCCATAGGAGAACAAGCTATGAAAAAATATAGGATTCGGGCAAATTTTGTCCTGGCTACTTTAATACTTACCCTTACGTTTCCAGATGTCATCCTTGCCTCCCCGGGAGAGCCTGCCCAACCAGCTGGAGAAAGCATCCTGAATACCAGTCCCGCTTCCCAGTCATCTTCATCGCTAATCCCCCTGGCCATCGGCCCCGGCCTGGATAACCTTTCCCTGAGCAACCGCTATGCCACCTATCAATGGGGTCTGAAAAATGACGGGGAATTCCGGCTGGTAACCATGACATCCTCCTTCCGTTCCCTGGATTCTGTCTATGGCAGCCGTAAGGGACGTTCCCCTTCCATCTCCCTTCCGGATTTAGGTCCGGGGATGATCGAGCATCAGTCAACTGTAATCACCGCCGCCGCAGGAATGGACATTAATATTCTCCCTGCATGGAAGCAGTATGACGAAAAGCCGCCAGAGCAGAAGCGCCCGGTGATTGTGGCAGTGATTGACACAGGCATCGATTATTCTCATCCGGAGCTGGCCGGAGCCATGTGGACAAATCCCGGAGAGATTCCAGGAGATGGCATCGATAATGACGGAAATGGATTTATTGATGATATCCACGGCTGGAATTTCTACACCGGAAGCCCTTCCCTGTACAGTGGGGCCGAGGACAGCCATGGTACTCATACAGCCGGAACCATTGCCGCCGCCAGAGCCTTCGGCGGTGTAACAGGGATTACAGATAATAATTATGTCAAGCTGATGTGCCTGAAGGCGCTGGGCGGCCCTTACGGCATCGGCTCCCCGGGCACAGTGGTTCAGGCCATCCACTATGCCGAGGCTAACGGCGCCTCTATCTGTAATCTGAGCCTGGGATCCTCTGTGTTTAATGAAGAGCTGGCCCAGGCCATCCAAAATTCCAATATGCTTTTCGTCATCGCCTGCGGTAATGGGGACACAACTGGAAATGGCTACGATATCGATGCGACGCCGATTTACCCGGCCGGCCTTCCTTATGATAATGTAATTTCTGTGGCCAGCCTTCAGTTCGACGGGAATCTGGCCGCCAGCTCCAACTATGGCGCCCTTTCGGTGGATATCGCCGCCCCCGGCTCCTACATCCTGAGCACCGCGCCGGGCAATAGCTACGCCTTCATGAGCGGGACCTCTATGGCCGCTCCTATGGTAACCGGCGTGGCTGCCATGGTTTATTCCTACCGCACCGACCTGGCTCTTTCCGATCTAAAAGCCGCCCTCCTCTCCACTGCCAGGCCGCTGGAGAGTCTGGCTGGAAAAACCGTGTCCGGAGGGCTGCTGGATGCCCACGGCGCCTTGAACTACGGGCTGGCTGCTAGCGCACCGTACTAAACCTGGTGCAATCAGAGAAGCAGGCAAGTAAACCTTCATGCGCCCGGCAGCGGACACGCCACTACACAGAAACGTCTGGCGGGCGCATTTGCTGTTCAATGCCACCATTCAACCTACACTATCTGAGAAGGAGACGCCTTATGAAAAAAGCCTGTACTCTTTTCGCCTCGCTGGCTCTTGTCCTTGCATTTTCCGGGTTTTCCCGCCTGGCATTTGCGGATGACCGGATTGACACAGTTTCTCTTACCGTTACAGAGGCCGGAAGCCTGATTGCCGGCGGGGAGATCGGCGAGGTCACGGTCACCAGCGCAGATTCCCGCTACTATGTAGAAAGCGCCCGTTTTCTAAATAACCACCAGATCTGGCAGCGCAATGAACGGCCTAAGGTCCGTGTAGAGCTATACACGGATGAATATTACCGCTTTGCCCGCAGCTCAAAAAGCTATTTTGATCTTGATGGCTATGGAGCTGAGTTCGCTTCTGCCCGGATTTTGGATGGCGGCACCTTTATGGAGCTGGATCTTTATCTGGAGCGGGTTACCGGGGAGGGCGGCTCCTCCCAGCTGGATTACAGCCTGGCCTGGAGCGGAAACACTGCTCTCTGGGAGTCGGATTACGGCACGGACGAATGTGAGGTCCGCCTCTACCGCTGGAACACCAGCGGTTCCCAGAGTTCCGTGGTTACCACCAAGCGGATCGCCCTGGGAGAATATGATTTTACCAGCTATCTGACCCAAAGCGGTTACTATACCTTCCGGGTGCGTCCCTATGATGCCGGCTTTGACTCCAGCCAGATGTGGTCTGCCCATTCTGAAAGGCTCTATGTCAGCAGAGATGAGGCCATTGATAATCAGGATGATGATTACGAACCTGGCTTCTCGGAGGATTACGGCGGCCCGGGCGGCAGCTATGAGTCCGGCGCTTCCTACGGCAGCGGCCCGGGCTACAGCCAGTCCAATCCTGCCCAGCCTCTCGGAGGGCTCTGGCAGAAGGATGGGACTGGCTGGTGGTATCGGTACGATAATGGAGGCTGGCCCTTTTCCTCCTGGCAGCTCATCGGCAGCCAGTGGTACTACTTCAATGCCCAGGGCTACCTCCAGACCGGGTGGATTCCCATCGGCGACAAGTGGTACTACAGCTTCAGCGACGGCTCCATGGCCACTGGCTGGCAGAAGATCGGTCCTTACTGGTACTACCTGGCCAACACCGGCCAGATGGCTGTGGGCTGGACTCAGGTCGGCGGAGCCTACTACTATCTGGATCCCCAGTCCGGGGCTATGTGGGCCGGTTGCTTCACCCCCGATGGCCACTATGTAAATGCCAACGGGGTCCGGCTTTATTGAACCGGCTCTGCCAGAAGACGCGGCAGGCCACATTCTCACCATACAAAAACGGGAAGCCAACGCTTCCCGTTTTTAAAACTCCCCTTCTATTTTTCTCTGCCGCCTCTGCCCTCACAGAGTTTTACCGGCAGCGGTACAGGCAATCTGTAAATCCATCATTCAACAGAAATCAGCTTTTCCATAAACTCTGTCTCCCCTGTCTTTTCTACCTTAAAGCCCGGGAGCATAAAGCTGTTTGCCACCAGCACCGCCGTCGTGGTGCTGTATCCTGCTGCTTTTATTTTTTCCATATCAAAGATTAGAAGCTTTTGCCCTGCCTTTACCTTCTCCCCCATAGATACCAGCAGCTCAAAGCCATCCCCCTGCAAATTCACTGTGTCAATTCCCACATGGATAAGAATCTCCATTCCCTCGGCGCCTACCATACCGATGGCATGGCGGCTGTCCGTCAGGGATGCTATCTCTCCGTCACAAGGCGCTACCACAAGTCCTGTCTCCGGCTCGATCCCCACGCCGTCCCCTAAAACACTGGAAGCAAAGGTCTCATCGGGAATCTGGTCTCTGGCAATTACCTTGCCCTTCAGCGGAGCATATAACGCCTTTTCTTCCATCTGCTCTGGAATCTTCACCAGAATCTCACCGGCAGATGCCGCAGCCTTCTCTGGCTTCTTTCCTTCCTCTCCTTCTCCCCTCTCTTTCACTGCCCTCTCTCCCTCTGAACCATCGCCCTCTTCCTTCCAGACCACCCAGGTAAGCACAAAGGAAATCACAAAGGAAACTGCCAGTATAATGGCATACTGCACAGTGTAATCCATCGTAATCAGAAATCCCGGAAGGCCGGTCACCCCATAGGAGGTGGCGCCGATGTGAAAGATGGAGCCTAGCAGCGCACCCACAGCCCCGCCGGCCATACCGCAGGCCAAGGGCTTCACAAATCTCAGATTAACACCGAAAATGGCTGGTTCCGTTATTCCTAAGGCAGCAGAAAGGGAAGAGGGAATCGCCACCGCCTTTGTCTTCTGATTCCTTGCCTTCAGGCCTACTGCCAGACAGGCCGCCCCCTGGGCGAAATTTGCCGCCGACGCAATGGGCATCCAGATATTCAGTCCCCCCTCCGCTGACAGCAGCCCGGCCTCAATCACGTTATACATATGATGAATTCCGCAAACCACAGTGAGAGGATAAAGGGCTCCCATAATCATGGCGCCGATCCCATGTCCCACAGTAATGATCCACTGAGCAAAGGATAATACATAGTTTTCCGCGGCGGAGAACACCGGGCCGATAAGCCCCAGAGTCAAGAATGCTGTCAGCAGCACTGTGCAGAGCGGTGTTACAAACAGGTCAATCATCTCCGGTACATGTTTGTGCAGCCACCGCTCGATCTGACACATTAGCCAGACTGCGATAATCACCGGAATCACATGCCCCTGATACCCTACCTGGCGGATGGAAAGGCCAAATAGATGCCACACCGGAATCTGAGAAGGATCCATACTGCCTACAGACCAGGCATTAATCAGGTTGGGGTGAATCATAATCATTCCAATCACTGCACCTAAAAAGATATTCCCGCCAAAGACTCTGGCCGCTGACACGGCAATCAGCACCGGGAGGAATACAAAGGCTGTATTCGCCAGCAGATCCAGGATTCCATACCAGTCGCTGGCAGCAAAGGCAGGAAGCGCCTTTCCTAAAGCCTCAACCAGCCCCATCATCAGCCCGGAGGCCACAATCGCCGGCAAAATCGGTACAAATACATCTCCCAATGTCTTAATCATCCGTTTAAATACCGGCTGCTTTGCCGCGGCCACCGCCTTCACCTCTTCCTTGGTGGCGGCGGTCATCCCGCTGACCTTCAGAAACTCTTCGTACACCTTATTTACCGTCCCGGTGCCGATAATTAGCTGAAGCTGCCCGTTATTTAAAAACACGCCTTTTACCCCGTCAATATTCTCCAGCTGTTTCTTATCGATCTTGCTGTTGTCAACTGTCACCAAACGCAGCCTGGTGGCACAGTGCGCTGAGCTTACCAGATTTTCCCGCCCGCCCAGGGTCTCATAGATTTCCTTCGCGCATTTCCCATAATCCATCGCCATTTCCTGCTCTCCTCTCTTATTTTATGAGATCGTTCTCTCTTTATATTTTCATTATACTTCATTAATTTTCCCATATATATTGGCATTTCTTCCAAAGTCCATATGTCATTTTTGTGCACTATACTGGTATCGTTCTCACATCGACCTCTGATTTTCCATTTTATGTTTTTATTTTCCTTCATATCCAAAAACAGGACAACTCTTTGCCATGGCCTTCTATGACAAAATGTTGTCCTGCTGTATACAAACAATATTTTAAATATTTACACATTCATCACAAAGGTAATGATCCCTGCGCCCCCAATAAAACCATATACCAGCTTTTTCAGCACAGCTCCGTCAATCCGGTCATTTACCCTTCTGCCTGCAACCAGCCCCACAGCCAGTGAGACTGTCCCACATGCTATAAGCGGAATCATCGAAGCTGTAATATGCCCCTTCAGGAAACGCACCGCAACTCCATAGATGCAGCAGCCTGCAAAAAAGGCCTGCTGCGTTCCCAGATACTCCTTCTTTCCTTCTGTAGCAGACAAAAAATACAGCACCATAGGTGGCCCGCCAATAGCAAAAAAGGCATCCAGGAAAGCGGCAAGGAACGCACAGAGAAAGGCAGTTTTACCATTGGCTTTTATGGAAGCCCTTCCAGAAAACCAAAACAGATACACTGCCAGAAAAAACAAGAGCACTCCCAGGGCAGGCTTTAAAAAGGAGGTGTCAATCCGGTCTGCCACTGTTAAAAACAGAAAAAAGCAGGGAAAGTAAAATAGCAGCGGAAGTATAACACGCTTAAGTCTGGCCTCCCTCCGGTAGCAGAAAAGCATGCAGGAGCACAGTACCAGGCTCAGACTCTGGCTCAGCGCTGTTGCCATCTGCATAGAAAACGCAACTGGCAAAAACAGCATAATCACCATCCCAAAGCCAAATCCGGTGACTCCATGCAAAAAGCCCGCAAATACAGCAGGGATCATAACCCATGCAGCCGGTACCATCCAGTAAGACAAGGTTCCCTCCTGTTCATCAGCTATAGCTGTATCCCACCAAGCCGTCAAAGGGCTTTTTAGGCACCGGGCTGTTGGCATGCTCAAATTCCTCTGCCCAGCTGAGTCTCCGGTAATCCTCGGCCTCCGGCGCAGATGCGATCCATTCCAGCATATCATCCAGCATATTTTTCGGCCACCAGGTCTGATCAATCTGAGCCGAAGTATAGCTCCTTGTCTTTAACCGGGCAAATCCAAACATATCCTTCACGTGATTTTTCTCCGCCTTTACCACAACCGCCTCCGCCAGATGCGCTGGAATAAATGTCACGCCGCTGATGGTTCCAAGCACCACATCGCCAGGCATACAGATGGCGTGTCCGATCCTGCAGGGTGTATTCATGCCTGTCATCATCACATCCCCCACCGGCGATGGGTGAATGCCCCTGTAATATACCTGAAAATTCTCAATCCCCGTAATCTGCTCCAAATCCCGCAGCCCGCCCCAGATCACTGCTCCGCCATCCTTCGTCTTCGCCTTGATGGCGGTGGAGAGATTACCTCCTACATATGTACCGTACAAAATCTGGTCGCACATATCCACCACCAGTACGTCATGTTCTTCCAGAGTCTCGATCACCCACTGGTTAAAGAAGCCTGATCGGCCTTCCTCCTGCCGCCCGTAATCTAAAAGATAGCGGTGCACATCTGGCCGGGAGGGGACCATCACCGCTGTAACCGCGCGCCCAACCAGCTGTGTTCCCGGAGAAGTCACTTTAAAATCCCCCTCAAATTGCAGCTTATATCCCATATTGGCCAGAGGAATCCAGGCCTCCTCTGTCGTAATCCGCCTGATTCTTCTCAAAATATCATCGCTGACCTTCGGCCTTCCGTCTGGAAAACGCTCGCCCTTCCACTCAGGCGTCAGTTCTATTATTAAATCTCTGTCATTAAACTTCATATCTTTTCTCCATTACAATGATGCTAATTGATCTTTTTAATTGTCTCTCCCGGATCAAATCCCAGCTTTAGAAGCTTTGACTCAAAAGGATAGTCCTTCTCATCAATGATTTTTTCTAATGTATAAAAGGCCTCCTCTACTACCTCATTAATTCTGGAGATCCCACAGGTATACTTATATTTACTCTTAACCGGATAGGTTGCATTCAAAAGCACCACGGATAAATCCTCTGGTATGGAGATCCGGAACCGTTCAAGAAATACCTCCACCATTTTAAGCGCCTGAAAGGTGAGCACCAGCGCCGTAGGACGCTTCCCGCTAAACCACATTCCTCCCAGCAGATTAATGCCGTCCTCCCATATCTCATCCTGAGAGTAAGCATGTTCGATCAAATAATAGTAATCCAGGCCGTATTTCTCTATAAACCGGTCATACTCGATCTTCCGGATCTCCCCGGTCGCACTGCGGCTGCTTTCTGTAATCAGACACACATTCCTGTGCCCCATTCCATAGCAATATTCCAGTGCTCTTTTAGTGTCTCCCCCGTGATCCGAGGCAATATATTTATAATTGTCATATCCGGCTATCTTTCCGATACAGATATAAGGAATATTCTCTTTTTCAAAATACTGAAACAGCTCATCGGATTCCTTCAGGTCAAAGCAGATAAAGCCTTCTGCAAAGGAGTGGGCCATACCCTTTAAATATTCCATCTCCCGCTTCACTGTCTTATCATCCCGCAGATACATGATGGTATGGTAATTATTCTTTCTCGCCAGTCTGCCTACTGTGGTGATGGTCTGGCCCACAATATGATTCTCATATCCGTAATCAAAGTGCAGATCATAGGCGATAAGGCAGATCGTCCTTGCCTTTGATTTGGAAGAAAGACGCTGAGCGCTCAGCGCCGGCACATAGTCCAGCTCCTGGATAATCTGCCCGATTTTCTGCCTTGTCTCCTCCGACATCACATGAAAGCGTCCGTTTAAATAATTTGAAATCGTTGACTTCGACACCCCCGCTCTGGCTGCCACATCGCTGATCGTATATTTTTCCTTCAATCCTTTATCCCCCTTACCTATGTCAAATCATCCACCTTCAGATAATCTTATACGAAATCACATCCCAAATCAACTGAATTGTTCACGGATTCTTGCATCAAAATCAGAGGGATTTTAAGTATTTCATATCCAGCCCTTTATGTTAGAATCGTTCCTGTGTCTGCCCGCACGCTGGATCCATTGACCATAGCGCTCTCCTCAGAGGCTAAAAAGGCTACAATCGGCGCCGCCTCCCTCGGACCATATACCTGGCCTGAAAGGCAAAGGGACGACCATCGAAACTTATGCTCCTGCTCCTTCATCGCCTGTGTAATTACGCTTCTTGGATTTCCTGATTTCACACCGATATCCACATAGCCATATTCCACAGAATTTACATTAATGTGATAAGGAGCCAGCTCCAGAGCACATTCCCTGGTAAGCATCTTAATCGCCCCCTTGGTCATACTATAGCCAGGGTCAAAGTTAGTAGGGCGCTTGGCATGTACGGATGAAACATTGATAATTCTTCCATACCCCATTTCCTTCATTCCAGGGACCACCGCCTGAATGCAGGTAATATATCCATGGAGATTCGTAGCAAAAATCTTCTGCAGATGATACGCTTCATATTCAGGAAATGGAAGATTGCACTGATAAGCCGCGTTATTAACCAAAATGTGGATCGGTCCGAAGGCTTGGCTTCCTGTTTTTACCATTTCCTTCACCTGATCCGGATCCGTCACATCTGCCTGGATCGCCATCGCCTTCCCTCCCAGCTGGCGTATACTGCGGCACAGCGCTTCCCCGTCACTGCTGGAATGAAAATTAATAATTACATTGGCTTTACAGGCTGAGCCCCTGCAAATCTGGACGCCATCAGCACCCCTGCCAGGGCCGCAACCGAAGAGGTAGCCATAAATACAGTCAAGCGCCGGAACCTGACCGGAATGCCTGACAGAAATGCAGTCTCCTTATTCCCCCCAATAGCCAGGATCTCCCTTCCATATTTCATTTTCATCAGAACGGTATGCCCTATGAGGCCGATGAGCACTGCATAGATCACCGGCAGCGGGATGCTTCCAAACAGCTTCCCCTGTCCGATGGCCTTAAACTCATTGCTGAAGCCGGATATGGCCAGATTCCCTGTGGTTACGGCAATGATGCCATTGACCACATACTGTGTGCCCAGGGTCACAATAAATGCCGGGAGGTCGTGATATACGATAATATATCCGTTAAACGTTCCTATTACTGCGCCGGACAGCACTGCCAGAATAATCGCCGCCGGGATCGGAAGCCCTGCCTTTATCCCAAACGCACAGATCACCCCTCCAAAGCTGGTGGCCGCGCCGATGGAAAGATCCATCCCGCCGGAGGATAAAAGAAATGTAACCGGAACCGCTACGATAAAAGAAAAGCTGGCTGTTCTTAAGACATCCAGAATATTCTGCACTGCAAAAAAATTCGGATTCCCAATGCTGACAATCACCAGCAGCGCCACAAGGGGAAGCACTGCTCCTAATTCCTTCTTGCTTAATAATACATGTACAACCTTATTCTTTTTGATAAAATCACCTCTCTCGCCATCGGCGTCAGCCACGCCTTTGCCTATTTCGACAAATCAAAACCCTTCTGGCTGGCATACTCATCCACTGTATCCAATGTCACCACTGTTGTACCCGTATCATTATGCTTTTCGAAGTCGCCGCCCTCACTGATGGTTTTTGCCAGCATAACCGCCTGATAGCCCACGTCGTACCAGTGCTGTGCTATGGTGCATCGCATCGTGCCATTTTTTACGCACCGCAGAATTTCCTCCGCATCGTCGATTCCGATGACGCAGTATTCCTCCTGTATGCCCTTTTCCTCTACAAATGCAGCGGCTCCCAGACCTGCATAGCTGTCAAAGGATACCGAGCAATTCGCCCCCGTATTTGCCAGGTATATAGCAGAAAGCTTATCCTGCGCCGTACTGGCATTCGAATTGCATTCTGCTTTTTCCACGATTTTTGCATCCGGCCGCAGCTCCTTCAGCTTTTCTTCAAAAGCGGCCACTTGAATATTCTGCTGCTCAGACGTCAGCATGGTTTGCATGGTTACCACGCAAATCTCCTTTTCGCCCATTTGCTCTACCAAGGTTTCTGCCACTGTATACCCCAGATTCGTGGGATCCGTACCGATGGTTGCATCCGGAATTTCATTTAATGTGGCAGTTCCCACCAGAACAATCCCTTCATCCTTCGCGCGCTGCATTACATCTGTAAATGCGTCCTGCTGTGTCAGAGCCAAAAGTAATATATCCGCCCCGTTGGTGATGGCTGTCTCATCATTATTTACCATATCAGCTGTGGTGCCCGGCACCTGCGGCGCCAGGTAATGGCCCTCCCAGCCCAGCTCCTCACAGGCATCCCAAAAGCCTTGCTCCGTCTGTGACCACGCTGCACCGCCGGATACGCCTGAGCTGAAGTAAATTACTTTTGAATCCTCCTTTGATTCAGCGTCCTCTTCACTTGCAGCCTCCACTGTGGCCTTCTCCTCCCTCTCCTCTGTCTGTGCCGCTGTGGGGGCGTCCGTGCCCTTGCAGCCGGTGAGCATTAGAATTCCCGCTGCTACAATCGCTGTTATATTCAATATTTTTTTCATATTCGCCTCCTGCTTTTGAAAATATTCTCTTATGCGCCTGCTTCATCACCAAAGTGTAAGCCCGCCGTCGATCTTAAAATCCAGTCCTGTGGTATACCCGGAAGCATCGCTTAAAAGGTAAATCACAGCTCCTGTCAGATCCTTTGGCACTCCGAAACGTTCCATGGGGACTGACTCCATCAGCTCCCTTTGGTATTTCGGATCATCCGACCTGCGGACATGACCGCGGATATGCGTCATGCCATGCTCCATATAGCCCGGAGCCAGACAATTGCAGCGCACTCCTGCGCCAGCCCATTCTGCTGCCACAGAGTGAGTCAGGTGATGGATGCCGCCCTTGCAGGCGCTGTATGCTGTCATCAGGCGGGGATACCGGCTTACGACAAGCCCGGATGCGGAGCCCATATTGATAATGGAGCCGCCTCCCTGCTTCACCATCAGCTCCCCATATAATTTATCGCTTAAAAATGTCCCTGTAACATTAGTAGTCATGACGCTGTTAAAATCCTCAAAGGAATACTCCTCAATGCTTCCGTGATGATTGATCCCTGCACAGGCAATCAGCCCGTCCACATGGCCAAAGTCCGCTGCCACAGAATCCCTGACCTGCATCATATGAGCCTCGTCCGTAACATTAACCTCATACCATTTTGCCCGGATCTGATACACCTCGGTCAAATGCTGCGTCAATTCCTCCAGCTTATTTTCTGTCCCCGGCATATCCAGGGCTGCAATATCCCCTCCAGCCTGGGCAGCCGCCTCCAGGAAATGTCTGCACAGATAGCCCGTTGCCCCGGTCGCCACAATCACCTTGCCCTTCAGGCTGAATAAATCCAGTACTTTTTCCATTGCTTACTCCTCCACATGATTTCCACTCTCTTTTAAAAGTATGTCCCGCTCCTGTAAAATCAGCTCCATATTCTGTCGTGGCTGTAGCTGTCATTCCACTCCTCTGTGCTCTCCCACATTCCAGGAATCTTATCCTTGTCAATGTGCTCCCGGATCACATCATCATTAAGCGCTTCAATACCAAGGCCAGGAGTATCTCTTATCTCAATATAGCCATTTTTTACAATGGGTTTTTCGGGCCCCTCTACCAGTTCATTCCACCAGGGTACATCGTAGGAGTGATATTCCAGCGCAAAGAAATTCTCCGTAGCTGCCGCGCAGTGAGCCGCTGCCATACAGGCAATGGGGCTTTCTGCCATATGAATCGCCATGGCCACCCCGTATTCCTGAGCCATATCCCCGATCTTTTTCGTCTCCAGAATCCCTCCCGCTGTCAGGATATCCGGGTGAACCAGGGAAACACCGCCGCATTCCAGCAAAGGCAGAAAGCCTTCCTTAAGATAGATATCCTCTCCGGTACAGATAGGAACCTGAACGGACTGCCTCAAGATCCGGTACTGATCTGTATAATGCCAGGGCAGCGCATCCTCCATCCACGCAATATTATAGTTTTCCAGCATACGTCCCAGCTTAATACATTCGGTCAGGCCAATGTGCCCCACATGATCCACTGCAATGGGAATTTCATAGCCCACCACACTTCTCACATCTTCCATGTATTGCCTCAGCCACTCCAGCCCCTTTGCTGTGTACTGCAGGCCTGTGCGGTGATGCTCTGTATTCTGGATTTCCCGTATTCTGCGGATCTTGTCACGGGCCTCCGGCGGACCGGCCAGATCCTTCGACTGCTTATTTGCTTCATCTGCAGTCTGGAGCTCCTTAAGCACGCCCCCAGGAGCGCTTAAGGAGCCCGGCACGTCGTACAGAAGGCTGGGGCTTAAATCCATCTTCAGAATCGAAAATCCAGAGTCCTTCCGTTTTTTTAGCGCTTCACCCATCTTAATTCCATCCGGCTTCCCCTCCACATCTGTGTCGCAATAGCATCGGATTTTATCACGGAATTTTCCTCCCAGAAGCTGATAGACCGGCACGCTATATGCCTTCCCTGCCAGATCCCATAAAGCCAGCTCGATGCCGCAAACACCGCCCCCTAATCTGGAATGGCCGCCGAACTGCTTAATAAGCCGAAAAATTTTATCTACATTACAGGGATTTTCGCCCAGAAGTTTACTTTTCAGAAGAAGCGCATACCTTCTGTCTCCAAAATCACGTACCTCCCCATAGCCTGTCAGCCCCTGATTCGTATATACCTTGACTAAAATACAATGCATCGGCGCGTCCCAAATATCCGCAAACCGTATATCTGTTATGCGAAGCTGGGAAGGCATGGATTCCTGCCTGACCTGGTTCAAGGCATCCGCTGCTTTTTCTATTTTCAATCTCTTGTCTCCTTTCTTTTTTATAAACCGGTTTATTAATTATTTATACCATTTTTCTCACGTTTTTGTCAACTTATTTTTTATATTGTCCTATTTTTTGTCACTTTTAACTATATCTTTCCATGTTTCCTGCTTTCCAAGCTCTTAAAACCAACATATTTAACTAAACTCTCACTATTTTTTAAATGGCACACATTTTTTGCAGCATATTTTACCCCATATCTCCTGGTTATCCAGTTTAACCTCCCTGTACTCCGCATATTTTTATATAAAACGGTTTATCATTCAATTTTGTAAAATAAAAGACAGCAGGAAAGCCATGTTCTCCTGCTGCCTTCTGTGTATTTTATTTCATTTACCATTCCACGCCAAAGCTATAACAGCCCCAGCTCCTTAAATCCGCAATACAGTCCATCCTGCCCCACTGGTGGGCAAAGCCTGTCTGCTATCCGTTTCAGGGATTCGCTTCCATTCTCCATACAGATTCCCACGGACACGGCCTGGAGCATCTCCATGTCATTCACACTGTCTCCAAAGGCGATGGTGTCCTCCAAGCCCATACCCAGATGGTGGCAAACCCGCTCCACGCCCTTTCCCTTATGGAACTTTTTATTTACAATCTCCCCATTCACAATCCCGTAAGAATCCGCATCCTGGATGGACAGAAAAAACTCTTTTCCAAGCACCTGTTCCGGCTCCTTCAGCTGCTTTTTGGACTGGCACATAATCACTACCTTATAGACCGGCTGACCCTCATAGGATGACATCGGGAGAATATTTAAGGTGCCCTCCAGCTGTTCCCTCCAGCGAAGCAGCTCGCTATTCCCCTTATGCTCCCCATTCGCCTTCAAAAATTCCTTAAAGGCTTCATCGGTATAGGTTCCCTCCAGGCACTCGATGGTACAGTAAACCTGGTTCTCCTTTAAGACCTTAAGCACCATCTGCCTCTGCCCCTCTGTCATGGGGCAGTCGTAAATCACCTGATTTCCGCAGAGGATATACCCTCCGGAGCTGGCGATCACCCCGTCAAAGCCATACTTCAGCAAGGGCGCCAGCATGGCATAGTTCCTTCCGGAGCACAAGAACACCTTATGTCCCTTCTCCCGGGCCTGCCTCACCGCCTTTAAGGCGGAGTCTGGCGGCACATTACTGCCGGGCTCAGTTAAGGTTCCGTCTATATCTAAAAAAATAATCTTATTTTCCATAATGAGCTTGATTACTCCTTCTTCAGGTAATAGAATCCGAAGGCCGGGATATTCACACCTCTTGCCTCTATCCGCTCACCGGAAATCAGATCGATGTATTCTCCGTCCTCCTCATTAATCCAGGCAGTTTTATCAAACTCGCTGAAATTAAATAATCCGATCAGCTTCTCCCCCTCATAATACCGGCCGATGCACAGCACAGAGGGCTCCCAGGTGTCAATGGTCCAGGTATCTGCAGTGGATACAAATACCTTCTCCCTCTTGCGGATCTTCTCCAGCTGGCTTAATCCCTGGAATATCCTTCCTTCTACAGTAGCTGGATCCTCCTTTTGCGCCGCCAGCTCCCAGTTCATAGGGCCCCGGTGGATGTAGCGGGAATCTGCTGCCTTTTCCCAATTCTCCTTATAGGTATAATCATTCACCTGGCCTATTTCATCCCCGCTGTAGAGCACCGGAATCCCTGACTGCATAAACATGTAGGCGTGGAGCATAAGGTCCTTGCGGATGGCCCGCTCCATCCCTGCCTCATCCTGCTCAAAGCCAGCCTTTTCCACCCCGCACATAGAGGCGGTGGTGCCGCAGAACCTGGCATCTCCCGTAACCGGGTCTGCATTATAGAGCTCGCCCCGGCTGCAGCTGCCCTCGGTGTAGCCCTGGAAATAATCATTGAGATACTTTTTGTGAGCCCGCTCATCGATCCCCTCCCATCTGAGAGAAGGATAATCCAGTCCCCAGCCAATATCATCATGGCACCGCAGGTAATTCAGGAACAAATAGTCCTTAGGAAGGCCATTCACGATGTCCAGCTGCTGCTTTAATAGTCTCACATCCCTGGTAGCCACTGTATGCCAGGTGGTTGCCATAGTGGTCACATTATAAAGCATGTGGCACTCCGGCTTTTCTACTGTGCCAAAGTAGGGCACTACCTTCTCCGGCTCCATCACCACCTCGCCCAGAAGAAGGATGCCGGGGCACACGATCTCCCCGATCATCCGCATCATGCGGACGATGGTGTGCACCTGGGGCAGATTTCTGCAGGCGGTATTTAACTCCTTCCAGATGTAGGGCACTGCGTCAATACGGATAATATCAATTCCCTGATTTGCCAGGAAAAGGAAATTATACATCATCTCATTAAACACTCTGGGGTTGCGGTAGTTCAGATCCCACTGATACGGATAAAAGGTGGTCAGCACATAATGCCCGATCTCCGGAAGCCAGGTAAAGTTTCCCGGCGCGGTGGTGGGGAACACCTGAGGAACCGTCCGCTCATACTGCTGGGGAATCACATCATTGTCAAAGAAGAAGTAGCGGCTCATATATTCGCCCTCTCCCTGGCGGGCCCGCTTTGCCCACTCATGATCCTCTGAGGTGTGGTTCATCACAAAGTCCATACACACATTGATCCCCTTCTGATGGCAGGCCGCTGTCAGCTCCTCCAAGTCCTCCATGGTCCCCAGACTTTCCTGTACCTTCCGGAAGTCTGACACAGCATAGCCCCCGTCAGAGCGTCCCTTGGGCGTGTCCAGGAAAGGCATCAGATGGATATAGTTTACATTACTCTCCTCCAGGTAGCCCAGCTTTTCCTTCACGCCCTTCATATTTCCGGCAAAATTGTCGATGTAGAACATCATGCCCAGCATGTCATTCTGCTTATACCAGTCCGGCTTTTGCTCCCGGCTTTGATCCAGCTTCTTCAGATCCAAATTTCTCTGCTGGTAAAACAGCCGCATATTCTCACACAATTCAAAAAACATGGAATCGTTATCATATAGTTCCATGTATAACCACTTTAATTCATCCAGATGGCGGTTCAGCCGCTGCAAGTACCGCTCCATATCCTCCTCCTGCTTAGACTCCGCCAGGGCCTGCTTTCCTTCTGCTTTCGCTTTTTCCGGCATTTTTACATGTTCCGGCGTCTTTGCCTTTTCCTCCACCTTCGTTTCTTCTGCTTTTACTTTTTCAGCTGTCTGCCTGCTCTCTTTTTTCTCTGCTGCCTCTGTCTTTTTTTCTCTCTCTATTTTCCCTTTTTCTTCCTTCTTGTTTCCTGCCACCCCTGCATCCATCCTTTCCTTCACAGAAGCCTTCTGAGTTTTCTTTTCTTCCTTCTTCATAACTTTCCGCCTTCCTTTTTTGTTTTCCTTATCTATAGATTACTGTTTATGATTTACTGTTTATAATTGTCCTTCATATTATGATATCGTTCTCATATTCATATAATAAACAATTCTGCCGTTCTTGTAAATCGGCAGAATCGCTAATTTAAAACTGAAAATTTAAGCACATCCTACAAAGAAGATCCCCTCTCTACAATCCGGTATCCCATCTTCAGCTCCCGGTATACTGAGGCCTCTCCCTCCAGAAGATCCAGCAGCATATTCGCTGCCTCCTCCCCGCTTGTTTTATAGTAAAAATGAACTGTGGTCAGATTCGGCTCCACGATCTGGGCCACCTGGGTATCTCCAAAGCCCGCCACCCTTACATCCTCCGGTATCCTCTTTCCCTGCTGCTTTAAATACAGGATCACCCCTACAGCGATATCATCGGTAGCACACAAAATCCCATCTAAATCCGGGTGCGCTTTTAAAAGCTCTCTGGCCGCAGTCATCCCTGACTCTACCTGGAAGGAGGCCTGGGCGATCTGGCTTTCTTCCCATCCTCTCCCAGCTGCATGGCAGGCATCCAGAAAGCCCTGCAGACGCCCCCGCCCCACCGCTTCATCCTGTACGGTGACGCCGGCAAAGCACAGCCGCCTGGTTTTCTCAAGCATCCGTGCCGCCAGCTCCCTGGCCGCCCGGTAATCATCCTGATACACACAGGAATATCCGGAGAGATACTGCCCCAGGATCACCACCGGAACCTGATAATCCTTCAGCACCTGGATATGCTTCTTTGTAAAAATCGTACCGGATAAAATCACACCGTCCACATGATTCTCCCGAAACAGCTTCAGGTACTTTAGCTCCTCCTGCTCATTATTCTCTGTATTCGCCAGGAGAAGCTGATAGCCGCTTTTCGATAAAATTGTGCTGATCCCCCCCACCATCCGGCTGATGGTGTGGGAATCAATTTTGGGGATAATCACTCCGATGAGCCGGGTTTTCCTGGTCCGCAGCATCTGCGCCTGGGAGGATGGCTGATAGCCGGTCTCCTCGATCACCTTCCGAATCCGTTCCCTTTTTTCATTGCTGACATAGCCCTGGTTCAGATACCGGGATACGGTTGCTCTGGAAACCTCTGCTAATTTTGCAATCTCATTAATGGTCATGGCCTTACCTCGTTATCTCTCTACCGACGCACCCATTTTCCAAACAGCGTCCTTTTATATTTCGCCAGCTCCTCCCTGGCATCCTCCCGGTCCTGAGCCTTCTTTAAATATTCCACACCCTTTTTAATATCCTCTGGCATGCCTAAGCCCTGGGCATAAATCACTCCCAGCAGATAATCCTTCTCATGATCCTCCCACTTCACCTGCTCTAAGAATTCCTTGGCCTTCTGATAATCCTTCGGTACTCCCAGGCCAAAAAGATAAGCCTTGCCCAGATAAATCAGCCCCCATCGGTTTCCATCATCAAAGGCTTTTTGCAGTAGAGACACACCTTTGGCGTAATCCTGAGGCACGCCCCTTCCATCAAAGTACATCGCTCCCAGACGGTTATAACAGCCAATATTTCCGGTGGGCAGCCCTCTCTCAAAGCACATGGCCGCATAGCTGAAATCCTTGTCCACCCCATATCCTTCTAAATAGCCCATACCCACATAATACCAGCTGTCAATCTCTCCCACCTCGGCAGATTTTTTAAACCAATAAAGGGCCTCATCCTTTTTTCCGATTTTATTTAATTCCTTGCCGTAGACATACTGATGCGCCGGATAGCCAAGCTCCGCCCCCAGCTTAAAAATCCCGGCTGCCTTCTCCGGTCTGGGAGGAATAATGTCCTCATCTCCTTTTAAATAAAACTGGTTCAGGTTGTTCCCTCCATAGTACATGCCGCCCCGGAATGCCTTCCAGAACCACTCTTCGCATTTGGAAACATTTTCCTTCAAATATTCCTTAAAGGCCTGGTCACCGGAAAAGGAAGCCCTGCTTTTCTCCTGAATCCGCAGAAAATCCCACCAGAAATAAGCGTTTCCCACAGTATACTGGCAGAAAGCATCTCCCATCTCGGCCTTTTCCACCACGATATCAAATGCCTCAGAAATGCTGGCAAAGGGCATTTTTTTCTGCATGTACGGCTTCAGCTCCCCGCTGCGCAGGGATACCATAACCCCGATGGCGCTTCCCTGCTCCACCGACTTATGGAGCAGCTTCACTGCCCGCCGGTCATCCTCCGGAAATCCATGTCCGGACCAGACATACTGGTAGCCGCACAGGCACCGGGCTAAAATACAGCTGGCATCCCCATCGCCTTCCTCGGAGGCCTGCTCCAGACGCTTGAAGCTTTCCTTTCCCCGTCCTGTGCTCACATCATAATAAATATCCCGGAGCGCCTGCTCCACCACATCGCTGAAAACTCTTCCCATCTTGATTCGCTCTCCTTTTATTCTTCATTCCTGACGATCCTTTATGCGCAGACGCCATGCTGCGGATCAGGGTTTATTTCCATGATTATACCACCGAATCGGCCCGGGTTTCAATCCTTTTATAAAACGGTAGCATTTCCGCCCTTTCCTGTGGTATAATTAAAAAATATCTCTTGTCTTCCGCCAAATAGCCGCTGACAAGGGACACGCTAACAATTTTTATGCAGGGAGGCATATTATGGATACTGCTGCTTCAAAATTCCCGGTTGTTCGAATCAAAAAAGGCTCCGGACGTTCCCTGAAAGCTGGCGGCGCCTGGATTTATGATAATGAAATCGACCAGATTACCGGGGATTATGAGAATGGAGATATGGTTTTTGTAGAAGATTTCGACGGCTATCCCTTAGGCCAGGGCTTTATAAACCTGAACTCCACCATCGCCATCCGGATGATGACCCGGAAAAAGGATGTGATTGTAGATGAAGCTTTTATCAAGATGCGGGTGAGAAATGCCTGGGAATACCGAAAAGCCGTGACCGACCTATCCTGCTGCCGCGTCATATTCGGCGAGGCGGATTTTCTGCCCGGCATTGTCATCGACAAATTTTCCGATGTGCTGGTGGTGGAATCCCTGGCTCTTGGTATCGACCGATGGAAGCCGGTGATTTTAGAAACGCTGAAAAAGATACTCGAAGAGGATGGTATTACCATCCGGGGCATCTACGAGCGCAGCGATGCCAAGGTTCGCTGCCAGGAGGGGATGAAGCCATATAAAGGCTTTATGGGAGAGCCCTTTGACACCAAGGTGGAAATTACGGAGAACGGAGTCCGCTACCTGGTGGATGTGCAGGACGGTCAGAAAACCGGGTTCTTTTTAGATCAGAAGTATAACCGTCTGGCCATCCAGCGCCTTTGTCCCGGAAAAAAGGTTCTGGACTGCTTTACCCACACCGGCTCCTTTGCCTTGAATGCCGGAATCGCCGGCGCGGCGTCGGTGCTTGGGGTAGATGCCTCCCAGCTTGCTATCTGCCAGGCCAGGGAGAACGCCCGGCTAAACCACTTAGAGGACCGGGTTTCCTTCCAATGCGCGGATGTATTTGAGCTTCTGCCTCAGCTTGAAGCTAAGGGTGAGCAGTACGATGTGGTCATCCTGGACCCGCCTGCCTTCACCAAATCCAAGCACTCGGTAAAAAACGCGGTAAAGGGCTATCGGGAGATCAACCTCCGCGGGATGAAGCTGGTAAAGGACGGGGGCTATCTGGCTACCTGCTCCTGTTCCCATTTTATGGATCCAGAACGATTTCACAAAACCATTCAGGAAGCGGCGGCCGGGGTGCGCAGGCGGCTGCGCCAGGTGGAATTCCGAACCCAGGCTGCAGACCATCCCATCTTATGGTCCGGGGAGGAATCCTCCTATTACTTAAAGTTTTACATCTTTCAGGTGTGTGAGGAGAAGTGATTTTTCTTCTCCTCACTTCGCAAAAATACAGTCTACTGATCAGGCGGGATATACAGATAATACGCCTGCGCCATCTGGTCAACCGTCACCTTCAGCCGGCCATCCTCCAGCTCCTGCAGCCTATAGCTGTACCCGCTCCCTTCTTCCCTATCCTCAAGCGCCTCCCACTCCTGATCCAGCTGGTCAATTCTCTGCGTCATAATCCTGCCTTCTTCCCAGTCCATCTCCCAGCACACGCCATGATCCCGGACAGCAACTAAGCTTCCCTTCAGCACGCCAAGCCTCTCCTCCCGGGAAAAGTCAGGGGTAACCCGGACCAGCGGCCTGGGAAATTCCTGGGCATTGGTCCAGCCCTCATAGTAAAGCCATCCATCATCATAGGATAATCCATTGTACACCTGGTAGGGAATATTTGAGGTACAGCGCCCGGTTCCATCATAGCGGATGCTCACCAGGCCCGGCGTCTTCACGCTCCCCATGCTTGCTGTGAAAGCCGCTGTATAGACGATCCGCTCTTCTGTCCGGATCACCTTCTGCTGCTCCTGGCCTGCCATACACAGCAGATCGTCCAAAACCTCCTCCCCCTCCGCCGTATCCCGCACCAGCTCCAGCCGATCATAGGGCAGCTGGAAATTCCGTTTTGCACCGCCTTCTCCTGACCTCTCTGCATCCGGAAACATCCCCTCCTCAAAAGGCAACGTCTGCCTGGGTGTCCGCAGATAGTAGGGGCAGCCCTCCAGGGAAAAGAGATAGCGGCATTCCCCTGCCTGTCCCTCCCCATTTACTATCTCCTGCCCATCCCCCAGGAATAAGGAAGCCTGGGTCATCACCTGTTCCTCCGGATCATAATATCCATACCAAAGGTTAATCAAATGACCTTTTCTCACATCCTCCTCAGAGGCGCCCAGAACAGCCACTGTCCCGTCCTGCCTCTTAACCGCGGCAAAATCCAAAGCTTTGGAGGAAACATCTCCTCTCCCTATCAGGCGGTCCTCCCGTCCCAGGGAACCGCCTTCCTCCAGCCCTTCGGAAGCCTTCACCTGTTCCAACGCTTCTAATATCTTGCTGCTCTCCTGAGCGGGAAGAAACATTTGCTGCTTCCAGCACCCGCGGGAATCCTTCTCAAAGGCAAAGAGACCGAAATCCCCGTGAAAGATCAGCACGTTCTCTCCCGCCGCATCCAGAGTCAGGGAATTGCCTTCTCCCCAGTCCAGCTCCACTGAGGCCAGCCAGTCCGCATCTGGCCCCTTCTCCCCAATCAGCGCCCCTTCTCCCTGGCCATTCTCACTCTCCCCGCCCAGCTTTCCAGCGAGGAAAATACTGGTGGGGCCATCTGCCCCGCCGATAATCACAGAAATGCTGTCTGTCTCATCCGCCTCATCGGATGCCTCGGCAGAATTCTCCTTACCTTCTTCTAAATCCCCCGGAGAACCTTCATTTCCCCAATTTCTCCATTTTCCTCCAGGATTTACCATCAAGCCTATGGTCACCCCTGCCAAAATCATCAGTCCCCCTATCTGAACCGCTCTTCCCGGCTTATGATAAGACAGACTGCGGCGGATTCTCTGATAGGCAGAATGCTTGCCAAAGGCCAGTGGAAGAAACAGCCTCTTGTCCTTTTCCGCTTCCCGAAGCAGCAAATCAGAATAGCAGGCTTTTTCTATCTGGCTCTTTTCCTTAAGCACCTGTTCATCGCAGGACATTTCCATATCTGCACACATCATCCGAAACCCCAGCCATGCCAGGGGCTGGAACCAGTGAATCATCACCGCGGCCAGCCACAGAAGCTTTACTAATCCATCCTTCCTCCGAATATGAACCTGTTCATGTTCAAGAATCATCCCAGCCTCTTCATCCGTCAAACCAACCGGAAGATAAATCACCGGCCGGAAAATCCCCATGGTAAACGCGCCGGAAATCCGATCCGAAACCCGCACCGGGATATCCCGCCCCGCCGCCTCAGGCACAAAGTCCTCTGCCATAAGAACCGCCGTAGAAAGCCGCACTTTTAATCGAATATACTGAATCAAGTGATAGAAAAAGAAGCCTGCCGCCCCTGCTGCCCAGACCAAAAAGCCTGCTGCCAGGACAATTTGAATCGGATTTACTGACTGGACATCATCCTGCGGCGCCAATGGCTCCATCACCGTATGATTCACCGCCCGATCCACCCAGATCACCCCGGTCTGAACCTCCGGATTCCGGTCATACACAATCTCCTGCCGAATCGGTTCCGGATTCACCGGAAAAAGGCTGACCGGAGCGGTAAGAGTAACCGGACACAGGAAGCGGAACAGCACCACCAGCCACAATCCATAGATATGTCCCCTGGGAAATCCTTTTAACAGCTGCCGTAGCACCATCACCACTAAGGCAGTACAGCTTGCTGCAAAGCCCATGTTCAGGATGCGAATCATCAAACCCTCCATCACTCCACCGCCTTCTCAATCATCGCCCGAAGCTCTGCCGCCTCCGCCTCTGTCAGCTTCCGCTCCGACAAAAAAGCAGTTACAAAAGCCGGGAGAGAGCCGGAAAAGCTTTTATCCACAATCGCCCGGCTCTCCCGCCGCTGTACCTCCTCCTCCTTCACCAGCGCAGTCACCACCGTATGGTCATTCTTCAAAAATCCCCGGTTTACCAGCTTTTTCAGCACCGTAAAGCAGGTAGATTTTTTCCAGCCCAATTCCTGGAAACACAATCTGGCCAGCTCCATAGACCGCAAGGGTTCGTGGTCCCACACCAGCTTCATAAAATGATATTCGCCATCAAATAATTTCCACTCCTCCATCCATATCCCTCCATCGGTCTATTACAGTAGTCCTTTTCCTTAAGTCTATCAGAATAGACCTTTCCTGTCAACCCCCTGCTCCCAATTCGCCGGATTCATATCGTCTGGTATCCTGCCTGCTAAAATATCTTCATAGTGCTTTAATTTCTCGTCCATATACGCGGCGGTAACCCTGGCCTCCTCAAGCTTTCTGTGTGCCTGCTCCCGCTGCTTTAAGATAATCTGATATCTTGCCTGCAGATTTTCATCCGATTCCTCCAGCCGGCACAGATCAAAATATTGCTTGATCTCCTTCACCGGCGTACCACAATTTTTCAGGTACACGATACCCCGCATCCAATTCACAGAGCTGTCATCAAAAACCCGGTGGTTTCCGCCATCCCTCCCGCAGGGCAGCAGGCCCATATCCGTGTAGTAGCGCAGGGTATGCTTCGTGGTGTGAAACAATTTTGCAAACTGCTTGATCGAATAATTCATAAGAATCTCCTCCATCTTAAGTATTCGTCTAAAAAAAGAACAAAAAACTATTGACCTCGGGTTACACGAAGTTGTTATACTAATTATAATACAAAAAAATAATTCATACAATGTCAAGACAGGAGGAACGCTATGGGATATTTGGGTGAAGAAATTCGAAAATTAGGCTTCGGTCTAATGCGTCTGCCCCAAAAGGAGGGCAAAATTGATGTGGAGCAGGTAAAGGAAATGGTAGATTTGTTTATGGAGGCCGGTTTTACCTATTTCGATACAGCCTGGGCCTATGCCGGAAGCGAGGATGCCATCCGCCAGGCCCTGGTGGAGCGCTATCCCCGGGAAAGCTACCAGCTGGCCACGAAATGCGCAGCTTGGATCGACTGCCGGACAAAGGAAGATGCCTACAGGCAGTTTGACACATCCTTAAAGCAGACCGGCGCAGGGTATTTTGATTTTTACCTTCTCCATAATCTGGGAGAAGCCAGAACCCATTATTTTGATAACTTTGACATGTGGAACTGGATACAAGAAAAAAAGAAAGCCGGGCTGATCCGCCACGCAGGCTTCTCTTTCCATTCCACCCCTCAGGAGCTGGACGCCCTTCTAACCGCCCATCCGGAAATGGAATTCGTTCAGCTGCAAATCAATTATGCAGACTGGGAAAATCCCACAGTACAGTCCAGGCAATGCTATCAGGTAGCCAGACAGCACCAAAAACCAGTAATCATCATGGAGCCGGTCAAGGGCGGTATGCTGGCAACACCTCCGGAGCCGGTTGCCCAAGTTCTAAAATCAGCAGAGCCAGAAAGCTCTCCAGCCTCCTGGGCAGTCCGCTTTGCGGCCAATCTGGAAGGGGTCATCACCGTCCTCTCCGGAATGAGTAATACAGACCAGATGAAGGATAACCTGTCCTATATGAAATCCTTTACCAGCCTCACCCCCAGCCAGGAGGAAACCCTATGCCAAGCCCAGGAGGAGCTGAAAAAAATCCCCTTAATCCCCTGCACCTCCTGTAATTACTGCGCAAAGGTATGCCCCATGAATATCGGCATCTCCGGCTCCTTCACCGCCATGAATTATCTGACCCTTTACAGCAACCAAGCCGCCGCGAAGGGTCAGGAGGAATGGCTTGTAACCCGTCATGGTATGAAGCATGCGGATGCATGTATCAAATGCGGGAAATGCGAAGAGGCATGTCCGCAGCATATTGCGATTCGGGAGCATCTCCAGAAGGTGAGTGAGGTGCTGCTGAAGTAGAGGTATTGCTATTTAGGTGAGTCGCTATGATCGCGAAGGTCTAGGGGATCGCTGGCTGAGTGGGTGTCGCAACCCGGTAGGATTCGCTGGCCAAGCGGGTGTCGTTACCCGTTAGGAAGCGCCAGCCGGGTATACGTCGCTACCCGTTAGGGTATCCAAGTTTTCGGGGTATCGGTGCAGGCGCATATTCGCCGGGAAGCTACGCGCCCCAGCAGCCGGGTCCCAACGTCACCGCGCTCTCGCTCCGCCGAAAGCGTAGCGGTGC
>CATOJE010000051.1 GCA_951800145.1 uncultured Lachnospiraceae bacterium | reverse complement strand
TCAACTTTTGCATTTTCTCTTCTTATTTTGATATTATCAAGTTATTTCTACCCGAAATTTTTATCAAATTATTTAACCCGGCAAATGCAAATATATGAAGCTACCTAAATAACTTACACTTTAATGCATAGCACTATTTATTTTTACCATACGTATATGATCTTCCCACATTCCATGAACATTAAGATAATATTTAGAAAGGCCCTCATTTACAAATCCACACTTTTCAAGGACTCTCAAGGATGCTTTATTCCTCGGAATTACATTCGCTTCAATTCTATGTAATTCAAGCTCTTTAAAGGCATATTCCACCATCATTTCCACCGCCATTGTTGTAAATCCTCTGCCAACAAAATTTTTATCTAATTTGTATCCTAAGTACGCAGAACAAAAAGATCCATACACAATACCGCTTAAGCCAATAGCACCTATAATATCATCAGGGTTCTCTACAGGTTTTAAATAGAAATGAGCGGATACTCCTTCTTTGAAATCGATCATTTCTTTCTTTAAAATCTTTTTTTGGTGTTCTATAGAAAAAAAATCCTCACTTCGCTTTGGCTCAAATTCCTCCAGAAAACTTCTGTTTCTCTGATAATAATCAGTCACTTGTTTTGCTAAGGATAAATCTGCCGGAAGAAATTGTATGTATTCGTTATGCATTATAATTCCTCCTAAGCACTAATATACATTTCTCAAGTATGTCACAAATATTTGCAGCACTTTATTTTTTATCTATATTTGTATTCTACGATTCATTATATCGATATAGTGGATAAAATTTTTCTGTTGCATATTGTGGAAACTGATTTTTCCATCTTTCGCAAATCATTTTGTATTTATTTTCATCACATATCTTAACAGCGATATAGTATTTTATCCGGCTACTTGAATATCCCTCTTTAAATTGTAAAAGGCTTTTTCCTCCTCCTCCGAGATGAAAAAAATGATAGTTCATTTTCTTTCCCCATAGAATCATAGAATGCATTAAATAATTCATCGGTCGTTTCAAGGCACAATTTCTATCAAAGCAGCCTAGATGGTAATACACAACGTCATTCCCTAAAACTAGGATACTTGCTGCCAAAACATTTCCTTGCTGATCTTTTACAAAGCAAAGCCTACTACATTCACATGCAATTAATTTTCTAAAATATTCTTTATTGAAATATAGAAATTTTTTAGCTTGTAATATTTCCATAGACTTTTTGTACATTATAGAAAAAATCTCAATATTTTTTTCTGTCTTACATGATATTTCAAATTCTAAATTCTCGCTTTGTGCGCGTCTAATATTGCGGCGCACATTGGATTTATAATCGCCTATTATCTCCTGTTCTGTCTGCCTTAAATTTATGTATATTTGATCGCAACTATGAATTACTTCATAATCACAATCTCTAAAAACAGTAACTAAGTCTGACAAATATGGATTCACTCGTATGAACTGAAAAATAATACGATTTTCTTTACAATAGCCTATTACTTCTTTCAAAAGTTTTTTCTTTATTCCATAATTATTACTATTTGAAAGAATCCCTCCATATTCATGGGGAGTAATCATATCATATATACATTCATTTACTTCTAATAGATAAGGTAAACTATTAACTGCCTTTACTACCATTGGAATCAATGCAAATTCATCATTTTCCTCATATATAAAAATTTTTATCCATCCATTTTCTGCACTTTTCTCTGCCAATAAATATTCCGGCAAATGGTAAGCAGTCTTTTTCAATATGTTTTCTAAATACTTCTGATAAACAAACTTATCTTTTTCTAAATCTAAAACTCTGAATTTTGCCATTTCTCTATACCTTATTTTTTATTAAATCACATATGTACCTAAGATCTTCCTCTTCCAACCCCCCATACATCGGCAAATCCAAAGCCATCCTCTTCACTTTATCTGCATACTCTGTCTTCTGCACATAACCTCTATTCTTATAGCAATTAAAGTCACAGGTCAGTTTATCATACAGCTTCCGTGTCCCTATGCCCTTCTCCTTCAGCCTTATCCATAATTCATCCCTTGACATCCCATACTCTTCTGTTACTTTTATAGGAAAATAGGCATAATTGTAGTCTATATCCTCTCGATAGGAATATGTCTGAATTCCTGGGATATCCCTCAATCCTTCACAATACAGCTCCGCCAGTTGTTTTCTCTTCCAAATCTCTTCCTCTAAGCCTGGCAGGTTCACGATTCCCATGGCGGCCTGAAACTCATTCATTTTTCCGTTCATCCCCACCAAATCAACATCACTTCCCGATTCTCCATAAGTAATTCCAAAATTTCGGTATAGCTCAAATTTCCTATGAAGTCCTTTATCCTGATAGAAAAGAATCCCTCCCTCAATGGAATTAAAGACTTTAATAGCATGGAGGCTAAACATCGTGATATCCCCAAAGCTGCTGATATCCTTCCCCTTCACCTTGGTTCCAAAGGCCTGTGCCCCATCATAAATAACCTTTAAATCATACTTCCTGGCAATCTGCTCAATTTTCATCACATCACAGGGGATTCCAAAGATATGAGGAGTCACAATAGCACATGTTTTGTCTGTAATTAAATTTTCAATTGATTCAGGTGATAAATTATAAGAGTCATCGATATCTCCAAATACAGGTGTCAGTCCGCTTTGTACAATAGCATTCGTGGTAGATACAAAGGTAAAGGGTGAGGTAATGACTTCCCCCTCCAATTCCATAGCCTGAATTCCAATCATAAGAGCCGAATGTCCATTGACAAACAGGTCCAGGTTTTGGCATCCGGTATATGCTGCCAGCATTTCTTTGAATTTATTGGTCTTCTCCCCATTGTTTGTCAAAATTTTTGTGTCCCAGATGGAGCGAATTTCATCCACATATCGTTCCATAGCCGGCATAACTGGCTGAGTAGCTTTAATTTCCCTGTTCATATCATTTCTATCTCCCTATATGTCTATCTATATGATGTTAGGAGCAGGACCCCGATGTCATCTATATAAAATTCACATGCTCGCCTGGATGCTTTAATTCATCCAAATATTTATTGATTTCATCCAATCTGCATGCTTCTCTGCATACCTTGTTGATATTCAGACTGTTCAATTTTCTTATGATATCCTGTCTTTTTGTTCCTTCCCACAGTTCTTCAAATGTCTGTTCATAGATATTCCCATAGCAAAATTCCTTTGTTCCGATATGTGCAACGCAGGGCCACACGTTTCCTTTTGCATCAATATGGGTCATAAAAGGCAGGCCAAGGCACTGACTATAGCATTTCTCATGATGCATTTTCTTCATGGCATTTGCCCTGAAATAAATAGAAAAATCCTTTGTGACATATTGCTTCAGTCCTTGTTCCAAATCAAGCATTTCCTCATAATTAATTTCGAATATATTTTCACTATGTAAATGCTGCGAATAGGGCTTGATGGTTAAGTAATCTACACCAATTTCACAGAGTTGTTTTGCCATATTAGGAAGTTGGTACATATTATCCGGCAAAAGCAGACATTGGACTCCTAAAGTAGTTTTTAATTTTTTATCTTTTTTTACTTTCACTGCCTCTGAAAGATTTTCTTTTACCCGATTCAGATCTCCGATTTTTCCTCTCTGAATCTGATTATAGGATTTCTCCTCCATGCTGGCCACGCTAAAACGTATCCATGTAAAGGCCTCTAAACATTCCTCTGCTACTTCCCTGGTAAACAATGCTCCATTCGTGCTCATAGCCACATCTACACCACAAGCTTTGATGCCATTGGCTATATCCGGCATATTTTTATTTAAAAGAGGTTCCCCCTCACCGGAACAGATAACACTCTTCAGTCCTTTTTTACTCATTTGAGAAATATTACGTAAAATAATATCCTTCTCCAAAAAATCTGGCTTGTATCCGATATAATCTACCGCACAGAATATACACCTGTGATTGCATATACCGCTGGGTGATATTTCTATCTCGATAGGATAAATATTCTCCCCCCGAACCCACCTTGCCACCACGTCCGGATGATAAATCAACTTGTGGGAATCCATTCTGATATTCTCAGCCATATGTTCCAATCTTTCCTTTCTCCGAAGCTTCAAATCAAAACCCTCAATGTAAGCAACCGCCATCAAGCTTGCAGCGCTGCCAAGCAGCGAGGGCTTTGAACCTTTCGGCATTCGTCAAACGTTCATACAAGCACAGCTTTGCTCATTACTCGCGGAAATAAAAAAATCCCAATACAAGTATTCACTCCGCCTTCTTGAAATTCATTCAAATCGTCCAGAATTTCAAGCTTCATACTTATAACAGGATTTATCTTTATTTACTTTAATTCCCACAGCTCTGTGACTAACTCATCCACCGGATAATGCCTGCTATTCCCGGTCAGCAGCCTCGCCCTACAGCATTTCGCCACGTCAAAAAACACTCTGTCCTTCTCATCTCTCATAGGGATATCGGATCGCTTTGTTTCAATCCAGACTGCGTTTACTTTAAACCAGTCCAAAAGGAATTTGATAATCTCCTCATCAAATCCAAACTTCTTCCGATGCAGTACATCATCGTATTCTTCGAAAATTTCTTGACTAAGCAGTACCACATGCTTTCTGTCAAGCACATCGGACAAGACACGAAATGCCGTTCCGTCAGGGGATTTCCTCATCAATCTCATCCATGGACATGGGATTTCTTCTCATATATTTCTCCCTTGCCTCCTTCAGGATATTCGATGGCTTATCTGCCCTGATACAAGTATGAAGTTTTCAATGTACCTGCATTTCCATCTGCCGAAATGCCTTTCATTCCATCCTTTGCTGATATTCCATAAGGCTCATATGGCCCTCTACACATTCATCACGGTACTCCCGAACTTCAGCACATTCACCTTTTCCACGGCTTCTTTATTCCCCACAATATTAGCCCCCAGCGCGCCTCCGATGTTCCCCATAACGGTTCCCATCTCCACCGGCGCGCCGGCCGCTGCAAAGATGCCTGCCACAGAGAAAAACGCATCCCCGGCGCCAATAGTATCCTTCACCTGCAGGGTAAATGCCGGGCAATCCCATATCTTGTCCCCGTCGATTCCCCAGGCTCCCTTAGAGCCTCTGGTCAGCCATCCGCCGCCTCCCAAATGCTTTGACAGCTTCTTAAGGCACAGGGCTTCCTCTGCGGAATCCTCCGGAAATGCAAGCTTTAATTCCTGCTGATCCAGGGAAAATACATCTGCCCGGCTATACTTGGTGATAACATTTAATCCCTTATTGCTGGAGTTGGTTTGGCAATTTAATGCCATAAACCTTGCCCCATTCTGAATCACCGGGATAATGTCTCTCGTGATCAATCCATGGCCAAAGTCGCAGACAAATACCACGTCATACTCGCCGATTCTGCTCTGAAGCTTTTCTTTAAATTCCTCATAAACTGCTTTTTCATACCGTACATTTTCAGGAATATTGTTAATGGCAAATACTTTTCGGTATTCTTCTCTCTTGTCATTCCTTGTGAGATATCTGTGCTTTACGATAGTGGGCACGGCAGAGCTGCAGGTGAGTCTCAGCTGAATCCCATCTGAAAGCTCGTCAAACAGCCGGAGCCGCATCTCCTCTTCATTGCCAATCACCGACATCAAGGTTATATCGTCGGTAAAGCTGGACAGATGTCTGGCGATGGCTGCTGCGCCGCCTAAATACTCTTCTGAGTAAGACAGCCTTGAGGAATACCCCATATCCTTACTCATCATCCCCTGAACATGGCAATAGGTGTATTTATCTATGATCACATCTCCGATTACCAATACTTTTAATTTCTGAATCTTGTCACTATACTCCCGGATCTCCTTCATGGTATGCCTTGTCTTAAAGTCCAGCATATATTCCCGGACTTCATCGGATAAGCCGGACATGGCAGTATTGATCAGCCTTGTGGAGCTGAATACCTGCCCTGTGGTGAAGCCCAGCTTTCCTCCATGCTTTTCCACCAGGGCCTTTTCCTCTTCGATTTTCCCGGTAACATCCTCTGCCGCCCTGGAATACTCCTCGCCTTTTACGTAGAGATCCGGCTCCACGCATTCCACAATATCGTCAACCGTATACCCTTCTGACAGCATCACATAATCCACACATTCCAGCGCCGATAATACCTTCATCCGCATTTCATCATCAAAATACGGCCTGCCAGGCCCTTTGCGCACGTATTTTGCTGCGGTTATGGATACCACCAGCACATCTGCCATGCTTTTTGCCTGCTCCAGGTGAATAATATGTCCTGGATGAACCAGGTCAAAAACACCGTGGCATAAGGCAATGGTCTTTCCCTCCGCTTTCAGCTTCGGCTTTATTTCTGCTATAAATCGTTCTTTTAAAACTACTTTATTCATGCCGGTATTACCCGTCCTTGTCTACTTTTCTCATCCTAAATATTTAAACCAATCCTGGGTAGCAGTATCTATGCTGTCCGGCGTCCACACCGGCGCCTGCCTCCAGTATTCAATATTCTCCAGCACCTTCTGTACACCTTCTTCAAAAGAAATCTTAGCCTTCCACCCAAGCCGCTCTTTTATCCTGGATGAGTCGGCAAAGGTGCAGTCCGGCTCGCCGGGGCGCTTGGGAATGTGGGTAATTTCCCCACCTAAAAGCTCACAGAGGCGATTGACTGAATAGGTTCCTCCGCTTCCTACATTAAAGGTATCCTGCACCACATCGGACATAGCTGCTGTGTAGAAGGCGTCGGTGATATCGGTTACATAGGTGAAATCCCGGGTCTGATTACCGTCTCCTACAACAGTAAAGGGCTGTCCTGCCAGCTTCTGAGCCAGAAATACTCCGAATACAGCTCCATAGGTCCCGGAGGTTCTTGACCTGGTTCCGTATACGTTAAACAGGCGCAGGGTGACTACCGGAAGGCCGTAAACCTGCCCCCAGTGGAGCACTGTTTCCTCTCCCAGCCGTTTTGTCAATGCGTAAGGGTACTGGGGCCGGATTTCTGCATTTTCCTTTGTAGGATATTCGTCAGGAATTCCGTAGCAGGAGGAGGAGGCTGCATAGACCAGCTTCTTGATCCCGGCATTTTTTGCACATTCTGCCACATGAAATGTCCCCAGAACGTTGGAGGAATAGTAGTCCCACGGCCTCTGTATGGAAGGCACAATATCCGCCAGAGCCGCAAAGTGAAATACATAATCTACACCCTGAAATAACGGCTCGATAGCCTCCCGGTTCCGGATATCTGCATGATAAATGGTCAGGTTTGGATTTCCCTTCTGATGATCCAGATTCTCCGGCCTGCCAGTGGTCCAGTTGTCAATTACCCGTACTGTATGCCCTTCTGCCAGCAGCCGATCTGTCATATGGGAACCGATAAAACCGCATCCCCCGGTTACTAATGAAACCATACTATTTCCTCCATTAATTGATTCAAATTTTGGTTACAAATACACGTTAATGTGATTACTTGTTTCGTTCGTATATTATCTGTTACAGCTCCGATCGATCCGGCAATATCTCCACCGCTTCTCTTAAGTCCTTTACCACATAATCCGGCACAACTGGCTGCTCCAGCCCTTTCGTCCCATATCCGGATTCTACCAAAATGGTTTTTAGTCCCATCCTCTGCCCAGCCAGTATGTCGCCAGCCCGGTCGCCAACCATATAGGAAGCTTCCAGATTGATTGAAAAATCTTTACATGCTTGCTTCAGCAGCCCGGTCGCCGGTTTGCGGCATGAGCATACTTTTCCATATGGCTTTATTTTTCCTTCCGGATGGTGGGGACAATAATATATCTTATCTACCTCTGTTTTCCGGGTTAGCTGTTCATTTATTTCCCTGAGGCTTTCTTCACTGAACAGCCCTCTTGCCACACCGCTCTGATTGGTAATGACGATGGCATAGCAGCCTTTTTCGTGGATTTTTTTGACACATTCTCTGGCATAAGAAAATACGGCCAGCTCCTCTGGAAAGCAGATATAGCTTTTCTCCTCGGTTAATACTCCATCTCTGTCCAGGAATACAGCCGGGCGCATTTCTCTGCTCAAAGCGTTACCCCGTCCCGTTCCATAATTGTATCTACGATCTGCTGCAGAATCAGGTTATGGATGGATTCTACCTTACCGTATTGTTCACAGGGAACGTAGACATTCAGGTCCCCCATCTGCTTTGCCTGATTATCCTTCCGGAATCCAGTAAAGGTGATTATCTCTGCCTCCTTTTTCCTGGCTATCTCCAGGGCATAAAGGATATTTTTCGAATTCCCGGAGCTGCTGATAGCCACTACCAGGTCCCCCGGCCTCACTAAAAATTCCATAGGCTTGGAAAATATATATTCATATCCATAGTCATTTCCCATACAGGTGGTGACAGAGTTATCGTATAAGCTATAGGTTTTCATGCCGCCGTTTTTCATAAAGTCTGCGGTCATATGGCTTGCGATAGCAGAGCTTCCGCCATTGCCCATAAAAAAGACCTGGCTCCCTCGCTTTTTACATGCGGTAAATCGATCTACCAATGCCTTTATGCCAGAAGAATAGTCTTCTATTCTGCCCTGGCTGTTCCATATTTCTGTATTTGTCAGATATATGATCCATTCGTTTATGTATTGATTTTCCATATGTTTTCATTCCTGTTCATCGTCGGCATAATTTAAGATTTCTACATTCTGATACATCACCGGCATCCCCTTCTCCTTACACAGCTGCACTACAGAACTCCCATCTCCATAATAAGCGTCACTCAGTGCGATAGCCCGATCCAGATCCGGCGTATCATCATAAATCCCCCAGCCCTCAGCCCGATATGTATCTACAATCTGCTTATAATCCTCCCATAGTCTGGGCCTTACAGACTTAATGGTCGCTTCAATCAGCGGATGGGGACGCCACAGAAGCGCCACATCCTCCTGATTCTCTTTAAATACACGCAGCACATCTTTGATCTTCTCGTTCATTTTTTCGTTATGGTTCAGCAGCGCGGTCACGCTGGTGTTGTAAAAGATAATCTTCTTCCAGCTTCCATCTTCTTTTTCGATTATCTTCAGCCACTGCCCAGGGATTTCCACATCTTCCTTTCTGGTGGCCATAGCTTTGTCCATCTTAGGGGACCCCAGGCCCAGGATCCGCTCTTCCCAGTATTTTCTCGTCTGTTCCCCTGTCACCATGGTCAGGGCTTTGATGTAGGCCTGACGCATATTTTCTGACTGGACGATTACTTTGTCCGCATTGATGACTCCCGGCGTGGTGGCGAAATGGGCCATGTTTTTAATGGATTCTTCACTTTCCAGATTGACCTCACCTAATATAAAATAAGGTATATAGATTAACTGATCGGTGTATTGCTTCAGCTTATCGGAATAGAAGAATGGGTGTACGCTTGTGACGTAATTACTATTATCATATGGATTATGTATAAAGATCATATCCGGATGATGCTCTGCAAAGTTGTATTGGTCATATGGGGTGATGGGGACGTAATCTGGGTAAAGGTCTCCCTCGTAATGCATCTGGGCAAAGTTTCCTTCCGGGTCTCTGTCATAGTATGGAATGGGAATGACGTAGGCGCTGCAGTTGGGATCTTCGTCGGCGGCTTTCCATACGCTTTCCAGGGAATCCCACATGGATGCTTTGTAGGGAAGGAAGACGGCTTCGATCTGTGCAGGGATGTCATTCTCTATGCTGTTTTCGATTTGGGTTAAGGTTTTATTTAAGGTTTTCTGTATTTTATGGGCATTGCATGAGGGAAGCAGGCGCAGCTGTTCGTAGGTCTGGTATATTTGCTCGCAGTAGGCTTCGATGAATGGGATGGTGATGAAGTTCTCACCCTCGGATGCTTCGATGCTCTCTCCCAGCTCAATAACACCGGCCTGGCATTGCTCTAAAAGGTCTAGGGCTAGGTCGGTGTTTTTAGATTCTAAGGCTTTTTTGATCTCGGTGTGAGCGGTGCGCAGCACTGCTGTGAAGTTTTTGGCTTGGGTTTTTTGTGCTTTCCTCATAGGGGTTGTCCTTTAATATGTGTTTTTGTAAATCATACATACTCTAATACATTATCGTCAGGAAATCAAGAAAGTTAACATTTTTTTATAGGCAATTTGTACCATGAAAATTTGGCTTCAAACCCTTATCGCTTTTGCGGCAGCCTGATTTCTTTACAAAGGAAGCTCTACAGAAAAGCCATGAAAAACCCAAGCCGGACATCTGAAAGCGGATTCCTGGCGATGGAATCCTCACAAAACGCGAACGATTCAATTAAACCCCATCCCACACCGGCCTTCCCGTATATTCCTTGGCCTCCTCTTCCCCTCTGAGCACCCGGAGCGCTCCCTCTGCCATGGCCTCCTGCTCGAATTCCCCCACATAGACGGTCACCGGCGCGATCCACTCACACCTCTCCCGGATCTGCTCTGCCACATCGGCGAACCGCAGCAGACCGCCGGTGAGAAGGATTCCATCCACCTTTCCCTTCAGCACCGCGCTCATGGCGCCGATCCACTTAGCGATCTGATAAATCATCGCCTGCCATACCAGCACAGCCTTCGGGTCGCCCTCCTCCACCATGCCATGGACCACATCCGAATTCGATGTCCCGAAATAGCTGCTTAAGCCCCCGGCCTGGCTGCACAGAGATTTCAGCCGGCCCAGATCCCAGCCATCGAAAGCCCCGGCTTCCAGACAGGCAATCAGGTCCGTCACTGCCATGGATCCCATCCGGGTGGGAGTAAATGGCCCTTCGCCTCCGCCTGCATTATTCCCATCTATCATCCGCCCTTTCTCATGGGCAGTGATGGAGATCCCTCCATCGATATGGCAGACGATAAAGTTACAGGACTCATAGGCCTTCCCCAGCACCGCCGCATGCTTTCTGGCAGTGGCCTTCAAATTCAGCGCGTGGGAGCCGGCCTTCCGGTATACCTTGTCCACCCCGGTGAATCTGGCCAGGTCGCACAGCTCATCCACCACCGGCGGATCCATCATGAACATCTGACCCCCGTAGCGCTTGTGAAGAAACTCCGCCATCTGAACCCCCAGCATAGACGCATGGATGACACCGCCCTTTGCCTCCCTTGTGTCCTGGATCAGCCGGTCATTGATCCGGTATATCCCGCTGACCATGGGGCAGCAGCAGCCTCCTCTCCCCATGATCACATCGATCCCTGTCAGGTCGATGTGATTCTCCTTCAGGAATGCATCCACCACCTCCATCCGGTAATCCAGCTGGTCATTCATGGTGGGAAATTGTCTCAGCACCGATGAATCGTGGAAAACATCGGTGGTAAAGCAGTTGCGCTCATTCTCAAACAGGGAAAGCTTGGTTGAGGTTGAGCCTGGATTAATGATAAATATTCGGTAGCTTCGATTTTCTTCTTTCATCCTTACACGCTTTCTGGTATGACAAACCTTGATATGCTAAAGTCATCCGGATTCCCGGCGATATAATCGAGTAGGGGAGGCTTCTCCCCCTACTCGCGAAAATCATTCAAATCCGGAGGATTTCACAAATGGAAACAAATGATACAACTATGGTACGTTTTGCCGCAGATGAGGTCATTCTGCGCCAGGGCAGCATGGAAAAAGCCCTGTACAAAATTTTACATGGGAACGTAGAGGTTTATTTAAACTATGGGCAGGAGGATGAGTACCTGGTGGGAATTCTGTCTGAGCAGCGCTGCTTCGGAGAATTTTCCATCCTGTGCGGCAAGCCCAGCATTTATACCATCGTCGCCTTCAGTGATGTGCTGCTTTTGCGCATTCCGGAGGAAAGCTTTGACGCATTTATCCGGAAAAACAGCAGCAATGCCGTGGACATCATGCGCAACCTGGCGAACACCATCGTCACTCTGAATGCGAATATTAATCTCATTCTGGAGGAGCTGGACCATCTCAGTAAGGCGGAGCCGGATAAAATCCATGAAATCACCCGGAGAATCCGCCAGTATACCTCCATCGACCCGGCATACGACTCCCACTTCCATACCCGGGGCTAATGCTAATACATCCTTTTGCACACTGAGCCGCATTCTGCCACATTTTGATCAGACGGCACCCTAAGCCGTTCCCCTCCCCGTGCCGTCCTTCTTCTTTTTCTTTGGTTTCGGTGCCGGCAGCTCCTTACAGGTTGCCGACACGAATTTCACCAGCAGCTCTTGATTGTCGATGTCTTCAAATAAGAAATAATTCTTCGCCCCCTCATAGGGCGGCGCTGTCTCCAGATCCGGGGCGATCTTTTTGCCGGCTTCTGTTATTTTCACATACAGCTGATCATCGCAGATCACTGCAAATATCTTCCCGTCCAGATACATTCCATATTCACCGAACATTTTCCGGTACGTGATCTGCCCTGCCTCGGACAGCTGGTCCGCGATGTGCTGGACGAATTCTATTTTTGACGCCATACTTCCTCATTCCTCTCTCTGCATATTTTCTTACTTTCCCTTTCTTCCATTATACACAAAACCAAACCCGCTGAAAAGTAGGATCTGCTGTAAAGCCAGCGCAAAATATATTCCCCGCGCCTGAAAAATATTCCAAAATCTTTTCTCCCGCCTGCACAGCCCTTTCCCCCTGGCATATGATATAGCATACCGTTTGCATTAGCAATCAAATAGAAAGGACCCTCTATGTATATTGATAAAAACGGACTAAATCCTGAGCGCTCCGCCTCTGAGAGCGTGACCATGGCCCAGCTGCCGGAAGCCTCTGAAAGCTCCGGAAGCAATGATCCCGGCTTCGCCCCTATTTCCCCGGATACCCCTTCCTGGGGACCGCCTGTGGGCAATGACCCGGGCTTTGCTCCCATCTCTCCGGATACTCCCTCCTGGGGGCCGCCTTCCGGCAATGACCCGGGCTTTGCCCCCATCTCTCCGGACACTCCCTCCTGGGGGCCGCCCTCTGGCAACGATCCCGGCTTTGCCCCCATCTCTCCGGACACTCCCTCCTGGGGACCGCCTTCCGGCAATCATCCGGGGTTCCATCCCATTTCCCCGGATACCCCTTCCTGGAGGCCGCCTATGGGAGGCGCTGTCATCAGCCCAATCATCGTCGTTCCCGGCCAGTCCTCCGGAGGCCGCTCTGCGAATGTACGCTTCCTTCACGCGGCGGCGAACCAGCCGGCGGTAAACATCCGCTTAGGGAACCGCACTGTGATCAATAACATGCAGTTCGGCAATTTTACCCCCTACTACCTGGACAGCGGCAGCCAGAATACTCTGGTCACCATCGTGAATGCCCAGACCGGCCGCACGCTGTACCGGAGGTATATTAATTTTTCCGACGGAACGGCTTACACCGTGTCCATCATTAATGACGGCTCTGGCATCTCTCTCTTCACCCTCACCGACAGCCCCTGTAATAACCGCAACTCCGGCTGTCTCCGGGCGGTGAACCTGTCCCCCAACAGCGGGGCTGTGGATGTCTTCCTGTCTGGATACGGGCGGATCTTCCAGAATCTGGGCCAGCTGGATGTCACCGGATACCGCTCCATTAACCAGGGATCCTACTACGCCTCTGTCTCGGAAGCCCTGCCCTGCTCCGGTAATTGCCCCATCATCATGGGCAATGGCTATGTAGAGTGCAACAACACCCGCATCGTGGTGATGAATTCCTCCACGGTCAATGTGATGAACGGAGTGACCTACACCCTGTATATCATCGGCCGGGCCTACCAGTTCCCCTCCCTCCAGATCCTTGCCCTGGAAAGCGATTTGGTGTATTAGAGAACCACAGCGCAGGCGGGCGGGAATCTGCCCTGTCTGAACATTACAAATGGCCGGATCCAAACCTGGATCCGGCCAAAGTATATCAAAGTCTCCTCTTCCCAAAACTCCTTTTCCGTGATAAAATAGTCTTGTATTTATTAGGAGGACTAATAATGGATATAAATTATGAACTATATAAGGTATTTTACCACGTTGCTGTCACCTTAAGCTTTTCGGAAGCATCCAAGCAGCTTTTTATCTCCCAGTCTGCAGTGAGCCAGTCCATCAAGGTGCTGGAGCGGAAGCTGAATCAGCCTCTTTTCATCCGCAGCACCAAGCGGGTCCAGCTGACGCCGGAGGGAGAGATCCTCTTAAAGCATGTGGAGCCGGCCATGAACTTGATCCGCAAGGGAGAGAACCAGCTTCTGGAGGCCAATACCTTAAATGGAGGCCAGCTGCGCATCGGAGCCAGCGATACCATCTGCCGCTACTACCTGGTGGATTATCTGAAGCAGTTTCATATCCGCTATCCCAATGTACATATCAAGGTCACCAATCAGACCTCCATCGAGTGCGCCCATCTTTTAGAAAACGGCCAGGTGGATTTTATTGTAACAAATTATCCTAATTCCGGCTTGAGCAATACCCAGAATGTCCGCATGATCTATGAATTCCACGATGTCTTCGTGGCGGATCACTCCCATTTCCCCTTAGAGGGAAGGACCGTAACCCTCCGGGAGCTTCAGGGGTATCCCATCCTGATGCTGGACCGGAAAAGCACCACCAGTGAATTTCTCCACCGGATGTTCCAGCAGAGCCAGCTGGACCTGGTTCCGGAGATCGAGCTGAGCAGCAATGACCTGCTCATCGACCTGGCCCGCATCGGATTAGGGATTGCCTTTGTCCCGGACTTCTGTATCCCTAAGGAGGACAGCCAGCTCTATGTGCTGAACCTGGAGGAAAGCCTGCCAGCCAGGCAGATGGTGGTGGCGTATAATGAAAACCTTCCCATCTCCCAGGCGGCAAAGCAATTTATGGACATGCTTTAGATTCCTCTGCATGAGCCGCTGCTCTCCTTTCCCAGAATGCCCTTACCTGTCCTCCTACCTGGCTTAAGCCGGTTCTCTGATAGTCGGACCATTCCCTGGGAAAGAGGGACAGGTAATCCTGGGACAGGAAGCGGTCATCTAAAAGGGCAATCACCCCTTCATCCTCCATGGTGCGGATCACACGCCCGGCTGCCTGCATCACCTTGTTCATGCCTGGATACTGATAAGCATACGCGAATCCTGGCTTTCCCCCCTGGTCGAAATGCCGCCGCAGAATATCCTGCTTTGGCCCCACCATAGGCAGCCCGGTGCCCACGATGATAACACCGATCAGGCTTTCCGCCTTTAAGTCGATCCCCTCTCCGAAGATTCCCCCCATCACGCACAGCCCCAGCAGGCTTTTTTCCTTCCCTCTCTCTCTAAACCTGGCAAGAAATGCCTCCCGCTCCTCCTCTTCCATCCGGCTCCTCTGAACCAAAAGTGCAAACTCCGGTGTTTCTTCTGCAGCACAAAGCACCCTCTTCTCCTCTGCCTCCCCCGCAGCGCAAAGCCCCCTCTTCTCCTCTGCTTCCCCTGCAGCGCAAAGCTCCCTCTTTTCCCTGGCTTCCCCGGTCAAAGCGGATCCTGGCGTCCATTCGCCTGTTTCATCCTCCTTCCAGGCTTTTCCAAGCAAAATCTCCTCCAGCCGCTCCAGATACGGATAGGAAGGGCAGAATACCAGATAATTCCCCTGCCGCCCCGCCACGATCTCCCGGATATAGGCCGCCACCTTTTCATATTCCCGGGCATTCCTCCGGCTGTAGCGGCTGCTTACATCCCTGGCCACTAAAAGCAGCCGGTTCTCCACGGGAAAGGGAGATTCTGCATACACCGCATAGTCCTCCCGCTCCCCGCTTAAAAGCTCCTTGTAATACATCACCGGTAAAAGGGTGGCGGAAAAAAAGATGGTGCTCGCCCCCATGGCCAGATACCGCTTCAGCCGGCCGGAAGGATCGATGCAGAAAAGCACCACCTGGAACCTCCCGTCCGGCGTCATCTGACTGTACCGCTCATACCCTTCATCCATCAGCTCCCATGCGCTCAGGAAATCCCGCACCTGAAAGTAAAAGTCCAGCACCAGATCCCGATCCTCAAACTCCGGATTTTCCTCCATAAACTCCTCCATCTGGGCATACATCCCTGAAACCAGCATCCCCAGATGATTTACATCCTCCAAAATCTGGTAATCCTCACACTCCCGCTTTAGCTCCAGCATCGCCTTATTACACTGCTCCAGAAGCCGGGCCAGCTTCCCGGAACGGGCCTTTACCAGCCGCTTTGCCAGAAGGATATCCTCCTTCACCAGGGCGGCGCTGTACATCTCCCTGGCCCTGGGCACCAGGTTATGGGCCTCATCCACCAGAAACAGGAACCCGCCCCCTTTCCCCTCCCCGAAATACCGCTTCAGGCAGGCATTGGGGTCAAACACGTAGTTGTAATCACAGATAATGCCGTCTACCCAGCTGCTGATATCCAGGGAAAACTCGAAGGGGCAGACCTGGTATGTCCTGGCATACTCCGCCACCTTGTCCCTGGTAATGGCAAATTCCTGGTGAATGATGTGAAAGACCGCGTCATTTACCCGGTCAAAATGCCCCTTGGCATAAGGACAAGCCTCAGGGTTGCACTGAGGCTTGTCCAGAAAGCACATCTTTTCCTTGGCCGTGATGGTGATGGAGGAGAAGTAAAGGCCCTGCTGTCTCAAAATCTCCAGGGCCTCCTCTGCCGCCCTTCGGGTGATGGTCTTGGCGGTTAAGTAGAAGAGCTTCTCCCCCTTCCCCTCCCCCATGGCCTTCAGGGACGGGAAGATCACCGAAAGGGTCTTCCCGATGCCCGTAGGGGCCTGGATATACAGATTCCGCTTTCGCGCAATGGCCCGGTACACATCCACCGCCAGTTCCCTCTGCCCTTTCCGGTAGGGATAGGGGAATACCAGCTCCTTTAAGGATTCCTGGCGGCGCAGGCCGTGGCGGTACAGGTAGTCCGCCCATTTTTGGTATTCGTGAATCAGCCCGGCAAACCACTCCTCCAGCTCATCAAAAGACTTTTCCTGGCGGAACCGACGGATCTCCTCGGTTTCCATGTGGCAGTAGGTAAGCTGGATTCCGATGGAGGAGAGCCCCTTTTCCAGACACCAGAAGTACCCATAGCACATCGCCTGGGCCAGGTGAACTGGTATGGGCTCCTCCAGCCTGGAAACTGCCGAAGCCATACATTTTATCTCATCGATGATACAGCCCCCAGGCTCCGTAATCACCCCGTCCGCCCGGCCCTCGATCTGGATCCGGTACTGGCCCTGGTCTACCACATGCTTCATGGTAACCTCCGCCTGGTAGGAGCTGCCCATCCGCCTCTGTATCTTCCGGTGGAGGCGTCCCCCCTCCTGCATAGCCTCCTTCTTCGCCCCTGCAGTCCGCCGGTTGTCGATATCGCCGCTGCTTAAGACAAACTCCACCAAATCCCGGACTGAAAGGCTGATTTCCTGCTGCTTTTCCATGGCCTCACTCCATATGTCTTCTAATGTGCCGGCTCCTGTTCACATCCTGGCCAGGCTGTAAGCAGCAGCACATTCTACTCATTAAACTCCACAATCTTCCCCGGATTCAGGATCAGATTCTCATCAAAGGCCAGCTTCACCGACTGATACAGCCGGATCATCCGCGGCCCTACAAACTCCTTTAGATACTCCAGACGGCCGTTCCCGATGCCGTGCTCCCCGGAAAGCTGGCCTCCCAGCTCCTTGGAAAGCTGGTAGAGCTGCCGTAAGCATTCCCCGGTGGCAGACTCCCACTCTTCGTCCGTCATCCCCGGATCCCGCAGAAGCTCTGTGTGGATATTCCCGTCGCCGCAGTGGCCGCAGGGCTCTACCCTGAGCCCCAGGGAGCGGGCGATCCCCTTCGCCTCTTTCACATACCGGGCGATGCAGGACCGGGGAACCACCACATCACACTCCTCCTGGGACACGGAATCCGCCTTCATCCCCTCCAGGATGCCGCCCCGGACGCCCCACACCGAGCCGGCCCGCTCCGGAGTGTTAGCGATGCAGCAGTCGATGGCCCCATTGGCCAGGGCTGCCTCTGCCGCTGCCTCCACTGCCCCGTCCAGCTCCCGCCGGTCAGAGGCGTCATACATTACAATCAGCACAGCCTCCCCATCCTTCACAGGGAAGGGCTTCTTCAAGTTCCGCTCCACGATGTCGATTAGCTCCCGCTCCAAAAACTCGATGGCCGTGGGAATAAAGGGAAGCTCCAGCACCTTCGGCACCATATCCGCGCACTCCTCCAGGCTCTTAAAGGGCATCACCAGAGTGCAGGTGCACTTGGGCGCCGGGAGCAGCTTTAAGGTAACCTCAGTGACCGTGCAAAGGGTTCCCTCGGATCCGATAACCAGATCCTTGATATCATAGCCCGTGGTATTCTTCACCACATTGGAGGAGAAATTCTCGATAGAGCCATCGGGAAGCACCGCCTCCACACAGCGGACAAAGTCTCTGGTAAGCCCGTAGCGGACCGCCTTCATTCCCCCGGCATTGGTGATCACATTGCCGCCGATGGTGGAGGTCTTCTCCCCTGGATCCGGAGGATAGAATAACCCTTCTGCCTGAGCCGCCGCCTGGACGTCTAATAAAAGCGCCCCCGCCTGGGCGGTGATGGTCTGATTCTTATGATCCACCGGATAGATATGATTCATACGCATAATGGAGAGCATAATCCCGCCGTATTTGCAGCTGGAGCCTCCGGCTAGGCCGGTGCCCGCCCCCCGGACCACCACCGGGATATTCTTCTCATTGCAGTAGGCCATAATTTGGGAGATTTCTTCCTTATTCTCCACCTCCACGTACAATTCCGGCGGGAAGCTTCCATATTCCGGCATCTCGTCGTGATAGTATTCGCTGGCGATCTCTTTCCCCACCTTCACCCGGTCCGGGGAGGTCGCCTGGCGGATATAGTCAAAATCCGCCTCATCCATTTTTTTATAAGGAAATGCCATGATTAGTCCTCCTCTCGATTCTGAACCAATGAAGTAAGCCTGGGTACGATCTCGTACAGATCCTCCACGATACAGTAGCTGGCGATCCCGAAGATCTGCGCATTGGGGTCATTATTAATGGCGACAATGGTATCCGCACCGTTCATGCAGGAGGTAAACTGGATGGCGCCGGACACCCCGCAGGTGATAATCAGCTTTGGCCGCACCGTATGGCCGGACAGGCCGATCTGATGGAGCTGATCCCCTATCCCCTGCTCTACCATCGGCCGTGTGAAGGCCAAGGTGCCGCCCAGAGCCTCCGCCAGGCTGCGGCACAGCTCCACGCCCTCCGGATTCTTCACCCCTCTGCCGATAGCCACGATAATCTGGGCATCCTCGATGGCCTTTTTCTTCTCCATCACCACGGAAGAAAGGATCTCGATCCTGGATTGGGCCATCCGGTCGCTGACCGGACAGATGGTCACCTTGCCGGAAGGCCTTGCCACCTTGGCTGCCTTATCCATCACCCGGTAGCGCACCGTGGCAAACTGGGGTCTGGATAAGGTGATCTGAATCTGCGCCATAATATTCCCCCCAAAGGCGGGACGGATCTGCACCATGTCCGTATTTGGCTCAATGTCCAGGGTGGTGCAGTCCGCTGTCAGCCCGGTGTGGAAACGGGTGGATAAGCGGGGCGCCATGGACCGCCCTAAGGAGGTGGCGCCGATTAAAACCGCGGAAGGCCTGGTATGGGCGATACAGTCCGCCACTGCGTCGGCGTAGCAGTCTGCCTTAAAGCCCTGAAACCCCGGGTGCTCATAGACAAATACTTCATCCACCCCGTACTCCAGAAGCTTTTCGGCATTTTTCGCCGTGCCCTCTCCTCCTACGATCACGCAGTTAACCTGGTAGGACACCTTGGCAGCCATCTTCCTTGCCTCCCCGATAAGCTCATAGGTTACCGGGTGGATATCCCCCTGCTCCTGTTCCACATAAATCAAAAATCCGCTCCACTGGCTCTTATCCTCCGCCCCTGCCTTCTGTTCGAAGGAAATTGCTTTATTCTCACAAACCCGCACACAGACGCCGCACATCCGGCACCCGTCGCTGACCTCGATGGTATTATGCCCCATGGAAAGGGCGCGGAACGGGCATTTCCGGATGCAGTCGCCGCAGAGATTACACCGTGCTGCATTAAAATGAATAAAATCCATACTTCCTTCCTCCTAAATCACCTTTTTCGATACCAGCGTGTCAAACAGCTGGCGTGCCTTCTCCTCCGGGCTGCCCTCCAGATATACCTGGCTGTCCGCCGCAGGCGGTGCAAACATCCTGGCCACACTGGTAGGCGATCCGATGAGCCCGTACCGGCTCAGATTTTGATCCGGAAGATCTTCAAAGGTAAGCACCCGCACCTTCCGCCCCTGGGTCTTCTTCTTTAACAGGTAGGAGGGCAGGCGGGGAACACACATGTCCTTGTCCACCGTGATCAGACAGGGATAATGCATCCTGGATACCTGGGTAATGGATACCAGATCCTGCCGGACATCGATGGCCTCATCATTTACCTCCACAATCTGGGAAACCCAGGCACAGTGGGGAATCCCCATATGCTCGGCGATGGCCGGCCCCACCTGGGCTGTGTCCCCGTCCGTGGTCTGGCGGCCGCAGAGAATCAGATCTGCCCCTCCCAGCACCCGGATCCCCTGGGCCAGGGTGTAGGAGGTGGCCAGCACATCTGACCCGGCAAACTTCCGGTCCGAAAGGATCACCGCTTCATCCGCCCCCATGGTGTAGGCGTCCCGCATCATCTCCTCCGCCTGTCCGGGGCCCATGGTAAGCACCGTTACCGTGCCCCCTGTCTTCTCCCGGATCTGGAGGGCAGTTTCCAGGGCATACAGATCATAGGGATTTGTCCTGGCATCAGCCCCAAGCCGCTTCATGGATCCGGTCTCCTGGTCGATCTCCACCTGGCTGGTGGCCGGAACCTGTTTCATACAGACAATCATCTTCATACAATGCTGCTCCTTAATCTTTGGTTTTGATCCTATTTCCGATCATTCTTCAGTCACTTTAGCAGTTTAAAGTCCTGACACAAATAATATCATATCACAAAGTCGGATGGAGTGCAATTTATTTTGGTATCTCTTGACCATTTTAAAAATTGATTTTGATCAGAACAAGGAGCTGATCCAGCGTTATCAGGTGAAGGGGTGTACCACCCTGGTCTTTTTGAAGGATGGCGTGGAAATGGATCGCCTCCAGGGGCTGCAGCAAAAGCCTGTGATCCTCCGGAAGCTGGAGGAGCTGCTTAAGTAGAAATGGAGTAGAAAAGGAGAAGGAACGGATATGAAGCAAAACGTAGCAATCAGAAAAGAATTGCATCTTATAGAACAGCAGGAGCAGCTGGAGCAGGAGTTTTTGCAGGAGTACGCCAAGGGCTCCTACACCCTCCACTGCCCCTACATCAAGATAAATCCCTACGGCATCGCCCCTTTGACGGCTCTGATTCTCTTTAAAACCCATGAGCCCCATCAGGTGACGCTGACGGTAGAGGGAATCGAGAAGGAGGGGAATCTGGTCCATGTATTTGAAGAAAAAACCAGCCATGTGATTCCCGTCTACGGATTATACGGCGGCAGGGAAACCACTGTCATCCTGACGCTGGAGAATGGGGAAAGCCAGGTACTTTCCATCGCCGCGGAGCCCTTGGCGGAGAATGTAAAGCTGCCCACCTCCATCCAAACCACAGCAGCCTATATGGATGGAACCTGGATGTTTGTCTCCCCTTCTACTGCCGCCGCCACAGCAGCCTACGATTACCGCGGGGACTGCCGATGGTATCTTACGCCCATCACCGGCTTTGACTTAAGGCAGCTGAGCAATGGCCGGCTTCTGCTGGGCTCCTACCGTTTGTATGCGCCGCCCTATCATCTCACCGGGCTGATGGAAATGGATCTCATCGGTAAAATATATCGGGAGTATACACTCCCCTACGGTTATCATCATGATGAATTTGAGCGGGAAGATGGAAATCTTTATGTGCTGACCTCGGATATGAGCAGGGGGACGGAGGAGGATATCTGCGTATTGCTGGACCGCAGTACCGGGGAAATCCGAAAGCAGTGGGATCTAAAGGATTACCTGAATCCGGCGCAGGTATCCGGATCGCCGGACTGGACGCCTTATGGGTGGTACCGCAACAATGCGCTCTGGTATGATGAAGCCAGAGACCGCCTGCTTCTGGGAGGCCGGTTCGCCGAGGTGGTGGCCTGCATTGACTGCAGGGAGGACAAGCTCCTTTGGCTTTTATGGGATCCCGATACCTGGCCTGAGGAGCTGGTAGCGAACTATTTCTTTACTCCAGAGGAGAATGGCGGGGAATTCGAATGGTTTTATGAGCCCCACTCCTGCACCCTCCTTCCTAATGGCGATATCTTCTTATTCGACAACGGGCACTACCGTTCCAAAAGGCCGGAGAACCAGCTGGCTGCCAGGGATAACTATTCCAGAGGCGTGATCTACCGGATCGATGAAGAAAAACGCAAGGTGCGGCAGATATGGCAGTTTGGAAAGGAGCGGGGAAGCGATTTCTTTTCCCCATACATTTCGAATGTGGTTTATTACGGTGAAAACTGGTATATGATCCATTCCGGCGGCATGTGCTGGATTGATGGGGTCCCGTCGGATACCATCTCTACCGCTCTGGATTTTGCATCCCCCTCCTGCAGGCTGGATGCGGCAACGGTGGAGATAAAGGACGGCAAAATACTTTATGAAATGCATTTGCCTGCCAGCTTTTACCGGGCCAGGAGGCTTCCCGTATATTCCTCCCAACTGACCTTTGGCGCCGGACAGGTGCTGGGAAGCTTAAATAAAACCGAGGAATTTGACACCGAAATCGACACGGCGGTTTTATCTGGTGAAGCGGTACCGGAACGCTTACACGTCACGCTGATCGAAGAAATTGACCATCTCATCTTCACCGCCCGGTTGGAAAAGGGACAGCTGGCGATGCTTGTCCTGCAGGACGAGCAGGGAAAAAACCATAATTATTATCTCTCCACGGCAAAGGCGGTCAACTCCACCATGTGTGTGGCCACTTATCTGGATCATGATGACCGCAAGGTGTGGATGCCGGTCAATAAAACCGGATTAAAGGGGCGCTATCATCTGTATCTGATCCTGGATGAGGTCAAATACGATCTGAATACAGACTGGACGGTTTCGGAGGTGAATAATGGATAAACGGATAAAATGGGCGGCATCCCTTCTGCTTCCTCTGCTGATTTTTCTGGTGCCGGTCAGTGAAGCCTTTACCGGACAAATGCGGTTGTTTTTTGTGGTCACGCTGGTGGTGATTGCGGTGATGGCCCTTGAGCTGACGCCCATGATCGTGCCCGCCCTGGCCTTTCCCCTGCTGTATATTCTCACCGGACTGGCCGCGCCGAAAACCGCATTCTCCACCTGGCTCACCGTTAATCCGTGGATGCTCATCGGCGGCCTGATGATGGCGAATATTCTCAATGGGACCGGCCTCTTAAAGCGGGGCGCCTATTGGGGTGTGATAAAATCCGGGGCGACCTATCAGGGAATTTTATATGCATTGCTGATCGCCGGGATCGTGTGCAACCTGTTTATCCCGGGACAGGCCCTGATCCCCATGGCTCTGATTACCTACAGCGTATGCCAGGCACTGGGGCTTGAAAAATCCCGGGCCTCCTCCAGGATTATGCTTGCTGGGTTTTTTGGGGCTACCATCCCCATGTACTTTTTTTACAGCTCTCATTTTGTGATGTTCCAAAGCGTCGGCATGTCGGTAACCGATGTGTCCGTGTCCTGGGCCGGCTATCTCTTCCACAACCTTCCCTTAGTTCCATGGGCGTTTTTTGTAGTATTCCTGGTGTCCAGGCTGCTGAAGGCGGAAAAGGAAATTAACGGGAAGGCATACTTTCAAAAGGAGCTGGATGCTATGGGGCCCATGTCCTCCAGAGAGAAACGGGCGGTAGCCGTCTGCATCGCCCTGGTGCTCTGCCTGGTAACCAACAGCCTTCATAAGATACAGCCGGCCTGGATCCTGATGCTGTTCGTCTGCATCTCCTTTCTGCCGGGAATCGATATCGGTAATAAGGAAAGTGTTGAACAGGTTAACTGGTCCTTTGTTTTCCTTTCCGCAGGCTGCATGGCCATCGGAGAGGTGTCAAATGCTCTGGGCGTCGGCGCATGGCTGTCTTCTATGCTGGTTCCCTTTATGAGCCGGTGCGGCAATGCCATGGTGCTGGTCTGCGCATGGCTCCTGGCTTTTATCATGAATTTTTTGATGTCCCCTCTTGCCATTGCCGCCACCTTTTCCGCGCCATTAACCAAGCTGGCTATAGATCTGTCCATCAATCCTCTGACCCTTTACTATTCCATGATACAGGGTGCAGATCAGATCCTCCTTCCCTATGAATGGCCCTACTTTTTGGTATTCTTTTCCTTTGGGCTGATTTCCATGAAGGACTTTTTTAAGGTCTACAGCATCAAGCTGATTATAAGCTTCCTGTTCTTTATCGCAGTAATGATTCCCTGGTGGAATCTGATCCATGTATAGCTGGGAGGTTGAAAAAATCGATTATGAATGCGAATTATAAAAAATATGCCGCCGTCGCGCTGTGCCTTTTCATCGGCTTTTTGGCTACAGAGTCCCTGGCTCTGCAAAACCAGCTGTTGGGCAGAACGGTGATTGGCGGCCCCATGGTGGCTCTGCTGGTATCCATGACCATCTGCAATCTTTTGAGAACCATTGATTCGGACGTGAAAGCCGGAACCACCTTTGTCAGCAAACGCTTTCTCAACTGGGGCATTATCCTCACCGGCGCAACCCTCAGCTTTGGGGATATTCTTGGAACGGGGGTAAAAGCCCTCCCTTTGGTCCTTTTTAATATTGGCCTTGCCTTTGCCATGGCCCTTCTGGCGGGAAGGAAGCTGCAGGTGACTGAAAATACCGCTGTGCTGGTGGGCGGGGGAACCTGTATTTGCGGAGGAACCGCCATCGGAACCCTTTCAAGGATTATCAAAGCGTCAGAGGAGGAGATCGCCTTTGCCATGGCTGCCATCTTCCTCTTCGATACTCTGGCTGCATTTTCCTACCCCTATCTGGCAGATGTGCTGAATCTGACGGAAAACCAGTTTGCCTTCCTGGGAGGAGCTGCCATCAATGATACCTCATCTGTGGCGGGAGCACAGGCCACCTATGGGGCGTTAAAGGGCCTGAATGACTGGAATGGCGCCCTGAATGTAAAGCTTGTGCGCACCACCATGCTGATCTTTGTGGCGCTGGCATGGACGGTAATTATGGCAAGCCGGAAGGATGCCCATGCAGCTGCCTCCAGGCTTTCGGTGATCCGAAAAACCTTTCCCATGTTTATTCTCGGCTTTGTGGTAATGGCCGGGCTGAACACCATAGGGGCATTTCAGTTTACCGTGGGAGGCGCTTCGGCCGGCAAATGGCTCGGCAAGCTGGCAAATTTCCTCTTTGCCTCCGCCCTTGCGGGAGTGGGGTTTAAGATCAAATTTAAGGATGTTTTTTCCCGTGGGATAAAGCCCATTGCTCTGGGAGGAATCACCTGGGGATGCGTCGCCGCCTCCTCTGTCCTGTTTATCTACCTGTTTGCCGGATATGTAGGCTAGTATCTTGACTGGATTATATTCAGCCAAACCTCCTTGCCTAATTTCCCATCGGACTGCGTTGTTGTCGGTCAACGATGCCACCGCATCGCCTCCCTCCTCCGCCTTGTCGATGAAAAATTATTCGGCGGAGTTTTGCCAGATATAATCCAGACAAGACACTAGTGTACAGTATAGTACACTGGTGTGCCGGCCATCTGGCATATTGCTGCGATTCACTGCCTGCATCCTGCAAATACTGAACCAATAACCGGAGGATAACATGAAACGCTTACTGATTAAAAATGCCTCGTCCATTGTCACCTGCGATGACCGCGATTCTGTATTGAATCATGCTCATCTCCTGATCTGTGACGGGGTGATCACTTATATCGGAACTGAATTGCCTCAGGCAGAGGAGGTGATCGATGCTTCCGACTGCATCATCTACCCCGGGCTGATTAATACCCATCACCACCTTTACCAGACCTTCAGCAGGAATCTGCCTCAGGTGCAGAATATGGAGCTCTTTGACTGGCTAAGGGCGTTATATAAAATCTGGGAAAATTTAAACCGGGACGTAATTTATCAAAGCGCCCTAACCGGCATGGGCGAGCTCCTGAAAACTGCCTGTACCACCTGCTTTGATCACCACTATGTATTCCCGGGCGGGGAGTCGGAGACATTTTTGGATTCCCAGTTTGCCGCGGCCAGCGCCTTAGGCATACGGATGTACGCCTCCAGAGGAAGCATGGACTTAAGCCAAAAGGACGGCGGGCTTCCGCCGGATTCTGTGGTGCAGACCGTTGACGAGATTTTAAGGGATTCCCGCAATGCGGTGGAAAACTACCACGATCCCTCTCCCTTTTCCATGAAGATGGTTGCCCTGGCTCCCTGCTCGCCCTTTAGTGCCAGCAAGGAGCTGTACCGTCAGACCGGCATATTAGCCAGAGAGCTTGGGGTACGGCTTCATACCCATCTGTGCGAAACCATAGATGAGGAAAACTATACTCTTGAAAAATATGGGAAACGTCCCCTCGGCTATATGGAATCCCTCGGCTGGGTGGGAAAGGATGTCTGGTATGCTCATGGAATCCATTTTCATGACGAAGAATTAGCTCTCCTGGCCAAAACAGGAACCGGGATCGCCCACTGCCCCATTTCCAATATGAAATTATCCTCTGGCATTTGCCGTATCCCGGACATGCTGCGTCTTGGGATCCCGGTGGGCCTCGGGGTGGACGGGAGCGCCAGCAATGACGGCTCGAATCCTTTAGAAGAGCTGCGGGTCGCCTTTCTCCTGCACCGCCTGCATTCCAGCAAACTTGCCCCAAAGGGCTATGAACTGCTGAAGCTTGCCACCCGGGGCGGCGCCAGGGTACTTGGGCGGGAGGATATCGGAAGCCTGGAGCCGGGAAAGGCCGGAGATCTGTTCCTGATCCGCCGAAACCGCCTGGAGCTGGTAGGCGCCGATCTGGATGTAAGGTCTATGCTGGGCACAGTAGGCCTTAAAGGCGCAGTAGATTATACTGTGGTAAATGGAAAAATTGTGGTGGAACATGGAAGGCTGACCGGAATCGACGAGGAGAAAGAAAGCGCCGCAGGCAGAAGGCTTGTGGAAAAGTATCTAAACTTATAACCCTTACTTCCTCTTGACTTTTTTCCTTTATTTTACTATAATAGAAATATCTGGTATCCGTGTGTTCTGCATGGATAAATCACTTAGCCCTGTATCGACCATTCGCACAAAATCTCCCTGATCCATGTTATAAATCTTTCATATTTATACGCCGCAATTTGCATTTATACCCTGCAAAAAGAGATTTGCGAATCACTGAAAACTGTAGTAAAATGAAAGGAGAAGCCAATCCTATTGCAAGTAAAAAAACAAAGGCAAAGGCCAGCAAACGTGTTTCCATTTCCTCCTCCCGCAGGAGCCAGCCTCATCCGATTGCCCAAAAGAAAAGGCCGGATCCAGGACTTCTCGAAACGAAGGGAAACCTAAAGTACAAGGATCGATTGTTCCGGATGATTTTTCAGGATAAGAAGGATCTCCTCAGCTTGTATAATGCGGTGAATCAATCCCATTATGAAAACCCGGAGGAGCTGGAGATTACCACCCTGGATAATGTTCTCTACATGGGGATGAAGAATGACCTGTCCTTTTTGGTGGATTCCATTCTGAATCTCTATGAGGCCCAGTCCACCTGGAATCCGAACATGCCCCTCCGCGGCCTGGCCTACTTTTCCAGAATGTACTCAGGATATGTGGCCTCCCGCAAGCTGGATATCTACTCTAAAACCAGGATACCCCTGCCAGAGCCTCGCTATCTTGTTTTTTATAACGGGACGAAGGATGAGCCAGAGCTGTTGGAGCTGCGGCTGTCGGACTCCTTTATCAAAAAGCCAGCCCGTGAGAAGAAGGCGCCCTGTCTGGAGTGCATCGCCACCGTCATTAACATTAACTGGGGGCATAATCAGGAGCTGATGGCCCAATGCAGAAGGCTGTATGAGTATGCCTTCCTGATAGACCAGATACGAAAGGGCTTAGCAGGGGGCCTGACCCTGGAGGGAGCCATCGATCAAGGGATCGGGGTGTGCCTTAAGGAGGGGATTTTAACTGAATTTTTAACCCGGCATCAGGGGGAGGTGAAGACGATGATCCTGACAGAATATGATGAAGCGCTGCATTTAGA
>CATOJE010000050.1 GCA_951800145.1 uncultured Lachnospiraceae bacterium | reverse complement strand
AGACTTACACAGGCGGGACACCAGATAGGGATAGCCGGAGGTGTACTCATAGAGAAGGCCGGCTATCTCCCCCACATCCATGTTTACCTGGCGCTCCTGTGCGTAACCCTCCAGCATGCCGGCGATTTCCTTGGGGGAGAAGCTCATATCAAGTGAAAAATCCATGGCGATATTCCAGGGGCTATTTGTCTTATGCACCTCCTCTGGCCGGAATTTCCGCTTTAAATTCTTAACATCATATACCCCGGCTAAGATCACAGACTGGAAGGTGGGCGATTGGTCTCTGTCAATGTAGTATCCCCTTAATTGTGACAAAAAATCTAAAAAAACCTGATTATTCGCCGCACTGTCGATCTCATCGATCATCAGCACCAGAGGCTTATCCGATTCCCTGCAGATATCGCTGAGATACTGGAATAATTCCACCAGCTCCAGGGCTTCGCTGTCCTCCCGGACGGCCTTATCCAGACACTGGACCGCATCCCTCATACCGCTGTGAAGAGACATTCCCCGACTCCGCAGGCTGCGTATAAATGCCTTTGCAAATGCAAGGGAAAATGTATTTTCACTGCGGAATTTAGCATAGCTCATCTGTACCTGAAAGTCCATGCTGATAACATGATAGGTATCCTTTAAATACTCCTTCAGCGCCCGCAGGGTGGTAGTCTTCCCATACTGCCTGGCCCGGTTTATGGTGAAGTATTGCCCCTCGTCGATCATCCCCTTAATCGCTTCCAGGCGGGAGTGGAGGTCTACCATGTAATGGAGATCCGGCTTACAGTCTCCGTTGATATTAAATACTCTGCTCATGCGCGTTTCCTCCTTGAATGCCTTAAGGCTGGACGCAGTGCCGCTCACGGCAGCTGGCACTGTCTTTCGCTTTCGTGAAAAGTATACCATATTTCCCCTCCTGCAACAATGCTCGTAAAAAAATAATTGCCTCTAGTAATTGCTTCTACCCCTCATATATATATACTGTTAAATCCTCCCAGCGGCTTCTCATCACCCGTTTTCCGCTCATGGCCCGGTATTTCCTGGCATCCTCGTAGGTAATTACGATGGTCTTCTGCACCATGCCTATGCCCGTATCCTTATCCGTATCCGGATGCTTCCATGTGCCGGAGCGTCTCCACCCGTCCTTCCATAAAAATACCTGAAACTCATAATCCGAGCTGTGCACCAACTTTCGAATCCATCCATCCACAATCTCCCGGTTTAATTTGGGCCCGGAGAAATCTATGAGCTGGCAAAGGGCCTGGCGGATGCTTTGGAATTTTCCGCCATCCTGCTCTGCCATCTCCCCGTTTTCTCTCTCGGAAAGCAGCTCCTCCTTCAGCGTCCTAAGCTCCTCCTCATACTCTTGCCGCTTGATGGCATATTCCTCCTTGGTAATCTCTCCATCCGCCCGCATATCCACCAGGCTCTCCTTCCGCTTTTCCAGCTGCTCCCTCCTCCTCCTGCGCAGCTCCCTCTCCTGGCTGCTAGATCCATCTCTCCCCTGAAGGCATTCCTCTGTCACCCTCCAGGCCTGCTCCAGATCCGCCTCTCTGCTGTCCCACTGAGCCCGGATCACAAGGTAAGCAATCATCTCCAGCTGCCATTCTGCTACTGGTTTTAATTGGCATCCTTTCGTCTCCCTGTTCCCCTCTGCTTCCTCTCTCTCCGCACACATTCTCACTTCTTCTCTCCCCCTGCCGTTCACATGCTGCCAGTAGCACAGAAATACAGCCTCCCCTCTGCCTGCCATTTTCCTTACCATTCCCCTGCCGCAGCCGCAAAGGTATTTTCCGCACCAGACACTTTTTCCCTCCTTCCTTCCCCTTCCGCCAGCCTGGCTGCAGCGCCTTCTGCGGATCTCTTCCGCCTCCCGAAACATCTCCTCCGGGATAATCGGCTCATACGCTCCCTGGATATACTCCACCTTCTCCTGAGAGTTTTTCACCCGCTTCTGGGTCAGATATCCGTCGGAAATCCTTTCCAGCTGCCGCTGTTTTCCTGTGTAAAAGGGATTTTTCAAAACATTGTCTATGGTCTGAAGCTGCCAGTGCTTCTTCCCGGTTGCGGTCCGGTATCCCGCCTCCTCCAATTTCCTCTTAATTCCCCGGATTCCATCCCCCATGAGATACCACTGGTAAATCTTTTTCACGATAAGAGCCTGTTTCGGATCGATTTCATATTCATTTTTCCCGGTCCGCCGGTATCCTAAAATATTTCCATTGCCCCGGAGAATCCCTTTTTCTCTGGAGATCCGCTGGCCGGCCCGGACATTTTCCGAGGTCTTCCGGCTCTCCTCCTGGGCGATGGTCGCCATGATGCTCAGCCGCAGCTCCCCATCCCGGTCCTCTATGGTGCGGATGGCGTCGCTGACAAAATAAACCTCGATCCCATGGTCCTTCAGCAGCCGCACATAGGATAAGGCATCCACTGTATTTCTGGCAAACCGTTTCGTTTCCCTGGTGACGATCATGTCATATTGATGGAGGAAAAGCCCATCCTCCAGCATCCTTTGAAAGGCCTTCCGCTTGCGGACGCTGGTGCCGGTGATCCCAGCGTCACCTTGTGTCAAGAGCAGGACTTAAAAGCTTCAGAAAAAGGCAAAAAAATCCACATTCTGCCGCCCATCTGTCGGGCAGAGAATGTGGTTTATCACTAAATATTGATTTTCCCCACAAGGTAATCCAGCGCATTAAACCTTCGGATTCCTTCGTAATCAGCCGGTGGATCTACATCCAGCGTCATAATGCATTTGGGATAATTATCTCCTATCTTTTTAAACGGCCTCAGCTCCCTCTCCAAAGTCTCCTCGTCCCGGACTGTGGCCGCAACCTGGATGTACTGGATCCCATCCATATCCTTTGCCACAAAATCCACCTCCGCCTGGTCCACCTTTCCGATGTATACCTCATACCCTCTGCGGAGCAGCTCCAGATAAATCACATTTTCCAAAATATGGCCAACATCCCGGCCTCCCGGGCTGTTAAGCATAACATTTCTCAGTCCTATATCCGCCAGATAGTATTTTTCCAGCGTCTTTAAATACTGCTTTCCTTTTATGTCATACCGTCTGGCCTGGTACACGACATAGGACTCCATAAAGGCGGATATATAGGACTCCACCGTCCTCACATTGATTCCTCTTCCGCCAGAGGTCATGGTATCGCTGATTTTCTTTGTTGACAACGGATTCCCGATATTGTCCGCCAGAAAACGGATCACGCTTTCCAGCATCATCACGTCGGTAATCCGTTTTCTGCTTACGATATCTTTTAAAATAATGGTGTCACACAGGCTGCGCAGGTAATCTCTAATCTGGCCGCTTCCTTCCTCCAGCTGAATCGTATATGGAAATGAACTGGTTTCAATATATTTCTGATATGCTCTCTCCAGCTGATTTTCCATGTGAAATGCCTCTACGAATTCAGCAAAGGAGAAAGGAAGCATCTGGATCTTCACGTAACGTCCCGAAAGTAAGGTTGCCAGCTCTCCGGAAAGCATATAGGAGTTGGAACCAGTGATATAGATATCCATGTTGTCTTTTATAAAAAAGCTGTCTACCACCCGCTGGAATTCCTTCACATTCTGGATTTCATCCAGAAGCAGATACATCATCCTTCCCGGAACCACCCTGTCCTTGATATAGGCATATAAAGCCTTGGGCTCCCAAAGCTCCTCATACGCGAAATCTTCGAAATTAATACTGATGATCTGCCGTTCTTCTACACCATTCTCCATGAGATAGCCCTGAAACATGTTCAGCAGCGTAGACTTCCCGCAGCGGCGGATTCCCGTTATCACCTTTATAATCTTCTTATCCTTGTATCCTGTTAATTGCCGGAAATATTCTTTTCTCTCAATTTTCATCTTATCACCTCAAGATAAGTATATACAAAAAAGTTGATTTTATCAATACTTTTTGCATTGCGATACAAAAACTTCAGATTTCTAAATCTGCATTCAGCACATCGTTAATCTCCTGTGTTGCTTTCCTTTGTCGTTTTAAAACAAAACCTCCACTGGATATGTATGGACTTGTCATCATACACATAAATACAGTCTATAAAAGCCTCCACCATCTCCCGCGTCAGTTCCTCCATCCCCAGATAGTTCTCCAATGTCTGCTCTTTTATCCGGCCAGATGATATGATATGCTCCAGCTTCGCCAGTTCTTCCTCCAGCCGTTCCTGATCCGCCTGCGCTTCTTCCTGCCTGTGGGAAAGAGCTGCCTGCCTGCTCTTAAAAGTTTCCCGGCTGATCTCTTCATCCGCCAGCTGTTCATAAAGTCTTGCTTTCCGTTCCCGGCACTCTTTCACACAGCTCTGCAGGGATGTCAGCTGTTTGCGCAGAGCCGGTATCCGCCCGCTGTCCTCTGTCTTTTTCTTCAGTTCCCGCCTGTCAAGAAGGACTCCGATATAAGCCTTTACCGCTGCAAACACCGCCTCCGCCAGCTCGGATTCTTTCAGATGCCCTTTCATACACTGGAAGTCCTCCGCCCTGCGTTTGGTGATACAATAGTATCTGGGTGTGGGAGACTTCATCCTGTGGAGAGCATACTGGCAGTTTGCACACCGTATCTTCCCGCTGAACAGATGGACTGCGCCTGAACTGTTGCTCCGCCCTGCCTGCTCCCGCAGAATTTTCTGGGCCGCCGTAAATTCTTCTCTGGAAAGGATGGCCTCATGGCAGTCCTCTACAGTAACCCATTCCTCCCGGTTTTTTCTCTTTGTCCGGTAATTTCCAACCACCGGACGGTAATACCTTCCGTAGACATTCTTCCCCAGATACCTTTCATCACGCAGGATGTTCACCACGGTGCTTCCGTCCCACACCTTATTGTCCCCTACGCCAACCCACCATTTATGAAACTCTCCATGCTGATTCTTCAGCTGGCTTGGCGTGGGTATCCTTTCACGGTTCAGCACCCTAAGAATCTGCATGACACCCATGCCCTCCCCTGCCATCTGGAAAATCCTCCGCACAATGGCGGCTCCCTCTGGCTCTACCACCAGCTGGTTTCTGTTTTCCGGCGATTTTTGATAGCCGATGGGGGCAAAGGGACTCATAAACTTCCCGCTCTGGGCCTTCGTCCGTTTTCCGCTCCTGACCTTCACAGATAAGTCCTGGCTGTAATAGCCATAAATTACGTTGCGGAAGGCAATCTCCACCCCGCTGGTGGCGCCGTTGCATTTTGCGCTGTCATAGTTGTCATTGATGGAGATAAAACGGATGCCCATGAAGGGAAAAATCTGGTCAACGTAGTCGCTCACTGTCAGGTAATCCCTGCCGAACCTGGAAAAATCCTTGACAATGATACAGCCTGCCAGTCCCTTCTTCGCCATATCCAGCAGCTTCTCCATCCCCAGACGTTCCATATTGGTGCCGGAATAACCATCGTCACACAGCTCCATAACCTGATATCCGCCCAGTTCCGGGTTGTCCTCCACATATCCCCTTAACAGTTCCCTCTGGTTTGCGATGCTGTTGCTTTCGTCCTTATCCACCCCATTGTTATCCAAATCCTCTACAGAAATCCGCAGATACTGGATAAGGATGCTGCCCCCGCTCATACTGTCCCCTCCCGTTTCCCAGACAGGGTTTCTTCTAACTGCCAGAAAGTATCAGAAAAGCGGAACTCAATTTTTAATGCGGTGCTGTTGTAAATGGTGATCTTTTTAATCAAAGCTGTTGCCATTTCCCGTGTCAGCTCTGTCTTTCCCCAAATGTTTTTCAGCCATGGATTGGCTGACGGCTCTGCCTCCGTCTCGCTGATCTGTGCCTCCAGACTCTCCCGTTCCCGCCGGACCGGGCTTTCAAACTGGAAAGCGGCTGCCTGTTTTTCCATGGAATGCTGTTCTTCCATTTCTTCCCCAAGGCTTATCTGTACTCTGACGACTTCGGATACCACATCCAGAAGTTCCAGTTCCCGTATGCTTCCAAACCCACATAAGGTCTGGTCAGCAGCATGATTAGGACAGATATCGTTGTACCAGATATGGAGCTGCGGTTTTTTCTGTTTGTTCTCACGGATATTTTTATACCGCACCAGCTTTCTCCCGCAGTCCCCGCAGTATACAAGCCCTTTTAATATATTCTCGGTATTCTCCACACCGGAAAACCGCTCCTGCTTCTGCCAATATTCCTGCTTTTTCAGGCTGTTCAGCTTCTGCACTTCATCAAAGGTTTTCTGGTCTATGATGGCCTCATGGGTGTTTTTGACAATGAACCACTCTTCCCGTGGAAGATATTTCTGCCTCTGCCCTTCAAACAGGGATTCCCGTTTCCTGCCCTGCACCATATGACCCAGATAGACTTCATTGGCAAGAAGCTTTTTCACTGTCTCAACCTGCCACAGGCTTTCTGCAAACCTTCTGGCCTTCACAATCCCCTGCCTGTACCGGTACTGACCGGGGGACGGGATGCCCTGTTTCGTAAGCCTCCTCGCAATTTTCTGATAGCTGATCCCCTCCAGCCTCCAGGCGAAAATATCCCGCACTACCGGAGCGGTATTCGGATCAACCACAAGCCTGTGTTTATCCTCTTTGGATTTCCTATACCCGTAGGCCGCCCATGCGCCGATAAAATCTCCCCGCATCTGCTTTCCCCGCAGGGCCGGACTGGTCTTCGCGGAAATGTCACGGGCATATATGTCATTTACAAGATTTTTCAGGTGAATGGAAAGCCCGTCAGCCGCTGCCGGGTCTGCGCTGTCATAGCCGTCATTTACCGCTATGAAGCGGATGCCCAGAAAGGGGAACACCTTTTCCAGATATTCTCCTGTTTCGATATAGTTCCTCCCGAGCCGGGACAGATCCTTGACGATGATACAGTCCACCCGTCCTCCCCGGACATCCTTCATCAGCCGTTCAAATTCATCCCTTTTAAAGTCTATCCCTGTTTCTCCGTTGTCCACATAGACATCCACAATGGAGAAGCAGGGCTTTCCCTCAAGGAATTGACGCAGCAGCAATTCCTGTGTCTCCACGGTATCGCTGTCCTTTTTCCCACTGTCAAGGACAGACAGCCGGACATAGAGCGCTGTCCGGTAGATTTTTTCCATAACAGCCTGCCGGGCGGTTTCTTTCCGGGGATTTCCCATCCCGCCTGAAAGCTTTTTACTCTGTTTCCTGCTGGTTCTTGCCATCCTGCAGCACCTCCCTTCGGAATGCCGCCTCATTTGGAACGGATCTATTTTGTCCGCTGCTTTCTCCTAGCTGCAAGGCGCTCCCCGCCGGCATCCTGGCGCTGTCATACTCCATCTGAAACCGGAAAAGAATATGTATCTTTTTTCCCTCATAAACATCAATCCGCTCAATCAGCGCCACGACCAGCTTCCGTGTCAGCTCCCGGATATTCCGATATTCCTTAAAATGCCCGATCCATTCCTGTTCCCCGGTATTCCCGTTTACAAGGTTCTCGATCTCCGCTTCCAGAGCCTTCACAGCTTTTTCCGCATCGCTGATTTTTGTATCGTACCGTTTTCCAAAGGCGATATAGTCCTCACGGGACAGAATGCCGTCCGCATAGTCCTCATGAAGTTTCATTTTATACCTCCGGTATTTTTCCACTTCCTTCCACCTTGTCTGTATCCTGCCATCCGCCCTTTTCACCGCCCGTGCAGTGTAAGGCAGCCGGGCAATCTGCCTCAGGGTGTCCTCAATGTCCAGTACGGATGCAATATGCTCCTGCAGGGCCGCAAGAACCGCCTGCTCTAAAGCCTTGTCACGGATGCTGTGGCTGCTTTCGCACCCTTCCCGATTCTTATGGCCAGAGCAGACATAGTAGATGTAGGGTTTATCCGAACGGGAATTATTTTTGCGGATCATGCTGCTCCCACAGTCCCCGCAGTAAACCAGGCCGGAAAGGGGAAACACCGTATCCTGGCTGGGGGCTGTGCGGGTGTCCGACATAAGCAACGCCGCCACACTTTCAAAGGTTTCCCTGCTGATGATCGGCTCATGGCTATCCGGCACCCTCGCCCACTTTTCCTCCGGCACGTCAAATAGCTTCTTCACCTTGTAGTTGGGTGTGCTGCGTTTTCCCTGTACCAGTGTCCCGATATAGATGGGATTTTTCAAGATGCGGAACACTGACACCGCAGTCCAGCTAGCCCGGTCATTCTTCTTAAAAGCGCTGGCGTACCGGCTGCCCTGGGCCTTCTTATATTCCATGGGGGAAAGGATATCCTCCCCGTTCAGCCAGTCTGCAATGGCCTGTGCAGAATATCCCTCCAGCTTCTTTTTGAATATCTCCCGCACCACGGCAGCCGGTTCCTCGTCTATCACCAGATGGTTCTTATTTTCTTCATCCTTCCGATAACCGTATGCCGCAAAGGGAGCGATGCACTGGCCTTTCTTCCGCTTGATGTCCAGATGGCTGCGGATCTTGATGGAAATATCTCTGCAGTAGGCATCGTTCATCAGGTTTTTTACCGGCACAATCAGGTTATCCGAGGATGTCCTGGGCCTTGCGCTGTCATAGTCATCGTTCACCGAAATGAACCGTACCTCCAGGAATGGGAATATCTTTTCAATATATTTTCCTGTCTCAATGAAGTTCCTCCCCAGACGGGAGAAGTCTTTCACAATGATACAGTTGATTTCCCCCGCCTTCACCGCCTCCATCATCTGTATAAACCCCGGACGGTCATAATTGACTCCGGAATATCCGTCATCCGTCCGCACCTCATGGAGCCGTATCTCCGGGTGGGAGGAAAGATAATCCATCAGCAGCTCCCGCTGATTGGCAATGCTGTCGCTCTCCGCCTTGTCCCCGTCCTCACGGGACAGGCGCAGATACAGATCGGCATAATATTCTTCCTGTTTTTTTGCTTCCATAATGACAACTCCTGCCTCTCTCATAACATCTTCAGGTACTGTTCCATCCGCTGCTCAAATGTCACCCCGTCCTGGGAAAATCCCACGCTGACGGCAATCTTCCCCACCTTAAAACAGTAGGGGTTTCGTACCTGCCGGACAAACTCCGCCATCCGCTGTTCCCTTGGCAGTTCCTGGTCAATGGCTATCTCCTTTATATCCACAAGGGAATCCAGGTCAGCTGTCCGCACATCCACTTCCCTCAATGCGTTAAAATCCACCTGGGATAAATCAAAACTCATAGGCTTTCCTCCCTCTTCCCTTTACCCCATATACATTTCCTATCCATCCACTAATCTATTCCTTCCGCAGATTGTCCTATGACATCCCCCTGCATCCGGTTCTCCCCGAGAATTATTCCCTGATTGTTATCCCCCTTTCCTCCCAGACGCCGAAAAACATGGAGTATACGGTCAAGGTGGACAAAGTGGATGGTTTTCCAGAAATGCCGCGCTACGCAAATGTCATTTATGGCAGCTCTTTTTCGTTGTGGGCATAAAAAATAGGACTAATCGGTAAGCCCCTTAAATCAAAGCTTTCTGATTAAGTCCTATTATATCTGCATCATCCTCATATTTCCCCACCATCACCCATTCCGGGTGCAGCATCAGCAGCTGGTCATACCAGCTCATCTGGTTCCCCAGGGCTGACAGCTGCTCCTCGCTCTGGGTACTCACTCTTCCGTAAAAGACCACACGCTTTTTTTCCATCAGGAATCCATTCCAGCAAACACTTCTTACCTATAATAAATGCCCGGCTTTCGCCAGGCATTCATAGAAAAATTGGTTATAAAAGGCTTCATTTGTTACGATTTACTTCCCCCACTTCTCCTCCATCAAATCAAACAACTCCCCATCCCTCAGATGGTTCTCCATATTCATCACCAGCATCACCCTTCTGTCCTCCTCCGCGTACAAAAAGTCCCTCTGCCACTGGTAAAAATGGGGCCCGTCCCCCAGGTTGCGCAGATAGCTCATCAGCCCCTCCAGGACCCAGGCGGTCTGCTTGATATCCGTAAGGCATTCATTAGCATAAAATCCATGCCACTTTCCATGCTCCCGGCTCCGCAGGGCTTCATTGGCCGCCAGATACGCTTCCCTTCCCCGCCAGGTAAAATCCCCTCTGGTAATCCCCGTCCAGGGCCTTTATGAGCCCCTCCATCACCAGACAGGCCTCTTTATAGCAATCTGCGTAAATCCTGGCCTGCAAAAGAATGGAATCCGCAAACAGCTCTGCCGCCGCTCCCTCCAGGACTGCCTTTGTCTTCTCACATTGCCTTAAAAGCCTTCTGTTTCCCTCTTCTCCCCGCTGGCACCGCTCCCAGTACCAGTTGATCTGTCCGGCCAGCGTATCCCTGGGAGTCGCCCACCCAAGCTCCCGGTCTGGCTGGCTCTTATCCTTCATATACTGGGATACCAGCATCCGGCACACATGGTTGGCAAACTGCTCTCCGGCCCGGTCATCCTCATTAGGCCCGTAAAAAAGCGCGGCATGAAAATACTGCCGGAAGCAGGCGGCGATTTCCTCCTCATGGTCCTTCCCGTAATACGCCTTAATGTAGGCCTTTAGCTGGGCATCCGGATCCGCATCCCCCTCCCGCCACAGCACAGAAAGAAAATCCAGATAATACACATGAGGCTTGATATTGGAGCAATTAATCAGCCAGTAATCGTTCATTCCCCTCTTAAGAACCTTTGCCAGCTCCTCCTTAATCAGCGACGGCGGATTGGGCAGCATGGTGATATGGTTGGCCGCCTGAAGGTCGTAGAAGGATACATGGTAATAAATCCCATGCTTTCCCGAGGCCCCCTCCTTTGGCATGGCCGGGATCCGGAGATTATGGTTTCCCTGCCTGCGGGTCACCATTTTCCCAAACCCATTATCCGCCCAGATAAAGATCACATCCTCCGGAAGATCCAGCCAGCCCTCCTGGTACAGCTCCATTATCTCCCCGTACAGGTTTGTACAGCAGATGGCCTCAGGGTCCGCCTCCTTTACCATCTTATACTGCAGGCGGATCAGACGGCTGATCAGCTCCCCCCGGGCCTTGGGCGTATGGTACGCCGGGTCATTTTCCCAGAAGGGCACATCCCCCTGTCCCCGAAAGCCGATATTCCAGACCACCCGCTGTCCCTTTTGCGCTTCAATCGCCTCTCTCCACAGCTTCTGATACTTTTCACTGTGTTCATCGTAGGAGGGCGCAAGCTCCGGGTAGGCCCTGGCAAACATCTCCGCCCCCAGAGGCTGGGAATGATGATGGGTCACATACAGGCCCCGGCGAAATGCCAGACTGCTGTGCAGCCCTGCGTTCTTATCTGTGCCGGGAATCACCATATTTCCCCCGCAGCGAAGCAGGGCCTCCAGGGCCATCTCCCATGGTCCCTCCGCTCTCCGCTCCACCATCCAGGTGTGTAAAAGCACCTCGTCATTTAAGAACCATCCCCGGAGCCAGACAGCAAATGGCTTGGACTGTACCTCATAGGCCTGGTCCACCTCCTTAAAATCCTCCGGCTCAGGCCAAGGGTTTCAATCTGCTCCATCTCATCCGGCGTGGGAACCAGATCCTGATCCATGGCGTCCTTAAACATCTGAATATAATCGGCCATCAGCTGATCGTCTGCATACCCCAGGGATTTCTGGTCATCGCTGAACAGCTGCTCTCCGTGCTGGCGTACCCAGTAATTGTAAAGATTGGTGTCAAGGCTTGGATTAATCACAGCGGCATCGCTTACCCCGCCATCCTTCAGCTTCTGATTCATGGCGATAAAATCGTCCCAGGTCCATCCGCTTTCCGGCTCTTCCACCCCTGCTGCCTGGAGTACCTCCGGGTTATAGGGGAAGGTTACCAGGGAGGTGGAGAGCACCAGCCCTGCCATCTTTCCGTTAATCTTAGCACTGTTTAACAGCGCCTCATCGATCCCTGATACGTCGATGGTCTTATCATCAATGTAGGGCTGTAAATCGGCGATGGAGTTATTCTTGGCATAGGTAGAGATGTAGAGATAATCCATCTGCACGATATCCGGCATGGAGCCGGAGGCTGCTTCTGTAGACAGCTTGTCAAAATATCCGTCCCAGCCTGCCGGAACCGCCTCAAAGGTAATATTGGGATGCTCTGCTGTATAGGCGTCCAGGATTTTCTGGGTATAATCATGTCTGGACTGGGAGCCCCACCAGGTAAATTTCAGGGTAATGGCGTCGCCGCCGCTCTCTCCGCCGGCGGCTGTGGTAGCTGTGGGAGCTGCCTCGCTTCCTGCCGGCGCCCCTCCCTGGGCGGCTGTGGTGCTTCCCTGTCCGGAATCTCCAGAGCCGCCGCAGCCGGCCAGGGAGGACATAACCATTCCCATAGAAAGTAAAAGTGCGATTGTTCTCTTTTTCATAAAAAATTCCCCTTCCTGTTTATTTTTTCTATATTTTTCGGCTTTTTTCTGCCTTTCTGTGTTATAGTTTACCAGAAGCTTTTCGTCTTGAACATGGAATTAACCGGAAGAGTACTTGAACAAAACCGACTTTTTCGGCAATTTGCTCCAGGCTGCAGGCATTTTGTTCTGTCGGACGCACCGTTCCATAGAGAGGAAACGTGTGTATCCCTTGGAGGGTTTTTATTCCATCGGACGTACCTTCCCATAGAGGGAAACGCGCGATAAAAAATACAGCCGACCATCAGATCCGCTGTATTTTTGTAGCAGTTCAGAGAACCCTTGAACTGTTACGTATTTTTCCTGATATTCTCTTTTTATAACATTCTCCTTTTACTGCGGCTCCTTTGCTGTCGTCTCCCTCCTGCAGTTTCCTTCACTGCAGCTTCGCTGCCGTCTTCCTTTACTGCAAGCTCCCACGGTACTCTGCAGGCGTCATCCCTGCAGTTTTATGAAATACCCGGGAAAAATACTAGCCGTCTGGCGCGTATCCCACCAGCTCCGCCAGGCTTCCGATCCGAAGCTCTGGCTCAAACTGCAAAAGCCGCCTGGCCATATCTACCCGCTGCCCGATGAGCCAAGCAGAATACTTCTGGTTCATAACCCGCTGGAAAACCCGGCTGAGATACTCTTCGTTCCGGTATAATACCTGTCCGGCCAAAAAGCGAAGGTTTAAGGGCTGGTAATCGAAGTAGCAAAAGCTGGAAAACAGCATCTCCTGGACCCGCTGCTGCTCTTTATTCTCATATTTCGTAAGCCCCTTGTGCTCCGCCAGAAACCAGGCTGTTTTCATGCACAAACGTCTCTCCTGAGACAAATCGTCCCATACCTTCCCCGCTGCCTCCCTCCATTTCTCCTCTTCCTCCAGGCCCGCTTCCGGCAGGCCCCTTCCATACAATACTTTCCCAATCCAGTCCGCCGTTTCTTCTATCTGCTCCAGGGAATATCCCTTCCTCCTCATCTTTAAAAAGGTAAAATACACCTCCTGGAGCAGACCTGCCTGGTCTCTAGCATCCTTCAGCCGGGGAAAATCCGCCACTGCCCCCGCAAGCCCTCTGGCCTGGGAGAAAAATCTCCGGGAAAGAAGCCCCGCTGAGCCTTCCCCCTGGCCCATGCGGAATAATTCCTCAATCTGCAAATACAGGGTTCTGGTATCGTCAATCTTCCCCTCTTCACTAACTGCGGCGACGATCTGCCCGGCGCCTCTCCTGTGCAATTCGCCCCCCACCATCCGGACCCCTTCTTCCACCTTCTCCGCCCGTTGGTCCAGCATAAAAACCATCTGGCTCCGGACATAGACGGATAAAAGTACATACTCTGTGCCAATCTGGTCACAAATCATATTTTGCAGGATGAACTGCTCCAGATAATCAAAGCCGGTTTCCCGGCAAAAGGCCAAAAGGCGGACCCGGATATGCTGCAGGTCATGCTCCGCGGCAAAAAGCTGGAAGTCCGACTCCTTAAAGGCGTCCCCGAAAATCATATCCCGAAACAGCTGCTCCCTGGCCTTGGGAAGCAGGCGGGCTACGGTATTTCGGTAGGCTTCAACCTGGAGCTTCTGGGAACGCTGCTTCTGAATCTGGCTCTTTACCTTTTCCAGCACCTCCAGGATATGGGGCTCATCACAGGGCTTCATCAGGTAGTAGCGGATTCCCTGCTCCATAGCCTTGCTTGTATACTCGAATTCTCCGTAGCCGGAGAGAACCACAAACTCCACCCAGGGCATCTCCTTCCTGGTTTTTTGAATCAGCTCTATCCCGTCCATCCCAGGCATCTTAATATCCGTAAGCACAATGTCCGGAGATAAGGTCCTGATTTTTTCCAGGCCCTCGATGCCGTTCCAGGCAGTTCCCACCAGGCTCACGCCATACTTTTCCCAGTCAATCAGTCTGGCCATGCCCTCCCGCTCGATCTCTTCATCATCAACAATCAGTAATTTATACATTCTCCGCTCCCTGCTGTCCATCCATCCTTTTGTTACGCTCCGGCTCTGAAAAAGCCCCGGAATCCTCCGTTAACCGTGGAATCTGTATGGTGATTTTCGTCCCCTCTCCAGGCACGCTGTCCACTCTTAAAGCCGCCTCCGCCGATACCAGGGCCAGCCGTTCCCGGATATTTGCCAGTCCGATGCCGTGGCCCTTGGGCTTACAGGTTCCCTCTCTTACCTGCTCTAATTCCTGAGGCGTCATCCCCGGCCCCTGGTCCTGGACGGTAAGGAAAAGAATCCCTTCCCTCTCCTTTGCCTGAATCAGCACCTGGCAAAGCTTCAGAGAACAGTCCACCCCGTAGCTGATGGCATTTTCCACCAAAGGCTGAAGAATCATCTTAGGAACAAAATATGCCTCCAGCTCTCCCTCCGCTACCACAAGAAACTGCGCCCTGTTTTTGTACCGGTACTGCTGGATGGCAACATAGCTTTCCAGCATCGCAAGCTCCTCCCTTGCAGTGACATAAATTTTCGGAGAAAGCACTCCCCGAAGGAGGCTTCCCAGCTCCACGATCATCCTGGAAGCGTCGTCACAGCTTCCCGCCTTCACCATCCAGTTCAGGGAATTTAAGGTATTGTATAAAAAATGAGGGTTAATCTGCGACTGCAGCATCCTGTACTTCGTGTCTTTAATCAGCAGCTGCTTCTCATAGTTTTCATGGATCAGGCAGTCAATCTGGGTCAGCATGGTATCAAATTCCCGGGCCAGCCGCCCGGCCTCGTTCCCGGAGAGATTCTGGGGAAGAAGCTTCTTCGCCCCCTTAAAATCTCCCTGCTCCACCACCTTCATGGATTCTGTCAGCTGCTCCAGGGGCCTGGTCATGGCCCAGGAAATCCGCCGCAGGGCTAAAACAGCCCCTGCAAATACCGCTGCAATGATAACAGAAACCAGATAGCGCAGCCGCAAAACCTGCCCGTAAATCTCTGAATATGGGAAAAAGTTCACATACATCCAGCCGGTTTCCCTGGATTTCTCGTAACATAAAAAGGTGCGCTCTCCCTGGTAATTCATCACCCTCCAGCCCCTCTCCTGGCTCATATCCGGAAGCTTTAAATCCTGGAGCTCTGCCTCCTGGTAGATCATCCCCTGCTCCGAATAAACCAAAAGCGTCGCGTGCTCCGCCTCCAGATTATTCGCCTGGCGCTTAATCAGCTTGGCGATATCGCAGCTGAAGATCAGGCTTCCCATATAATCCAGCGTGGCATTTTTCACTTCCAGAATGTCCCTTCCTGTCAGCAGATAGGGATAATCCTCTGTGGGAGAAAAGCTGACATAGCCGCCCCGCTTCTCATGAAACTGCTGCAAAAGCATCTCCATCACCTGGGGCTTAATCGGTCCTGTATACATCCCCGCGGTAAAGGTTACCTGCCTCTGGTCTGTGTAAATCACATTTCGGATCACATCCTGGGAGAAAATCTGGTTTTGCAGAATCCCCATCAGCTGCTGCTTGGCATAGTTGTATTCCCGGGAAAGATACTCCATCTCCCCCATCTGGGAAAGCTTATCCTGCACCGCGTTTCCGGTGGCTATGGAGACCGTCAGGGCTTCAATCTGCGCCAGCCGTTCATTCACCTGCTGGGCAAAAAAATCCAGCTCTGCCTGAGACTTTTCATACAGATGACGATCGTATATGCGGAATGCAATCTGCAGGGTGAGTGCCATCATCATGTAAATCAGCAGGGCTGTAATCAAAAATGTAACCATGATTTTCTGAAACAGCCTGAGATCCCGAAATTTTATTTTCCATGCTTCGATTCGTTTTCTCATTGTCTTCAACGTCCATTTTTCTTTGAAAGCCCAGCACTCCGGCACTGAGCTGTGCGAAAACGGGGTCACGAAGTGACAATGTCCACTCCCGTTTTTTGCACATCCCCCGGAGGGTTTTAAAGTGCCTGTCCAGTCTTATTGTACCAGTTCAGACGCGCCTCTCTGTCTCAGCCCATTGACAAACTCTCCCGCTTTATTTCCTGCGGCCGTCCCTACTTCGTTATAGGCCTTTTGATAATAGTGAAAATCATCCTTCATCAGGCCGCGGCTGCGCATCTTGTGAAACTCGTCGCAGACCAGCTGTACATCCTCATGCCCGGATGCCAGCTGTAGCTGCGCACGGCGGATAACGGAATAATCAAAGCCCTTTTCCCCATTATACTCGCCGATCGTGATAAGGAAGCAGGTCTCAATTCCTTCTTGTTTAAAGAGGGAAAGCATGTGGCAAAACCTGTCTTTGTAGTCATCCGGTGAAGTCCCCAGGTCACCGTCGCTTTCTCCCTGGCACCAGAGAAGATAGCGGTGGCGAATCGTGATATGCTGTGTTTTCAGATACCGTTTTGCTCGTTGAAACCGGGCCAGTGCGTCGGATAAATAGTCCCCATCTCCCTGCCATTCACGGATGATGGAACCGCCCTTGCTGGCGGATACCCCGATAACCGGCGTCCCGGTTTTGGCGTAATAGGCATTGATAAAAGCAGTCACCATAGAGCCGGTTTTCATCCCCGGCTCATCGATTCCCTCCGGATTATTTTCATTCACGCCAAAGGGTTCCTCCACAGTATGCAGGCATTTCGGATCCGAAATCGCCCGGTACTCAAGCCCTGCCCCAGGGGCGAGCACCGGCGCAGTCTCCGGCCACTGTTCTGAGGTTTCGCCCCGCCCGGCCATATTCGTCTGACCGCAAAACAGAAATAAATCATATATGGTTTCCATGCTGTCTTCCTCCTCTTTCTTGTTTTTTACCGCTCCCATTCCCGCAGCTTCTCCCTATCATGCTTTGTCTCCTGCTCCGGCAAGGGCGGAAAGTCAATGCCGTCAATGCAATTCTCATACAAAAACTGTTTGATCTCTGTCATGTCATTGGACTCATAAAACTGGATCAGCAGCCCTGTAAAGGTTGGCTGCAGCTCGATGGGAACAGAGATAATGCCACATCCATTCCCAATCATCACATGATTGCCCGCCAGCATGGAGGTTCTCTTGTTGCCATCCAGAAACATCTGCTTCCGCACAAGATAGAGCATCATGGTCAGTGCTCTGTCGGTGGGATTCTCTATCTGTCCGATTTCCGCCATTTCCTCTTTTATTCGGGATTCTATGGGCATATCCGGTTTCCATGTTGTACCGCCAATACTTACTGGCACGTTGCGCAGATACCCTGCCCGAATAATCAGGTTGTCGCCGCCCACACACTGGTTGATTTTGCAGACAAAGGGATAATCCGTAGGATAGTCCAGGGTATCCAGCACAAACTGCCATGCATGCTTCAGGTTATTTACCGCCACGATGTCGGATACCTTTACCCCCTGGACACTCATGCCATTATAGATGGCCTCTGTATCCGGGTAGGTCACGGCCAGCCCCTCCAGCCTTGCACTCTTCCAGATATAGTCCACGATATTCCTCTTTGCAACGAAAACATTCTCTTCCCGTGACATATGGTATTTCGCTTCCAAAGCAACCACCTCTTTCCATTAATTCACTTTTCACATTCGCTATAAGTATAGCACAAATCCTTTTTTCCACAAGCCGTGCTTTAGAAATCTTTCTTCCCAACAAATTTTCCCAACAAATAAATGCCTGGCTTTTGCCAGGCATTTAAAGGGCCTTTAAATTCTATACATTTCTTTTTCCCCATCAATCAGCCGCTGTACTGCCTCCTTCACATAGGCCGGATCCGTGGCCAGGTTAAGCCGGATAAAGCCCTGATATCTGTCGCCAAACCACTCTCCGTAATCCACCCCCAGCCTGCACCGCTCCTGGACAAGCTCCTGGGTCCTCTCCGGCTCCACACAAGCCCTGAGGTCAACCATAGGCAGATAGGTTCCTTCCAGGCAGCAGACTCTGGCCCCGGGAAGCCCCTTTTCCAGTGTTTCCTTCAAATCGCTGTAATTATCCCAGATCACCTCCAGCACATTCCCCAGCCATTCTTCCCCCTTCTGGTAAGCCGCCATGGTGGCAGCCATACCCATAATGCTGACCTCCGTGCGGTTTAAGGCAGAAGCAAACCGGTCATATCTTTCCCTCAGCTTTTCATTGGTAATAATAATGTGGGAGTGGAGCAGGGTCGCCAGGTTAAAGGTTTTTGTGGCTGAATTTAAGGTAAGCACAATATCCCTGTACTTTCCCCCGGAAACCACCGCCGCCGGAACAAACCGTCTGCCCCCAAAGACAATATCCTGATGGATCTCATCGCTGACCACAAGGACATGATGCTTTTGGCAGACCGCCAGAACCTGATCCAGCTCCTCCTCGGTCCACACTCTTCCCGCCGGATTATGAGGAGAGCACAAAAGGAACATCTTCACCTGATTTTCCACAATGGCTTTTTCCACCGCCTCCATATCCATGGTAAAATAGCCGTCCTCATAGCGCAGCTCTGCCTTTACCAGCCTCCGGTCACTGTTGGTCACCACATTGTGGAAGGGGTAATACACCGGGGTCTGGATCAGGCAGGCATCCCCCGGATTGGTAAATGCGTGAATCATCCAGGAAATTGCGGTGACACAGCCGGTAGAAAACCGCAGCCATTCCTTTTTTACCGGGAAGCCATACCGCCGCTCCATCCACCGGGAAAACACCTGGTAGTATTCCTCCGGCACAATGCTGTAGCCAAACACGCCGTGCCGGGAACGCTCCGCCAAAGCCTCCACCACGGCATCGCAGGTTCGAAACTCCATATCCGCCACCCACATGGCCAGAAGATCCTTCGCTCCCTCTCCAAACTTCCCCTCCAGTCCGTCCCACTTCATACTGTCCGTCCCGCGGCGCTCCACAATATATTTCTTTAAAAACTCCTGTTTATCCATATTACCTCTCCTCATCTTTTTATCCTTCTGGTTTTTTATCCTTCTGCTCTTCTCTCCCTAAATCACACCCGACCACCCGGTCACCGTCAGCAGGAACACAATCGCACAGGCCAGGGCAATCAAAATCAGCACCTTGGGAAGCACCCACTGGAACCACTTGGCAAAGGGCACATCCGCCATGACACAGGAACCGATCATCCAGCCTAACAGCGGCGAAAGCAGGTTGGTAAAGCTGTCGCCCATCTGATAGGCTACCACAGCCAGATTCAGCTGCATCCCCAGCGCCTGGGCCACCGGCTTCATAATGGGCACAAGGATCGCCGCCTTGGAGGTGGCTGAGGGAATCAGCGGGTTGATAATCGATACAATCAAGGTCAGGCCAATGCTGGAAACCGATTTCGGCAGGGCCAGCAGCGGCTTGGTCAGCACATAAACAATGGTGTGAATCACATTTCCATTGCCCAAAACCAGGGAAATAACCTTAGCAAGGCCGATAACAAAGGCGACAAAAGCCATGGAGCCAAGTCCTCTTGCAAAGCTCTGCCCCAGCTTTTCAAAGCTCATTCCGCCGATCAGCCCTACAATCACCATCGTACACAGCATAACGGCAATCATAAAATCAAAGGTGAGATTATCATCCCCGCCCATTAACGGATACAGGGCAATAATCAGATACTGGAGGACGAAAATTACAATCACTGCAACCTTCCGCCAATTCATCTCCACCTGCTTCAATACCTGGGATTCCTCTGTGCCGGCGCCGGCAGCTTCCGGCCTCCAGCCTGAGGAATACATCAGCGATGCCTGGGGATTTTTCTGGATTTTCTTTACATACCGCATTACCATAATAATCGCTGCTGCCAGGAAAAAGTTCATAATTACCAGACGAGTAAAAAATGCAGAATACGGTGTTACCCCCATTAACATCTGCGTTGTCGCCTGCTGGGCCGGGCCTGTGCCAAAGCCAATGAGCGACGCAAAGGTTGTGACCCCCAGGGCGCAGATGGGGTCAAGCTTTAATTTCTTTGCAAACAGCACACCGATGGGAACCACGGCAATCAGCGCGTCCGTTCCCCCAAAGCCTCCCAGATAAGCCATTAAAATCATCATCATGGCAATCAGGATTCCTGCCCCTTTATCCTTTAGCTTATAAACGCCCCAGTTCATCAGGTCGTCCATCACGCCGGTCTCAATCACAACATTGATATTGGCGCCGGATATCATCACCACGAACATGATCGTTGCAGCACCAATCATTCCTGATTTCATCAGCATCATGGCGCCCCAGGGACTTACCGGTGTCTGATGTCCCAGGTACTGAAATTCGGTTCCCACGATTTCCCCTGCCTCATTTGTGGCGAACTGCCCTGCAGGGATCAGGTACGTCGCCAGACAGGAAAGCAGGATGATTCCTGTCATAATCCATAGTAAATGCGGCATCTTAAACGCCTTTTTCTTTTCCATCATCTTCTCCATTCCTTTATTTTGTCAAATCTCTGTTCAAGGATACCTGCCTATATCTTACTTACTCAAAACGATACCTGCCTATATCTTACTTACTCAAAACAAATCCAACCTCCGCGCATACCCCCAGATACAGAGAGGATTCATCGATATCAAATTTTCCGTTATGATGGGCCGCCCCGCTGCCGTAACCTTCATTGCGGATGCCCAAAAATCCCAGGGCCCCCGGATATTTCTCCAGATACATGCTGTAGCACTCCGAGGCATACCAGCGGTCACATTCCCCGAGCGCATCCGCCCCGCAGATTTCCCCAGTCATCGCCTGCACCCGGCTGGCAACCCCTGGATCATTCACAACTGGAAGCAGGCTGATCTTATTCCGCTCCGCAAATTCGATGGTGCACTTGTGGCAGACCGCTGTATTCTGGGCCACGGTATTGATAATCGCCAGGGCCTTTTCCCCCTCTTCCTTGTTAAAATACCGGGCTGTGCCCCCGATGTAGGCATCCTCGGGGATCACATTCGTGGTTTCTCCCGCCTGGAACACACATAAGCCTAGGGTAACCGTTTCCTCCGCGTTAATCTGGTTTAAAAAGGCAGAGTCAATCTGGGTAACGATATGAGCTGCCGGCACAATGGGGTTAGCCGCCTGATCCGGCCTGGAGCCATGGCCCGCCTTCCCCTTAACATGAAAGCCGATTCCCACCGTACCGGCCATCCTCGGCCCTGGAACGATATTCACCTTCCCCGCATCCAGCCCGCTGTACACATGGAGGGCAAAGCACTCATCGATGGGATACTCCGCTAACATTTCCAGCATGGTTTCTATCCCGCAGTTGGTCTCCTCTCCCTCCTCAAAACAGCAGTACACCGTCCCTTCGATCTCATCCCGGATCTGGGCCAGCACCTTCATGGTCCCTAAAAGCACGGCCATATGGGCATCGTGGCCGCAGGCGTGGCACGCGCCTTCGATCTTCGACACACAGGCCTTGGGCTGCTTTAAATTACAGGCCTCCTCCTTTACGGGAAGCCCGTCCATATCCGCCCGGATTACCCGGTGCTTCCCCGGCTTTCCCCCTTCAATGACAGCGATGATCCCCGTGCCCTTTAACAGCTTATAGGGCAGGCCCATCCCTTCGATTTCCCTCACCAGAATCTCCCTCGTGTGGTACTCTTCCCCGGAAAGCTCCGGGTGGCGGTGGAATTCCCTCCGCATCTTCACCATGTAGTCCTGGTACGCCCCAGCAAGCTCCTTTACCTTGGATAATTCCATGTCTTCTCCTTCCTGCATTTCCATTTTTTTCGGTGTTTTTTCTCAAAAAACAGCCAGGACAATTTGCATTCTATGCAGTTTTGGCCTGGCTGTTCTATTCTTTCTTCTATTTCTGTTTAATGAGCGGTCTTTTATTTTTCTGCCGCGGCCTCAATCTCGCACAGCACGCCCTTTGGCAAAGTCCTTACCGCCACACAGCTTCTCGCAGGCTTTGATACAAAGTACTTCCCATAAACCTCATTAAATGCCGCAAAATCTCCCATATCCGCTAAAAAGCAGGTGGTCTTAAATACCTTTTCAAAGCCGCTTCCCGCAGCCTCCAAAATCGCTCCCACATTTTTGCAGCTCTGCTCTGCCTGGGCGGCGATTCCTTCCGGCACCTCCCCGCTTTCCGGGTTCACCGGAATCTGGCCGGAGGTATAAACTACCCCGTTTACCTCAAATCCCTGGGAATAGGGGCCGATTGCTCCTGGTGCTTTTGCTGTGTTAATTAACTTCATGTTTGTTTCCTCCTTTGTTTTTTATGATAATTTTATTAATTCTCACCCAGATACTTTTCTGTATGCTTTGTATTCACCGCCTCACAGATCCGCTTTAATCCCTCTGCAAGGGTAGCTCTCGGGCATGCCAGGTTTAACCGGATAAAGCCGTCGGAATTCTGCACGAACATATTTCCTCCCTCCAGAAGGACGCCGGCTTTATAGGCAAAGAATAGCGGCAGCTTTTCATCCGACTCAAAATATTCGTTTAAGTCCACCCAGGCCAGGTAGGTCGCCTCGGAAGGCTGATACTTCGCCTTGGGCAGATGCTCAGACAAATATTCCCCTACGAACCGGAAATTATCATCCAGATAAACCCGCAGCTCCTCCAGCCAGGGCTCCCCCTTTTCATAGGCCGCCTGTGCCGCGGCGATGCTTAAGGGGTTATCAAAATTATAATGACGGTCAAGCCAGATTGCCCGCAGCCCCTCATCGCGGATGATAATGTTGGAAATCATCATTCCTGCCAGGTTAAAGGTCTTGCTGGGGGCCATGCAGGTGATAAGCCGTTTATACTCTGGCATTACCTTTCCTAAAGGAATGTGCTTCTGGCTCCGGCGGAGCAGGTCGCAGTGAATCTCATCGGAGATAACCCAGAGGTGATGCTTCTCGATGATCTCTGCCAGCCTCTTCAGCTCTTCCTCTGTCCACACCCGCCCGCTTGGGTTGTGGGGATTGCACAGAATCAGCAAAGCGTTCTTCTCCTCTGCCGCCTTTGCCTCAAAGTCTTCAAAATCAATGGCATACCGCCCGTCCTCATAGGTTAAGTCGGAGCAGACGTAATCCCGCTTATTAAACTCCGCCGCGTACTTGAAATATGCGTAAGAGGGGGTTAAAAACAGAACCCTTTCATCTGGCTTTAAGATATATTCCACCAGCTCATAAAGAGCAGGAATAATCCCGTTAGACATCACCAGCTCTTCTCTGGGGAAGCTCCATCCGTAGCGTCTCTCACACCAGGCAAGGAATGCGTCATAGTAGCTCTTCTCAAAGACTCTGGTATAGCCGAAAATCCGCTTATCCAGACGCTCCCTCATCCCGTCGATCACCACATCCGGGGTTGCGAACTCCATATCCGCCACCCACATCCGGATAAATTCCTCATCCTTGTAGGGGAAGGTCATGGTTTCATCCGCGTGGAAGATATAGCTGCGGAATCCATCGGTGTTCATGGCATTTGTGTGTCTGCGGTCGATAATTTCGTCAAAATTGTACATTTTTTATGGCTTCCTTTCTTTCTTTTTTGTCTGTTTCTTTCTTATGTGATGATTATAACAAAGAGAAATTTCAAAATCAAACAAGCCGATTTTTCTTCACAGTAGAATTTTTATCTACTTTTTTCTTTATAGTGGATTTTTATCATGATTTATGATAGAATCTCAGAAGGGAACGAAAAAACCAGCAAAATTCGCTGGTTTATTGATTTATATGAAACATTTTTATGGATATTTTCTCCAAATGTTTCCGTAAAAATACATTTCAGCACCGTAAAGGAGGTACAGAAGATGTCAGAAATCACCACAGAAATCGGCAGGCAAATCCGCTCCTTCCGGAAGCGGCGCAATATGACCCTAGAGGATCTGTCCCAGGTCATCTGTAAAAGCAAGTCCACCATCTCCAAATACGAAAAGGGGGAAATCCCCCTGGACATTGAAACCCTGTATGATATTGCAGAAGCCCTTCAGGTTCATGTGGAGCAGCTTCTCTATGTACTGCCGGGAAGAACTGCCATGGCCTCCAGAGACAGCAGCCCCGCCTTTTTCGCCGGCTGCTCCCAGTTTTATTCCTACTTATTCGACGGAAGGAACAATCAGCTGACCCGCTGCGTTTTTGATGTGTTATCGGAAGCCTCGGACTCCTCCTATAAGATTATGATGTATATGAATTTTAAGGATTACGACCATTACCATGCCTGCGAAACTACCTACTGGGGCTATATCGAACACTACGACGCCCTCACCCATATCCAGCTGACTAATCAGGACAGCCCCATCGAAAAAGCCAGCGTACAGATCCTGGCCTCCTACCTGGACGCAGATACGAAATGGGGGCTGTTTAACGGCTTCTCCTCCCGTCCCATGATGCCCATCGCCATTAAGATGCTGTTTTCCAAGACCCGGCTTTTAGAGGATGCCGCCCTGGCCCAGAAGCTGAAGGTTTCCAGAGAGGATATCCGGCTGCTGAAGCTTTATAATATGCTGTCTGTCTTATGACGGCAGCCGGCTGGAGATTAGCCGCCTGAATCTTCAGCGGTTCCCATTATAATCACACCGCTGGCACTGGGGCATGGTATGCTCCGTGTCCTCCTTGTGGTACGCCCCTGCCCACTGGCAGATGCTCTGGAGGATGGGAACCACCGACCACCCTTTCTCGGTCAGTGAGTATTCCACCCTGGGAGGAACCGCGTCATAAGACCGGCGGCTTATGATTTCATTCTTTATCAGTGATTTCAGCGCAGCTCCCAGAACCGCGTCGGTAATATTCATAAGCTCCTTGCGCAGCTCGCTGTACCGGAGGGTTTTCTTTTCTGCCAGCACACAGATAATCCTGGAATTCCACTTGCCGCCAAATACATCCAGCCCATATTCCAGGGGACAGCGGATATCCTTGTCTAATTTGGGTTTATACATCGTTCGTATCGCCTCCGTGTATTCTCAGAGCGCTCTCTCAAAGCACTCTCTTTTCCTCACCGCTATTTTCCAAACGCAAAACGGGTGCAGAGCATTTCAAGGGCTCTGCACCGTAAGCTTCCTGTCTGGTTTACAGGACTTTTTTATTCTCCGCTCCTGGGGTAGTCACAATCACCTTCTCCGGCGTAATGATCAAAGCGCCCTTAGCCGTAGCGGCGCCATTGAACATCTTTTCCACCATAGACTTAAAGGTATCCACAACTGTCCCCTGGGTCACATACTCTGCAGTGCCCTTGATCTGGTAGCCCTCCAGGGATTTTGCATCGTATACGGAGATGGCGATTCTGCCGCCGTTTGCCTTCAGATTGTTCAGTGTGGTTTCCAGGAAAACATCTCCCACCACCAGCCTGCCGTCTTCGGTTACATCCTTAAAGGCCACGGGAACCACATTCGGCTCCTTATCCCCGCAGGTGGCTAAGTCCCACATCTGCTCTGCCAGCAGTTTTTTTACCTTGTCATTTAACATAATGATTTCCTCCTGATCATAGATTTGATGCGATGAATGATGGCTTCAATCGTTATGTTAATGATAATCCATGAATCAGGCTTGCACAAGATATTAAGAAATTTGTGAGTTACTAATAAATTTCATAGTATCCATCTGCTCTGGCGGGGCTGTCAGGAGGATTCCACACTGCTTCTGTATTTCACAGTAGACTTCAAAATCAATGATCCCCTTTTTATATGCCGCCTGAATCAGTACTGCTGCCCCATAGCTGATTTCCATGGCTCCACCGCCTGTAGTGTCCTTATTCTATACATATGCGGGAGCAGCCTCTATAGTACCTCTACCTTACATCTATGATCCTTGGTCTGCTTGTCATAGCTAATCCCCACCGCAAGGATCCGGCCGCTGGAATGGGCCTCTTCTCCCAGCTTCCCCTTGAAGCGCAAAGCATACTGCTTGTCTTTTATCTGCTGTATCGCTGCTTCCGGGGTACTACCAATCTTCAGCTCCAAAATAATCCCGTCAAGGCTTCGGTCGTATCTGGGATAAAAGATAAAGTCCACATATCCGATCCCGGCCTTATCCTCCCTTTGGATGTCATACTGATCTCTGGCTGATAAGTAAACCAGATTGACCACAGCGGTAAGCTCTGTTTCGTGATTATAAACCAGCAAGGGAGCTTCTGTATCATGGGCATAAGCTAATATTTCCTCCATGACTCCCACATTCCCTGTCAGTGTTGCTTCTAGCATTCGGTCCGACTCCTTCGCCAATCGGTAAACATATCCTAAGGTTTCTTCTTTTCTCAGCATTTCCTCAAACTTACCCATTAACTCCCGGTTTGGGATAGAAACCTTTCCATTCTCATAGCTCAGAAAGCCATACACAACCATTGCGGAAAAAATTTCATCTTTGGTAACCAGACGCATGGATGTAGCCGCATACTCCTTAATCCTCGCCGGGACAGCTTCACCCAATACCATACGCATAAGAGACTCTCTTACATCATCTATATTATTCTTAATATAAAAATATATTTCATCATAGGGGCCCGAGCTGGTCCAATAGTTTCCCAGATTATCATTCGTCAGGGCGGCCACGACGGAACGCGGATTATACATTCGTTCGCCGGAACATGTATGATAGCCATCGTACCACTCTTTCAAGCCTTGCCTCGTGACCCTGTCTCCTCTCCCGCTCCTTTTGTATTGCTCAAAGAGAACGTCCACTTCTCTCTCCGTAAATCCAAAGCAGTCATCAAATGCTTTTTCTGAGGCCATGGTATATTCCAGGAACATATTTAGTTCAGAACCGCTAGAGTATTTGGCTATAGGAAGGATTCCTGTCATATAGGCCAGGGCGACATATGCCCTGCCCTTTAACAGCAGCCGTAGAAAATTCAGGTACTCCGCCTTATCCTGCTGACGGATAGAATCCTTGTGGAAAATCATATCCCATTCATCCAATATAAAGATAAACTTATCCCCCGTCTCCAGATTAATCCATTTTAAATCTTCAAATACAGGAGCATGTACCCGAAAATGCTGGTTTGGGTACTCTCTTTTCAGATCTCCTTTTAAGGCAATTTGAATCTCCGAAATATACTGGCTGTAAGTATCAAAGCTGTCAGCTGCGCTGAAATCAATATAAATCACATTGTACCGGTTTATATGCTCTTGATACCCCTGAAAATGAGAGATCTCCAGCCGGTTAAACATCTCCTTTGAATCACAGGCTTTTGAGAAAAAGGCTCCCAGCATAGAAGCCGCAACAGATTTTCCAAACCTTCTTGGCCGTGTAATACAGATATACTTTTCCGTTATCCCTATACGGGGGATAATTTCATGAATCATTGCCGTTTTATCAACAAAGTACGGATTTTTTACCATTTCCTGATACATGGAAAATGGCTCACAGTTGTTTAGATAAAATCCCATGTTACATTTCCTTTCCTAAATCCTGTTCCTGCTCCCGCCTTAAAATGCCAGATCATCCTAGCCATATCATACCACACAGTTCTATCCCCAGGCAACCGCTGATGTGTCTAAAAATTCCGCCGCCATCTCCCGGGAATGGAAAATAATAATCTTCTTTCCCCTTCCATATTCCTCCATCAGGGACTGTATCTTTGGTTTGCTCACCGCAGGAAAGGATTTCACAAACTCCAAAAACTCCAGATCCCACTCCTCTTCCACCCAAGGCATGTCCTCCCGCGCCTTTCCGAAGCGGGATTCCAGCCCCTGAAGGCAGACCTCCAGGGGATAATCCAGCCAGAATATCGTATCGCACTGTGCCAGCCGTACCGGAAGCGTCCTTATATAATTGCCGTCAATAATCCATTGATCCTGCTGGAAAATCCCGGCCAGCTGATGGTCGAATTCCTCATTTGAGGCTGTGGTGCGATCTGGCCGGTGGTAGAGCATATCCAGATAAAAAAGCGGGAGCCCGGTTATCCGGTGAAGCTCCCGTGAAAATGTACTCTTTCCGCTGCCTGGGCAGCCGATAACCATCACCTTTTTCATCGTTTCATTCTCCTTAGAAATGCAAATTTGCCATATAGGCTGTATAGAGGCATTTTATCATAAAAGGAAAGCCATTGCAATTTTTTGTTACTGTTCACGGCCCTGCCGTGCCCAGCAACAAAATGCACACAAAATGGACATTCTGTCCATTTTGGCGCCGAATTCCTCGGGTTCACTGTGACTTTCACTCACAGTGAACG
>CATOJE010000049.1 GCA_951800145.1 uncultured Lachnospiraceae bacterium | reverse complement strand
TGCGATACAGTATGACTCAGAAAATATTACAAAAATCACCTATATTATTTAGCGGATATTCGCCTTTACGATTGATTCCTTCAAGGTCTATTTGTCATTATCGTAGTACTGATGTTGTATCCAGATAAAGGTAAGATGCACCAAATATTATTGAGCAGACTTTTGAGTATTTGATTTTATTACATCAAAGCATATTGTGGCGAGCTCATAATGAGTTAAGCGATACAGCTCCTCTATCGTTCGTAATATATTAAAGGGATTCGTTCTATTCAGTGAAAGAATATACTGTAGTAGCCCAACCAAGGATCAAAATTCTATTTGATAAGGGATCGTTTCCTATCAGCCAGGTAATCCCTAGTGAACCGCTGTCCCCAACTTCCGAAGGGGGTCTTGGAAACGCCGGTCCTTGGGCCCTGTCTTTTAGGGCCCTATGTACCGCTGCGTTTCCACTGATAGCGCAAGCGGCCCCCGTCAGGAAGGTGAGGACCGCGATTCACGGACCGTACAGAGACCAAGTCAGCGACCGAAAAGCCAGAACGCAAGCCCGCCCACGAATACACAGCCCGCGTCAGGCCGGGTCCCATAAGGAATCCCTCCGAAACCGTCGGCGCTTAGGTCCGGTCTTTCACGGACCTTATGCGTCCGCTACGCTTTCGGCGGAGCGAGAGCGCGGTGACATTGGAATCCGGCCTGACGCGGGCGTAGCTTCCCGGCGAATATGCGCCTGCACCTTCCCCGCTGCCTGCGACTCCTAACGGACTGCAAAACACTTGGCCAGAGATTCCCAGAAGGATCGGTAATGATCGGTAGTACACTTAGCCAGAGATTCCTAACGGGTTTAGAAATACACTTAGCTAGAGATCCCTAGCCATTTGCGACTCACTGAAATAGCAAAATTATTTTTTCTGAATAAGCGCGCATACTTTTGTAAAGTTAATGTCATTGCACATGAACAGTAACCTGCTAAATGGCAAATCAGGCTCAGCGATGTCGTTTCTCCTTGAACTGTCAGGAAAAACGCAGTATACTAATCCTATGAAAACAGTTTTTAAAGAGACAAACGTGCCCTCAGAGCTGGGATTTCAAATCGAATTTGTAACCATGCGGTATAATTCACCGCCCCACTGGCATCGGGAAATGGAGATTCTCTACATTTTAAATGGAAGAGCGATTTTAACCATGGAGGGAGAAACCTATCACATAAAGCCTCTGGATTTGATTGTTGTGGATTCTTCTATCATCCATGAGGTCATTTATGAGCTTCCTCAAACCATGGGAATCTGTATCCATATTTCCAAGGCTGCCTTGCGCCAGTATCTTCCGGATATGGAGCTGCTTCAGATCCTCTGCAGCCCGGAAAAGCTGCAGAAAAGGAAACAGGACAGCTATAACCGGCTATGTACATATTTGAAGGATTTAACAGAGCTTTACTTTATCCAGAGGATAAGCTATCCCTTAAGCAGCAGCGCATTAATCCTGCAGATTATGGCGGTGCTGGTGGATGAGTTCAGCATCCCGGCCCCGGATACTGTGACGGCCATCGGAAACAGCCAGTTAGGCCGCATTGAACAGATCTTTCAATATGTGGAGCAGCATTATAAGGAGCCCATAGAGCTTCAGGAGGCGGCGGATACCCTGGGCCTGAATAAGGAATATTTCTGCCGCTTTTTTAAAAAGAATACAGGGATGTCCTTTCTGCAGTATGTCAGCCATGTGCGGCTGAATCACATTTACCAGGATCTGTTATACAAGGACAGCAGCATCCAGGAGATTTTAGAGCAGAATGGAATCTTTAACCACAAAATGTTTTATAAGCAGTTTAAGGAAACCTTTCACTGTACACCCAGGGAGTTAAAACGGTTAAGCAAAGAAAATCCATATATGTAAAGACCTGCGGGCATCGGCCATGTGTCAAACGCCTTGCGGGATGCTGCCTGTGAACAGAATCGAACCGGGATACAATCTTAAAAAGGGGGTAAGAAAATGCCGATTGATGAAAAAGAGTATAATGGTATTTTATTCGATCAGCTTTCTATATTAGAGAGAATCGAAGCAGTTACCGATGATGAAAAGGTTTTAAAGCAGATTGCGATCGAGCGCAGGGAAATCGAAAGGATGATTTCGATGATTTTAAGAGGTGAATAAGCCAACACAAGGTGAGATGATTAAAGAATTGGCAGAAAGGCTAGAGCGTCAATTAATCATTGACGATCTGTCAAAGATTCAAAACATGGACGAGCTTAGGGAATACATCGAAAAGCTCAGGGCTAAAAATGAAACGTGATTTACAAAATGCAAAAGGAGCCGTCCGGCGGCTCCTTTGTGCTGTGGGGAAAGCAGACCAACGAAACGTAAGGTTATTCTTTCCAAGGCTGCTGCTTACTTTTGCTGGGCCAGCTTTCTGGACAGAAGCCGCAGGGTATCCAGCTTTTTCCGGTCGCTCTCCGGCAGGCTTTCTGTGAGGATCTCCGTGATCAGCGCGGTCTCGTCATCGGTAAAGGTAAGCCCTTTGCTCTGGGCCTCCAGATTCAGATTCATAAATTCCCCCAGCAGCTGTCCCTTAGGGGTTTTTGTCAGACGGTTGGAAAACAGAATCAAAAGATCCAGCTTCCTGGGATCCATCCCTTGTAGGCGGGGGTCATTTCTCCATGATTTTACCATCATTCACCTTCCTTTTTGAGAATACAACAGCAGCTATGTAAAAGCCTGCATGGCCTGCATCATCAGCTGAATATTATCCAGGCGGCTCTGCTGCTCCGGAGAGAGGATGGCCCGCAGCTTATCCAGCATAACGGAGGAGGAGGGCTCCTGGACGGTAACATGGGAGGCGGCTGCGCTTTCCTGGTAATTCCTTCGTATCTGGAAGCCCTGCATGATATTGATAATCACATCCAGCATATCCTGCTCCTGGCTGGTTCCATATGGCTTCATGGCATTGAGCATTTCGATGGGGGAGCCCTTCTCCTGCCCGATGGAGCAGATTCCCATCTCTCCCTCCCCGCTTTCCTGAAACAGCTCCATGGTCCGCATCAGTTCATTTCCCTTTACCAGCAGGGACAGGAAGCGCTGCTGGGAAATCTGCATATAGGGAAGGGCAGCTTTTATCATCTGGAGATGGTGGTCCCCGATCAGATAATCAAGGTCTGTCAGCTTTAACTCATCTTTTTCCATCTATTATCATCCCAATCTTTCTTTGCTCTTATGTATATGAACGATGTACAGGATTTATTCTGCCGCATATCATATTTTATAAAGGAGGTTTTTTTATGGTCTTTTCAAAATTAGTGATTGAAGGAAACGCAGTATATGAAATAGATGAGCAGTGTATGGAAAAGCGCCGCCAGCGTCTGGAGCTGCTGGAGAGGCAGGAGAGAAAACAGAACCAAAAATCAGGCGGCTCTGGGAACTCGAATTAGGATCCAGTTCCTTGCAGGGGCTTTTGTGCAGGGAACTGGTTTAAGATACGGAAAAGGCATCCTCTGTTTCCAGAGGACGCCTTTCCGGCCTCACAAAATCATGGAGCTATTTCCTGCATCCGGCGATTAGCAGAAGAATCCGCGTCCGCCGCAGCAGCATAAGAGGATGATAATCCAGCAGAAATCTCCTCCGAAGCCGAAGCCGCAGTTATGTTCGAAACATCCGTTGCTGCATCCATTGCTTCCGCCGCCACAGCAGCACAGGATCAGAATCAGGAAAATCAGATTCGAACAGCCGCCTCCGGTTTGGCACTCACATCCACATCCACAATTTGTTGCTGCTACATCACTCATGTTAAATCCTCCAAAATTTTCTTTACACTCCATCATATGTAGGTCTGCTTGCCAGAGTTTCCTGGATTTTCGTAAAATTTAATAAATCATTCATTGAGAGTTTTCGGACATTCCTGTATAATGGTAACCATTCAGACGGGTAAGAAGCTGCCCCGCCGGAACGGTTACGTATCATGATGGAAAAAGGAGTAAATGAATTTTATGGAGTTGAATACAGAGACTGTGAAAAAAATACGGGGGTTAATCCTCTTTACTGTGGCAGCTGTGGTGGTGGGAGTGAATTACCGCAGTGTGCTGGAGGGGGTTCGCCTGGTTTTTCGCATGCTTTTCCCCTTTATCCTGGGAGCGGTTATCGCATTTATCTTAAATGTTCCCATGAGCTTCCTTGAGCCGCACATCCCAGTAAAAAAGGAAACCATCCGCAGGGCCCTTGGCCTGCTTCTCACGATTTTTTTCGTGGTCGGGATATTGCTGCTGGTAATTTTTGTGGTGACGCCTCAGCTGCTGGATACCGTCCGCAGCCTTCAGAGGAGCATTCCTCAGTTCCTGACCGAGGCTACCCAGGTTTTGGAGAAGACGTTTGCCGATTACCCGGAGATTCTGGCTATGATTGAGTCGGTTCAGTTCGACTGGCCTCAGCTGCTTGCAGATGTGATGGAATTCTTAAGGAGTGGGGCGGGGGTGGTTCTCTCCGGAACCATCTCGGCGGCACGCTCCATTGTGAATGGGGTGACCTCCTTTGGCATCGGGTTTATTTTTGCGATTTATATTCTGCTGCAAAAGGAGACCCTGGGCCGGCAGAGCAGGAAGCTGGTTCTGGCATTTCTTCCAGAGAGGGCGGCAGGGAGCATCTTTCGGACGGCCGCTTTGACCCAGCGCATTTTTTCCAGCTTTCTCACCGGGCAGTGTGTGGAGGCGGTGATTCTGGGGATGATGTTCTTCGGGACCCTGATTCTTCTCAGACTTCCCTACAGCCTGCTGATCGGGGTGCTCATCGCCTTCACCGCGCTGATTCCCATCTTCGGGGCATTTATCGGGCTGGTTGTGGGCGCTTTCCTGATGCTGATGAATAACCCGGTGGACGCCCTGGTCTTTGTCATTGCCTTCTTTATCCTTCAGCAGGTGGAGGGGAATCTGATCTATCCCCATGTGGTGGGAGGCTCGGTGGGCCTGCCCTCCATCTGGGTGCTGGTGGCAGTGACCATCGGCGGAAGTGCCTTCGGCATAGCAGGTATGCTGGTGTTTATCCCCCTCTGCTCGGTCCTTTACACCTTGCTTAAGGAAGAGGTAAACCGGAGACTGGAGCAAAAGGCAGCGGGGAGAAGGGCCGCGCAGGGAACGGGGAAGGAGGCGGCGGGGAAGGCAGAGCCGGGAAGAGGCAGAGGGACAGCCGGGAAAACAGCCAGGTGATAGTCTGGCTCTTTGCAAAACGATAGACATAGCGGCCAGTCCGCCGGACAGCAAGGTAGCGGCCAGTCCCGCCGGACAGCAAAACAGACAAAAAGGGAAGCCTGCGAATCCGCTTCGCAGGCTTCCCCTTTTTGGCGTTCATCCGATTACTCACCCTGATACATATACTGGATTAAACGCTCCACATCTTCCTTTTCGTGGGCGACGATGTCCAGCTCCCGCACATATCCATTGGAAAACATCGTTGCCATGGACAGGTACTGGCTCAGCTTGGACTTCAGATTAATCCGGTCTCCCTCCGGGGAAACCAGCTCCACCACGCCCTTGCACTGGTTGACCACATCAAAAAATTTCTCTACGTTATCAATGTTTTGAATTTTCATTGCTATATCCTCCTCTTCCCTGCAATCGCTGCAGTGGTATGAATCGTAATTATTGTAGCACTGAGGGGATTGGGAGGCAATTTTGTTTTTTAACGAAAATTTCAAAAGGGCGTGGATATTTTTATGAAAATTTTCTAAATCGGCACATGCCCGACGGGTGCATTTGGCATATGGGAACGGATGGAATGCTCCTGGAAATCCTGGATGTCCTCCAGCAGGCAGTGGGAAACCCGGAGCCCGCCCCGCCCCCGGCCGATCTGGATATCCGGCTTATTCGCCCCGTGGAAATCAGAACCGCCGGTTGGGAGGAGGCCATACTTCCTTGCCAGGAGGGAAAGCTTCTGGCGCTGTCCGGGGTGGTGGGAGGGATGGTAAACCTCCAGTCCGGAAAGCCCAAGCTCCTTTAAGGCTCCTATCAGCTCCTCGGTCTCTGCCCATCCGAACTGGTACTGCATCACATGGGCCAGGGAGGAGAAGGCGCCGTTTTTCTTTAAAATTTTCATAATCTGTTCTGGCAAAACTGTCTCCTTTGGGATGCAGTAACGGCCTCCATAGGTGAGATATTTCTGAAAGGCCTGGTCCAGGGAGGAGGCGTATCCCTTCCTCACCAGCGCCCGGGCGAAGTGGGCTCTGGTGATCACTGTGTCCGGATTACCTTCCCGCAGCTCTTCTTCGGTGATAGACAGATTGTCCGCCTGAAAACGGCGGAGCATTTCTTCATTCCGCCGGATGCGGACATGGAAAAGCGCCTCCACTGCAGCGGCAAAGTCCGGCTCCCCTTCCCGGATAAACAGGCCGAGAATGTGAATCTCCTTTCCCCGCCAGGTGCAGGAAAACTCGATTCCTGGCACCAGCTGGATTCCCAGCCTCCGGGCCGCCTCCTTCGCTTCCGGAATGCCGGCAGCCGTGTCGTGGTCCGTGAGCGCTATGGCATCCAGCCCCTGGCTGACGGCCAGCTCCACCACCTGGGAAGGGGATAGGGTGCCGTCAGAGGCATTGGAGTGAACGTGCAGATCAATATATCCCATGAGAAACCTCCAGCATTTTTTGTATACTATAGCACATCTTAGGAAGGAAAAACAAGATTTAACAGGAATGCAAAAAAAGTTAATAATTTAGTAATTCCTTTTTTTTGAAAATATGTTATAATAGGAAAGCATGTGGAATCCGATTATATTTGTCAGGAATATGACCATAAGTCATTACTATTTATAGATATAAGATATAGAATAAATTTGGAAACGGGTGGATATTGATTATGAATGAGTATGACAGAAGCCGTCGCGCGGCGGGCCAGAGCCGTGCCAGAAGCAGCAGTTCTTCTTCCCGCTCGGGAAGTTCCCATAGAAGCAGCACATCCTCCAGAGGAAAGAGCAGCAGCGCCAGAAGAGGCGGCAGCCATTCCTTTTCCCGATCCTCCAGCCATAATCACAGCCATGGCAGAGGCAGCTCCCACAACCGGAGAAATCCCTACGGGTATCGGAACACGCCGAACCTTTGGCCGGTGATCGTAGGATTGGTTGTAGTGGTAGCCGCTGTTTCCATCTTTTTTGCCTTTAAGGCAAAGCGGGGAGCGGAGGAGGAGACATCGGTGGAGGAGACCACCGTTTTGGCGACGGAGCTGGAGAAGGAGGTCAAGGTAGACGGGGTGAATATCACCGGCATGAGCTTTGACGCGGCCAAGGGGGCGATTTTGGAGAAATATCCCTGGGCCATGAAGATCACCTGCGACGGGGAAGCCTATGAGGTGGCCAACCTGATGGAAGCCAAGGTGGATCAGCTCCTGTATGAGATTTATGCCGGGGAGCCAAAGGAGTCCTACACCCTGGATACCAGCGGGCTGGAGGAGGCCATCACAGCCCAGGCGGCCGAGGCGGCGAAGAAGTGGGACAAGCAGGCGAAGAATGGTTCCATCTCTGAGTTTGATCCAGCGGAGAATAAATTCGTCTTCACCGGCGCGGAGAATGGCCGGATGGTGGATCAGGAAAGGCTGATCGAGGACATTACAAAGGCCTTGGACAAAAAGGAATTTGACGCAGTGATCCCTGCTGTGGTCAGTGAGGTGGAGCCGGAGTTTAATGAGACAGTGGCCAGAGAGAAGTATACCACCATCTCCACTTTTACCACAAACACTACAGCCAACAGCAAGCGTAATACCAATGTAAGGCTGGCCTGCGAGGCGATTAACGGCACTGTGCTGATGCCGGGGGAGGAGTTCTCCTTTAATGAAGTAGTAGGGCAGCGGACCGAGGCCAAGGGGTATCAGGCAGCTGCCGCTTACAGCAATGGAGAAGTGGTTCAGGAGATCGGCGGCGGCGTATGCCAGGTTTCCACCACATTGTATAATGCAGTGCTGCGGGCGGGATTAAAGACGACGGTGCGCAGATCCCATACCTATGAGCCGTCCTACGTGACGCCGGGACAGGACGCGACCGTGAGCTACGGCGGCCCGGACTACAAGTTTATGAATAATTCCAGCACAGCCATCGGAATCCGTTCCAGCTACGCGGATCGGGTGTGCACAGTTTCCATTTACGGGATTCCCATCCTGGAGGAGGGTGTGAAATACACCTTAAAGTCTACCAAGCTCAAGGATACGGATATCCCGGCTCCCACCTATGAGGAGGATCCCACCCTCCAGCCGGAGGAGGAGAAGGTGAAGAGCGCAGGCAGCCAGGGAAGCTACTGGGAGACCAGACTGGTGATCACCAAGGATGGAGAGGTGGTCAGCCAGGATGTGGATCACAACACCACCTATAAAGGACATGCCCCTGTGGTTCTTCGGAATACCTCAGGAGTGGTGATTCCGCCGGAAGCGACCACAGCGCCGGAGGAGACCATCGTTCCCTCTGAGGGAGCAGGGGATGGAATCGTTCCTACCACAGGAGCCGAGAGCACCACAAAGCCTTCTGAGCCTGGGCCGTCTCAGCCCCAGTCCCAGCCTCAGACACCGTCGGAGAGCTCTCCAGCCTCGAATAATCCGGGAGGCCCGGGATTCGATCCTACTCCGGCAGTCCCGATCCAGCCCCAGGCGCCCAGCGAGAACAGCGGCCCGGGAGGAAGCGGGGACGGCATGGTGATCGCACCTCCCAGCCCCCTGACCGGGGTGGGAGCTCCATAAAACAAAAAGGCGGAGTATCTGTTAACTGCAGATACTCCGCTTTCTTTTTTCTATTAATCCCATCTTCCGGTGTCCTCCACCGTAAGATGCCCTTCCCCGCATCTGGGGCAGGCGGGGACAGCGTCCTCGTCAAAGATTTCCAGATTAGCAGAGGTGCCGCACTGGGGGCAGAGGGAGGTGTAGGTATGGCCGCTTTCCGGAATGTGGATCACCGGAACCGCCACCATATTTTTGCACCGGCTGCAGGCTGCCATGGAGTAATGAAAGTGGAAGACAGGGATAAGCTGCCCCTGTACCTCTTTTCGTATCTCCATCTGAGTGTCCTGGGGAAATACCTTCAGCACCCGGTCCAGAGTGCTGTGTAATATGCCTTGCCCGGTGGCGATTTCCCAGGACTCATGGCAGGAAGGGCAGGTAAGTGTCTGAATCATTCCCATATGTGACCTCCTATCCGGGGATTATCCCAAGAGACTTAAAATACTGTTGGGAACCTGATTTGCCTGTACCAGCATAGACTGGCCGCTCTGCATCAGGATCTGGTTGCGGACATGCTCCGTCATGGCATAGGCCATGTCCGTATCCCGGATGCGGGATTCTGCTGCTGTGAGATTCTCTACGGTATTGCTTAAGTTGGCGTAGGTGTGCTCCAGCCGGTTCTGCATGGCCCCATAGTGGCTGCGCATCTGGCTGACCATGTCGATGGCAGAGTCCACGCTTGAAATGGCCTGATTTGCATTCTCCTGGGTCAGGAGATTGGTGCCGGAGAGCCTGAGGCCCATATCGTCCAGACGGAAAAGGTCTACGCTGAGCATATTGCCATCTCCATTTCCCACCGCGAAGGTGATGCGTCCGGCAGCGCCTACGCTCCATTTGCTCACAGAGAAGGGGGCGTTAGAGGCGCCGGTGCCGATGATATCGCCGCCGCCTTTATCCAGGCCGCCAGCCACGATGGAGCCGGCGCCGCCCTTGGAGGCAAAGGAAAGCTCACGGACAAAATTTACTAAATCGGAGGATGGATTGTCGAACAGGGCTTCCAGGGAGGCCTGGTCTTTAACCTTACCCCCAGTGTGATTACTCAGTACGCTGTAGAGGGACTTATTGGCCGGGTTTAAGAGATCGATGTAGATTTTGTCCATACCTTCGGCAATGGCGTCTCCGGTAACCGGGCCTGTGCCGCCATTAGCCAGATACCCGATATACGCCGCTGCCAGATATCCATGCCCATATGGCCGGCTCTTTACATCGTAGGACTTTAAATAATTCGTAATGGCGCTGTCCTTGGAGGTGTCATTTGCACCGGTAAGCTGATTTGCAATCTGCTGCAGCCCGGTATTCCAGTTGGTGGCAAAGCCTCCTCCGGCTAACTGGGCTGTGCCCTCTGTAAACCACTCCGGGAATTTCTCCGCGCCGTTCCGGCCGAACATGCCGTCTGTGAGGGTATACTGCATCACCGAATGCATTAACTCGTGGGTGATGGTGGACTGCAGCACTCCGCTGCCGATGGATTCGTCAGAGAAGTCGGCGGTATCCACCACCAGCTGCATATTAAAGGGGCGGCCGTTGGATCGGAAGGAAGCCTTGGCATAGGCCAGAGTTCCGTAGCCGCCGTCGATGTACTCCACCTTCAGCTCCATCTCCACCTTATCGGTTCCGATGTCTGCCTTGAGGGAGGGGAAGGCGGTTAAAATCTGGGAGACAGCATTAGGCACGTATTCTGTGGCAATCTTTTCCGCCAGGGCTTCATAGCCATTGCTGGCAGGGGCTTCTCCGGCCCGGCTGGCATAGTTGAGGGACACGGTTTTATTGGCCAGATCCAGGGTGCAGCCGTAGGTGGAGGTAAAGGAGACCTTCCGGGAGGTCCCGCCATTGGTAAAAAGTGACACGCCGCTGAAGGTGGTGGAGGTGCCGATGCGCTCGATCTCATCCTTCAGCTGCTGCATCTCCATATCCAGAGAGGCCCGATGGGTGTCGGTGTAGGTTCCATTGGCAACCTGAACCGACATTCCTTTCATCCGGTTTAACATGGAGTGCACCTCGGTCAGGGCTCCCTCCACGGTCTGAATCAGGGAAATGCCGTCTAAGGTATTCCGCTTGGCCTGGTTGGTGATGGAAATCTGGGCCCGCATCCCCTCTGAGATGGCAAGGCCTGCAGCGTCGTCCCCGGCCCGGTTGATGGTATAGCCGGAGCTGAGCCTCTCCAGATTTTTGGCCATAGTGCGGTCGGTCATAGAAATATTCCGCTGGGAATTAATGGCGGAAATATTGTGCTGGATCCTCATAACAGTGAGCTCCTTTCATATTCATAGATCATCCCCATAGTAGTGTGATAAAATTGTCCCGTATAGTAAAAAAAACAAGTCAGTATCCCTGAAAATACGATTCCGGGGGGGTGCTGGCTCGCATAATGTATGAACGTGCGCGGCTCTTTTGCCTTTCTACTGATTACATCGGCGTGAGAATCTATTTTATAAGGAAGAATGAAAAATTGTGGGATAAAATGTCTTAGTGTGTTAGAATTAGGATTGAATAATTTGATAGAATCCAATATAATAAATCCTATAAATTCGGATTAGGAGAATCATGATGGAGCATTATATCACAAAAATTGATATCTGTGAATTACGGCATTTGTCAAATATTGTAATAAATTTAAACCAAGAGCAGAGACAGCATTTAATTCTCACTGGTAAAAATGGTTCAGGGAAAACATCCTTGCTTTTGGCGATTCAGCAATATCTTCTGTCAATTAATGATGGGAAGTCAGACCAATTAATCAATCATATTATGCCTGAGCTGGGACGTCTTGAGAAAATACGGACAAGCAAGGAGCCAGGAGTATTTGAAAATGAATATCAGAGCATGCAAAGGGCAGCAAGAGAATATTATAGTGGCGTTAAAATTTGCTTTAATAACAGCGGCTCTTTAGATTCCCTTTATCAGGCAGGAGATTATATCATTGCTTTTTTTTCGGCTGAGCGAAAGACGAATATTGTCCGGGCTCACGGTGCCGAGAATGTTCGGCTGAAGGATTCCTATGGAATATATGAAAATCCAGGCGCTTTGTTTCATAAATATATGGTACATTTGAAAACGCAGCAGGCATATGCAAGAAATGAAGGGGATATGGCAACGGTTGAACAGATTGAGCAATGGTTCAAACGTTTTACAGATGCATTGCAGGTTTTACTAGAGGATGATTCGATTACCTTGGTATACAGCTATAAAGAGTATGATTTCAAGATACATGAAAAGGGGCGGAAGCCCTTTGGATTGAATGAACTGTCTGATGGATATTCGGCGGTGATCCATATTTTGTCAGACTTGATGTTGCGAATGGATAAGAACTGGCTTCTAAAAGATGGAATCAGCAGCTATGATATAGAAGGCATTGTTTTGATTGATGAGTTAGGGACCCATCTGCATATTGATTTGCAAAAGAAAATTTTGCCGTTTTTGACTACATTTTTTCCTCGGATTCAATTTTTAGTGACAACGCATTCACCATATATTTTAAATTCGATTTCAAATGCAAAAGCATATGATCTGGAACGTCATGTGGAATTGGAAAATTTGTCAGCCTATTCTTCTGACGGATTAGCGGAAAGCTATTTTGAAGCAGATGAATATTCCCGGGAATTAAAGAGAAAGATAAGCAGATATGAGGAATTAATGGAAAAGGCAGAGCTGACAGAAGCACAGCGGGCAGAACGGGCACAGCTTCGTATCGAGCTGAGGAATATACCGAAGGGATTATCCAGAGAAGCGTGGGATAAGGTTGAGAAAATAGAAGGAAGAGGCATATGATAAAGATCCAGCGAAGGCATACGAAAAAGACACAGTGTCAGAGATATCTTTACAGCGGGAAAGGCTTCGGAATGGAACAACCTTTTTTTAGTGTGTGCTCATTGTAATAATACAAAGCTTCATCGATATGTCCCAATGATTGACTGTACGAAGATGGATCCGGAGAAACACATCGCATTTCGTAAGACAGGGTATTTTGGAAAAGAGGAGAAGGTCGTATTTGAGGCGCTGGATAAAGTGGAAGAGACAGAAAATACGATTTTGCTGCTTCAGGACATATTTTATGGTTCAACCCCGCAAAAGGAGATGGAGGCTGGAATTCTCAGGCGGATTTTACGTAAGGAGCTCTCAAAATTTAAAGAATATATTCGGGAGTATCGTGAGGCGGACGGCTTCGAGAAGGAGGATCTATGGTGGCTGCTGCGGCGGGAACTAGATGACAGCTCGCCCTTTGCTGCTTTTAAGCGGTGGATTATCCGGGATCATCCAAAATACTGCAAAGATTTGGAACAGCTGGTAGAGCCAGCCCCGTAAGGATTTTCGTCGAAAAAAAAGTACTGTATTTTTTTACATAATTATTTGCATTTTATAGAATTATTGTTATAATAATATACAGGTCAATATTTCTGAATCCTTTCACATCAGGAATATTCTACATTATTTACATTTTATTAGGAGGAAAGTAAAATGGCAAGAAAAATGAAAACCATGGATGGCAACCAGGCCGCTTCTCACGCTTCATACGCTTATACCGATGTGGCTGCCATCTTCCCGATCACTCCTTCTTCTGTTATGGCTGAGCATACAGATGAGTGGGCAACTGACGGGAGAACCAACATCTTCGGACGCACCGTACAGGTAACAGAGATGCAGTCTGAGGCAGGTGCTGCAGGTGCGGTACACGGCTCCCTTTCCGCAGGCGCTCTGACCACCACCTACACAGCATCCCAGGGTCTGCTGTTAATGATCCCCAACCTGTATAAGATCGCCGGCGAGCAGCTTCCCGGAGTTGTGAATGTTTCCGCACGTGCGATTGCTTCCCACGCATTATCCATCTTTGGTGACCACTCCGACGTATATGCCTGCCGTCAGACCGGCTGCGCCATGCTGTGCGAGTCCAGCGTTCAGGAGGTTATGGACTTAACTCCGGTTGCTCACTGCGCTGCCATCAAGGGCAAGGTTCCCTTCATTAATTTCTTTGATGGTTTCCGTACTTCCCACGAGATTCAGAAGATCGAGACCTGGGATTATGAGGACTTAAAGGATATGGTAGATATGGACGCCGTTGACGCCTTCCGCGCCAATGCGTTAAATCCAAACCATCCCTGCCAGAGAGGCTCTGCTCAGAACCCGGACATCTTCTTCCAGGCACGTGAGGCATGTAATCCTTACTACGATGCGCTTCCCGCCATCGTTCAGGACTATATGGACAAGGTTAATGAGAAGATCGGCACCGATTATAAGCTGTTTAACTACTACGGCGCAGATGACGCAGAGCAGGTAATCGTAGCCATGGGCTCTGTGAATGACACCATCGAGGAGACCGTTGACTACATGATCAAGACCAGCGGCGCAAAGGTAGGCGTGGTAAAGGTTCGCCTGTACCGTCCCTTCTGTGCAGAGGCATTGATCAATGCTATCCCGGATACGGTTAAGAAGATCACCGTATTAGACCGCACCAAGGAGCCCGGCGCATTAGGCGAGCCCTTATATCTGGATGTGGTGGCAGCATTAAAGGGATCCAAGTTTGACGCGGTTCCGATTTTCACCGGACGCTACGGCTTAGGCTCCAAGGATACCACCCCGGCGCAGATCGTTGCTGTATATGAGAATGCAGATAAGGCGAAATTCACCTTAGGTATCGAGGACGATGTGACCAACCTGTCCTTAAAGCTGGGCGCTCCCTTAGTAACCACACCGGAGGGAACCACCAACTGTAAGTTCTGGGGTCTGGGCGCAGACGGTACGGTAGGCGCTAACAAGAACTCCATCAAGATCATCGGCGATAACACCGACATGTATGCTCAGGCATACTTTGATTATGATTCCAAGAAGTCCGGCGGCGTTACTATGTCCCACTTACGTTTCGGACATACCCCCATCAAGTCCACCTACTTAATCAAGCAGGCGAACTTCGTGGCATGCCATAACCCGGCATATATCCGCAAGTACAACATGGTTCAGGAGCTGGTAGACGGCGGCACCTTCCTCTTAAACTGCCCATGGTCTGACGAAGAGTTAGAGCAGCACTTACCTGGCCAGGTGAAGAAATTCATCGCGGATCACAACATTAAGTTCTACACCATCGACGGTGTGAAGATCGGTATCGAGACCGGCATGGGCCCGACCCGTATCAATACCATTTTACAGTCTGCATTCTTTGAGCTCACCGGCATTATCCCGGCAGAGAAGGCAAACCAGCTGATGAAGGATGCCGCTCAGAAGACCTACGGCCGCAAGGGTCAGGACGTAGTAGAGAAGAACTGGGCAGCTATCGACGCAGGCGCAAAGAATGTTCACGCGGTAAATGTTCCCGAGTCCTGGAAGAACGCAGAGGACGAGGGCTTAGATTACAAGGTAGTGACCGAGGGAAGAAAGGATGTTGTAGACTTTGTTAACAACGTTCAGACCAAGGTTTCCGCTCAGGAGGGAAATAACCTGCCTGTATCCGCATTCAGCGCATACGTGGACGGCACCACACCTTCCGGCTCCGCTGCCTATGAGAAGCGGGGTATCGCGGTAAATGTTCCTGTATGGAATCCGGACAACTGTATCCAGTGTAACTTCTGCTCCTACGTTTGTCCTCACGCAGTAATCCGTCCTGTTGCCATGACCGCGGACGAGGCTGCCAAGGCTCCCGCAGACATGAAGATGAAGGATATGACCGGCATGCCGGGCTACAAGTTCAGCATGACCATCTCCGCTCTTGACTGTACCGGATGCGGCTCCTGTGCCAATGTATGCCCGGGCATGAAGGGCAACAAGGCTTTAACCATGGAGAAGCTGGCGGACAACTTAGGCGAGCAGCCCATCTTCGATTTTGGACAGACTCTGCCCATTAAGGAAGAGATCATTGCCAAGTTTAAGCCAAACACCGTAAAGGGCTCCCAGTTTAAGCAGCCCTTATTAGAGTTCTCCGGCGCATGCGCAGGCTGCGGCGAGACTCCTTACGCAAAATTAATCACCCAGCTGTTCGGTGACCGGATGTATATCGCTAATGCAACCGGATGCTCCTCCATCTGGGGCAACTCCTCACCATCCACACCTTACACCGTAAATGCAAAGGGCCAGGGTCCTGCATGGTCTAACTCCTTATTCGAGGATAATGCAGAGTTTGGCTACGGCATGCTGTTAGCACAGAACGCCATCCGCGAGGGCTTACAGGCAAAGGTTGAGTCTGTGATGGCTTCCGACGAGGCTTCTGAGGAAGTAAAGGCAGCCTGCAAGGAGTGGTTAGACACTTATAATGTAGGCGCAACCAATGGCGACGCTACGGACAAGTTAGTTGCCGCATTAGAAGGCATCGACTGCCCGGTTTGCAAGGATATTGTGAAGAATAAGGATTTCCTGGCTAAGAAGTCCCAGTGGGTATTCGGCGGCGACGGATGGGCTTATGATATCGGCTTCGGCGGCGTAGACCATGTGCTGGCATCCGGCAAGGATATCAATGTTATGGTATACGATACCGAGGTTTATTCCAACACCGGCGGACAGTCCTCCAAGGCTACTCCTACCGGCGCAGTGGCTCAGTTCGCTGCAGGCGGCAAGGAAGTGAAGAAGAAAGATATGGCATCCATCGCCATGAGCTATGGCTATGTATATGTAGCACAGATCTCCATGGGCGCTGACTATGCACAGACCGTTAAGGCCATCGCAGAGGCAGAGGCTTATCCGGGACCATCCTTAATCATCGCCTACGCTCCCTGTATCAACCATGGTATCAAGAAGGGCATGGCTAAGGCTCAGACCGAGGAGAAGCTGGCGGTAGAGTGCGGCTACTGGCATCTGTTCCGCTTCAATCCGGCTGCTGAGAACAAGTTCACCTTAGACAGCAAGGAGCCGAAGATGGAAGGCTATCAGGATTATCTGAAGGGCGAGGTTCGTTATCTGTCCTTAGCCATGAAGAATCCGGAGAGAGCAGCAAAGCTCTTCGCCAAGAACGAGGCAGAGTCCAAGGCAAGATATGAATATCTGAAGAAGTTAGTGGATGTTTATAAAGCATAATTAAGATGGCTTAATTCGGTTCATCGATTATCGCTTCTGATTCCTGAGAAGGAGAGAACACCGTGAAATTCAGGCTTTTCCAGACCTGAGTGCTTCACGGGATTCTCTCCTTCTTTTTTTGCGTGAAAAAGCTGTTACATGCTAATTTATTTAAAAAAATGTGGGGAAAAAGTAGAATTTAAGCACCGCTTTATTAACTGGAAAATATCGGAAAATACAGACGATATTTTATACAAAAAACTATGTTTTAGAGTCAAAATTTCCATATTTGCATTATATCATAGGTGGGGACTAAAGTCTACTTTATGCCCCACTGATTATTCTACTATAACAACACGGTGAAGGTATGAGCAGCATGCAAAAAAATGAAGAACATATCCTGCAGCTTAAGCTGTTAGGCGACTTTTCCATGTCCTGTGACCAGAAGCCGATCTCCTTTAAAAGGCAGCATTTCTCCAAATCCATCCAGCTTTTTTTCCTCCTGATACTCCATGGAGAAGAGGGAATGAAAAAAGAAACGCTGATGGAGCTTCTGTACGGACAGGCAGAGGGAGAAAATGCGAATAATAACCTGAACAATATAGTCTGCCGTCTCGGAAAGCAGCTTCGGAAGTTTGGGCTGCCCGAAGAGAGCGATATCCGAGTCAAAAACAGGCGCTACCGGTATGTGGACAGCGGCCATATCCAGGTAGATGTGCTGGAATTGGAACATTTCCTGGAGAAGGGGGAGGATCTGGAGCACAGCCTGGAAGAGAGGTAAACCCTGATCAGACAGCAGCAGAAAGGAAGTTGTGAAGTATGAGAGACGGACAGGAAGGATGGACAAAGAAAGGCCATCTGGGGACCTTTACCGTACAGATCCAATATCAGGAAAATGCCACCTGGCAGGGGAGAATCCTGTGGGTGGAGGGGAAGCAGTCCTGCTATTTCCGAAGCGCGCTGGAGATGTTAAAGCTGATGGACAGCGCGCTAGATACAGAAGACCTTAGGCCTCATAGTCAGCTACACCGCCGGCGTGCTCAGGCAGGATGCCTGGAACGTCCGTTTGGATTTGGAGATGCTAAAGGAGGAGTATGAGGACTTAAAGGCCATCGACGAGGAAAATGTACTCATCAAAAATGAGTATGAGGAGCGTATCCTCACATCTAAGTCCGGTTTTTTTTGCCCTGTTAAATAATACCGGCCCCAGGAACCTGGAGTAGCTGCAGAAGCGCCTTTTGGCCTGCGGCGTGGAGGCACTTCCGGTTCAGGGCGAACCTGAGGTAGTCTGAGAATTGCTGTGCACGCCCTGCCGGGCTGTGTCCAGTGATTCTCATGGGAGGAGAGCAAGGTTATGATCATGTTGATTTGGTTTTTAGGGTTGAATTTTGCTGTGGCGGCGCTGTACGCCATCATCAAGGGAATCCATCGGAAGGAGGCCGGGATGGCGGCTTTCTTCCTCTTCCTTCCGGGGCTTGGCTTTCTCATCTATTTTCTGCCGGGACTGCTCCAGGCGTTTTTCGAACGGGTGGGGATCGACCGGGAAGCCGTCCTGATACGGGCTTTCGAGATTGACCGGCCGCCGGAGCACCCGGATATGCGGGAGGCGCTGAACGTGGTGCCGGTGGAGGACGCCATGGCCGTCAGCGGGAACACGGAAAAACGGGCCCTTCTGCTGAAACAGCTAAAGAAGGATCTGAAAGAGAATTATCGGATACTTCTGGCAGCGGAGCAGGACGAGGATTCGGAGTTAGCCCATTATGTGGCGGCCGCCAAGATGGAGATATACCGCCTCCACCAGACCCGGTGGCTGGAGTGCCGCAGGGATTATGAGAAGGAGCCCGGCGATCCGGAGAAGTATCATGCGGCCTGCGAGGCTCTGGCGGGTATGCTCAAAAGCGGCGTCCTTTCCGCCAGAGAGCAGAGCGCCTACCAGAAACGCTTATGCAGCCTGGTGCAGTGTTACCGGCGCTGTGCAACCGAAGATCAGCCAGGCAAATTTGCGCTCGATTCCAATTGTGATTCCGCCACACAGGGAGATGGACGCCTTTCATCATTTGATTTGTCCGCTGTTTGACCAAATCAGGCAGAACCAGAACCAAAACAAGACACTTGCGGTATTGCGTGATGCACTCCTGGCACGCTTAATGCGTGGCGAATTAGATGTCTCCAGGCTTGACAAATTTTAGGAGGAAGGGTTATGTCAACATTCAATGAATCAAATTTCGAAAATTCCATCATTGAATTATTTGAGAATCTGGGATATACGCACCTATATGGTCCGGATGTTGACAGGGATGTGAGTAAGCCTTTGATGGAAGAACAGCTGTATGATTCGCTGGAAATGATAAATCCTGACCTTCCGAAGTCAGCAATTTATGAGGCGGTATATAAAATAAAAAATTATGAGGCAGGCAGTTTGCTGTCAAAAAATGAAACATTTACCGATTATATCCAGAATGGAGTACAGGTAACGTTTGTAGAGAATGGGGAAGTAAAAAGTGATTTGGTTCGATTGGTGGATTACGATAATCCGTCCATGAATCGCTTTATTGTTGCAAACCAATGGACCTATCGAGAATATGAGACAAGGAGGCCGGATGTGGTCATTTTTTTAAATGGCATTCCGGTAGTTGTTATGGAGTTAAAATCTCCGAAGGCGGATCATGTTTCTATCGATGATGCGTATCAGCAGATTCAGAATTATAAAAAGTCAATAGAAGGGTTGTTTATCTATAATGCGTTTTGTGTCATCAGTGATCAGTCGCAGACGAGAGCCGGGACGATAACCGCTTCCTTTGACCGTTTTATGGAATGGAAGACGGTAGATGGAGATTATGAAGAAACACGATACGCGGATTTTACCACATTGATCAAGGGAATGTTTGCGAAAAGCAGATTCCTGGATATACTCCACAATTTTATCTGTTTCTCGAAAGATTCCAGTGGAGACGGGAAGATATTAGCGGCATATAACCAATACTTTGCAGTAAAGAAAGCGGTTGAGTCTACGAAAAAAGCAAGCGCGGATGGCGGAGACGGGCGGGGCGGCGTTTTCTGGCATACACAGGGAAGCGGAAAATCACTATCTATGGTTTTCTATGCGAAATATCTGCAGGCGGCCCTTAACAGCCCTACGATTGTGGTCATCACCGATAGAAATGATCTGGATGATCAGCTGTTTGCCCAGTTTTCCAAATGCAAGAATTTCTTGAGGCAGACTCCTGTTCAGGCGGATAAGAGACGGCTCTCCGAAGATGATATAGAGAGAAATAAATCCAGCAAAAATCCCAAGATCGGCTTGAGAGACTGGCTTGATGGCAGAGCAGCAAACGGCATTATATTTACTACGATGCAGAAGTTCGAGGAAAGGGACGAGGCCTTATCCTTAAGAAAAAATATTGTGGTAATGGCGGACGAGGCGCACCGGAGCCAGTATGGATTTGAAGATAAGGTCAATTCGAAAACAGGAAAGGTAACAATCGGTAATGCAAGGCGTGTGAGGAATGCCCTTCCCCACGCAACCTATATCGGATTTACAGGGACGCCCATTGCCCTTGAGGATAGAAATACACGGGAGGTATTTGGCAACTATATTGATATTTACGATATGACCCAGGCGGTATCCGATGGGGCCACACGTCCGATTTATTATGAGAGCCGTGTGATAAAGCTGAATCTGAAGCCGGAAATACTGGAGCAGATTGACGCAACCTATGCTCGGTTAAAGGAAAACGCCAGTGAGGTGGATATTGAAAAAAGCAAGCGGGAACTAGCGCATATGGATAGTGTGTTAGGAACGCCGGAGGTTATGAAAGCTTTATGTGGCGACATACTGGAGCATTATGAACAATACCGGCAATACGAGCAGGCAGGAAAGGCGATGATCGTAGCTTATTCCAGGCCGATTGCCGTAAGAATTCGCGAAGAAATATTGAAGATGAGACCGGGATGGGAAAGCAAGGTGAAGCTTGTTATGACGGGCGGAAATCAGGACCCGGCGGAATGGAAGGAGCTGACGGGAAATAAGACGTACCGCGAAGAATTAGCGAGAGAATTCAAGGATAATGACAGTGAATTCAAGATAGCAATCGTTGTCGATATGTGGCTTACAGGCTTTGATGTTCCGTCTATGTCAACGATGTATATTTTTAAGCCGATGAAGGGGCATAATCTGATGCAGGCCATCGCCCGTGTGAACCGCGTGTTTCAGGATAAGGAAGGCGGGCTGGTTGTCGATTACATAGGAATTGCTTCCGCCCTTAAGGCTGCCATGAAGCAATATACCGCTCAGGACAGGAAGCATTTTAGCAACATGGATATCACCGAGAGCGCTTATAAGAAATTTCGGGAGAAGCTAGGGGTCTGCAGAGATTTGATGCATGGATTTGATTATTCTGAATTTATGACCACAAGCAGTGATTTAACCAGGGCCAATCTGATTACGGGAGGAGTGAATTTCTTAGCTGACCCGAAGCTGGCGGAAACAAAAGAAAATTTTTTACTGGAGTGTTATCGGATGAAGCAGGCGTTCTCTCTCTCAAAGAGTATTGCAAAGGATGGGGAGAGAAGAGAGGTTGCAAGAATGCCGGAGAGGAATCTTTCTGTTGAGCTGTTAAGGAAGCTGATCGCTGAGCAGGTGAGAGTATATAAGAGGACGAATGTGGTTAAATCCCAGCAGTTTTCTGAAATGCTGGATCGCATCGTAAAATCTTATTTAAACGGGATGCTTACCAATGAGGAGGTCATATCTGAGCTTATGAAAATGGCTCAGGATATCGCGGATGCCCACAAGGCAGGAAATAAGATGGGGTTAAGTGAGGAGGAGCTGGCATTTTACGATGCATTGACCAGGCCGGAGGCAGTAAAGGATTTCTATACAAAGGATCAGCTGATTGCCATTACAAGGGAATTAACAGAGCAATTAAGAAAATCGCGGACGGTAGATTGGGAGAAAAAGGAATCTGCAAGGGCAGGGATGAGAAGGATGGTGAAGCGTCTTTTGAAAAAGCATGACTATCCGCCGGAAGGATTGGAAGACGCCGTAAAGACGGTTATCAGCCAGTGCGAAATGTGGACGGATCATGTGGCATCTTAAATCATAAAGAAATCGTAAGAAACCGCTTCTTGACAGGGCGGTTTCTTTTTGATATAGTGACTGTATTAACACTATTAATACACACATCAGTATTAATACAGAAAAAAATCCAGCAGCCAATCATTTAAGAAGGGAGTGACAATGTGATTATACTAGACTATCGAGACCGCCGTCCCCTGTATGAGCAGATCACGGGACGGTTCCAGGAATTAATTGTCAAGGGAATCCTGCCAAAGGACACACAGATGCCCTCGGTGCGGAGCCAGGCGATGCAGCTTTCGATTAATCCTAATACCATCCAGAGGGCCTATAGTCAGCTGGACCGGGAGGGATATATTTATACGATCAAGGGAAGAGGTAGTTTTGTGGCAGATATCAGCGGACTTTTAGGCGAGAGAAGAGAAGAGTGGAAGAGGCAATTTATCGCCCTGGCAGAAGAGGGAGAGCTTTTAGGGATCAGCAGGCAGGAGATGAGAGAGCTTCTGCTTCCAGAGGAGCCGGCAGAGGCCGGGGACAGGGCGGGGAAGCCGATGGGTGTCCGGGATAGGGCTAAGGATCCGATGGGTGTCCAGGACAGGGCTAAGGATCCGGAGGATATCCGGGACAGGGCCAAGGAGCTGGCGAAGAAGGAAAGCGAGATGGAAGAAAAGGGAGGGGATGGCAGTGATTAAGGCGGAAAACCTGACCAAGCGTTTTGAGGATATCGTTGCGGTGGATCACATTACCGCGGAGATTAAGGAGGGCTGTGTATTCGGCCTCATCGGGACCAATGGCTCCGGAAAGAGCACCTTTCTGCGGATGGCCAGCGGGATTTTAAAGCCGGATGAGGGAAGCATCACCATCGACGGGGAGGATGTATGGGAGAATCCTAATGTAAAGTCAAAATATTTTTATATTTCCGATGACCAGTATTTCTTTTCCAATGGCACGCCCCAGGAGCTGATGCAGTTTTACCGGTGCATGTATCCAGGATTTGATGTGAAGCGGTTTTACCATCTTCTGGAAAGCTTTGGACTTAAAAAGGACCGGAAGATCAATACCTTTTCCAAGGGCATGAAGAAGCAGGTTTCAGTTATCTGCGGCATCTGTGCAGGGACAGACTATATCTTCTGCGATGAGACCTTTGACGGCTTGGATCCAGTGATGCGTCAGACCGTGAAGAGCCTTTTTGCCAATGATATGGAGGAGCGGAACCTGACTCCCATTATAGCATCCCACAACCTGCGGGAGCTGGAGGATATCTGCGATCATGTGGGGCTTTTACACCGGGGCGGCATCCTGCTTTCCAGAGAGCTGGATGACATGAAGCTGAACCTGCACAAGGTACAATGCGTGCTGAAGCCAGGGATGGGGCCGGAGGAACTGACTGGCCTGGATATCGTAAAAACAGAGCAGATTGGAAGCATTGCAACCATAACAGTCCGGGGGAACCAGGAGGAGATTACCGCGCAGATGGAGCGCTGTCAGCCTATTTTCTTTGAGCTGATTCCACTATCCCTGGAGGAAATCTTTATCAGTGAAACGGAGGTGGCCGGTTATGACATCAAGGCACTTATACTTTAAGCTACTGAAGGAGGATATGAAGCGGAAGCTGTGGGCGGCCGCACTCCTGGGCCTGGCTCTCTTCTTTACCATGCCGGTGGCTCTGGCTATGGCATTTTCTGACATCCGGACAGATGAAACCACCATCTGGGCCCGGGTTCTGGAGATGCGGGCTTCCAGGGCTATTTCCATGCTGAGCTTCGGCGAAGGATATCCTATGATTTTCATCGTTTTATTTGGGGCTGCGGTGGTGTTGGGGGTTTCCACCTTTGCCTATCTCCATAATAAGAAGCAGATTGATTTTTATCACAGCCTTCCTGTGAAGCGGCAGCTGTGGTTTCTGGTTCACATCAGTACCGGGATCCTGCTTCCGGCAGTGATTTATCTCCTTTCCCTGGTTCTGGCCCTGACCGTGTGCGGGGTGAATGGGGCCTTTACCCCGGAGCTGGCTCCGGCTGCGGCCGTGGGCTTCCTTGGAAATATGTTGTATTACATCCTGGTGTATGTCACGGTGGTGCTGGCGATGATGATGACGGGAACCCGGCTTGCGGCGGTTTTGGGAAGTGCGGTATTCTTCGTTTACTGCCCCATGCTCAGCGGCCTGGTGACAGGGTTTTATGAAATATTTTTTGATACCTATTATTACGGTACGCCTTCTGTGTGGAGCAGGGTGATCATAAAGCTTTCGCCTATGTTTGCCCTGATCCAGGCTATGACCGACGGGCTCACTCTGGGGAGAATCGCAGGGACCATGGGGGCTATCCTGGCCGTGGGGCTCCTTAGCTTTTTCCTGTATTTAAAGCGCCCCTCTGAGGCAGCGGGAAGGACCATGGCCTTTGGCTGGTCTACTGGCGTAATCAAGATTCTCCTGGTGGTGGCCTTTGGGATGGCAGGAGGGATGTTCTTCTATTCCATGCGGGATAGCCTTTCCTGGATGGTATTCGGGGTGATCGTAGGCGTGGTGATTTCCCACTGCGTGATCGAGGTGATTTATCATTCGGACTTTAAAAAGCTCTTTTGCCATGAGAAGACCTTAGCCCTATGTATGACCGCGGCGCTGGCGATTTCCATGTCATTTTATTTTGACATCTTCCGTTATGATGAGTATCTTCCGGATGAAGGTTCCTTAGCCTGCGCATCCATTGATTTTGGCGAGGATAGCTGGGTGAGCTATGATATCCAGCTGAGGCCCTACTTTATGATAACCGGCGGCCAGAGGATCCTGGATCTGGAGCAGCTTTCTGCCACCGGCGCTGTGGTGGACATTGCCCGGGAGGGGATCCGGCAGCTGGATGCGGGCACACCTGAAAATGGCCAGCAGTGGTGCAATGTGGTGGTCTGCTACACCTTAAAAAGCGGGCGGAGGGTTTACCGGAGATATAACATGTTCCTGGATGATGTGATAGGGCAGGCGGATCAGATTTACCTGGATCCAGAATATAAAAAAGTCCTCTACCCGGGGCTGACCCTGGACCCGGAAGAAGCGGCAGGCAATCTCGCCTACTTAAATGAGCTGGATCAGGTGGAGCTTCTGGCTGGAAATAAGGAAAAATGGAAGGCCGTGGCACAGGCCTATCAGCAGGAGCTGATGGGGCTCAGCATAACAGACCGGGAGCAGGAAAGCCCTATAGGAGAGCTGCTTCTCATATCCGACGAAATCTCTGCGCGGCTCGATGAGACGAATGAAGAGCGGGATCTGCGGCGCTACGACCGGATGTACTGGTATGACGGCTTCTTTTATCCCATCTACCCCTCCTTCACCCAAACCATCGCTGCCTTAAAGGACTGCGGCATCACCGTGGGAGAAACCCTGCAGCCGGAGGCGCTGGGAGCCGTTCAGATTGCAGCCTACGGCCCCTTTGGGGAGGATGATAATACAGAGGAAATGGATTTTGGGAAGGATTATGATAATGAACCCTTTACCATCACCTACACAGAGCCAGAGCAGATCCGGGCTATTATGGAGGCCTTCAGCTTTGGAGGCCACAGAGATAAGAACAATATGGTGCTGTGCAGCCGATACCGGGTATACCCGATCCCTCATGAGTATGATATGGCAGAGACCATGGAGGCGCGGGACTACTATGGCAGCTCCAGCCGGGGGCAGCTGATAGAGGGAAGGGTGCCGGACTTTGTTATCCGGGATTTTGAAGAAATGTGGGAAGAGTGGAAGAAGGAATAAAAAAGGCGCCTTATGGCGCCTTTTTATCCGCGGTCAGCAGGCCAGGCAGACATGCCGGCTGCACATTTGCCAAAGGTTTAGCCGAAAATCGCCCCTAAGAGTCCATAGGAGAGAAGGGACATGATCACCGTGGCTACGGCGATTCCCAGAAGGATAGCCGGGAAGGATTTTTTCAGCTTCATGTGAAGAAGAGAAGCCACCAGTGCCCCGGTCCATGCCCCGGTGCCGGGAAGGGGAATGCCCACAAAGGCTACAAGGCCCCAGAAGCCGTACCGTTCCACCTGGCCCTTATGCTTATCCGCCTTATTCCGGATCCAGAGGGCGATTCGGTCCAGCCCTCTTATGTGTTCCATAATATCCAGCACCTTCTCGATCAGGAGAAGGATAAAGGGAATGGGCAGGATATTCCCAATGATACAGATGGGGACCGCCCGGAGGATCGGAATATTTAATAATGCGGGGGATGCGGCCAGAAGCCCTCCCCTCAGCTCCAGGATAGGAACCATAGAGATTAAAAAGATAATGATTTCACCGGATACCTTGCCTCCCAGGGCGGCAGTCATCCACTGTACAAGGGAATCTGTCATAATACTGTCCTCTATTCTTTTTGAATCTTTTCACGAAGCTTAGTAGTTCTCTGCATGCACTTCAAAATAGCTTTGGGGATGTGCGCAGGTAGGGCAGATTTCCGGCGCCTTTGTTCCCACTACGATATGCCCGCAGTTCCGGCATTCCCATACCTTTACCTCACTCTTTTCAAAGACTGCGGCAGTCTCCACATTTTTCAGCAGGGCGCGGTAGCGCTCCTCATGGTGCTTCTCGATCTCGCCTACAAGACGGAACTTTGCGGCAAGCTCAGGAAAGCCCTCAGCCTCTGCAGTCTTGGCAAAATTCTCATACATGTCAGTCCACTCATAGTTTTCTCCCTCTGCGGCAGCGGCAAGGTTTTCAGCTGTATCGCCGATCCCGCTGAGCTCCTTAAACCACATTTTCGCATGCTCCTTTTCATTATCCGCGGTTTTTAAAAACAGGGCTGCGATCTGCTCATAGCCCTGCTTCTTGGCGGCTGAGGCGAAATAGGTGTACTTATTCCTGGCCTGGGATTCCCCCGCGAATGCTGCCTCCAGGTTCTTTTCTGTCTGTGTTCCGGTATACTTTGTTGCTTTCATGCTGTCTTCCTCCTTTTATTTTAACCCTCTGCATTATGGCAGAGGTAGACACACTTTTTACACATAAGATGAACCTTAATTATAATATATGGGTGCGGATTTGTCGAGGGCTTTTTCTGCAGCCTTCTGAGAGCTGCTGCGTCTCCGGCAGCAGCTGGAACTGGCGGGGCGTCATATGGTAGTATTCCTGAAACCGCTTGTAAAAGTAGGGGAGATGATTAAAACCGCAGGAGTAAGCCGCCTCTGCGATATCGCTTCCCTGGCCCAGCAAAATGGCAGACTGTCTCAGCCGGTATTGATTCAGATACTGGTTCAAGGTGAACCCGGTTGCTTCCTTAAAAAGATGCATAAAGCGGGAGGGGCTGATATGGCACAGCCTCGCAAGGAGCTCGATTCGGATTTCCTCAGAAAAATGCCCGTGAATAAAATCAAAAACCTTCTTTAGGCGCTGCCGCTGGGAACACTTCGCCTCGTCCGCTTCCTCTGTGAGAACAGCCTTCGGATGGATGGTCAGAAGCCGGAGGAGGCGAAAAAGGAGGGATTTGATTTCCAGCTCATAGCCAGGATACCGCTCCTTATAGGCCTGAGAAAGGGACTGAAAGATGGCCGAAATATCCGGCCCCCAGGGATCACTGGCAGAGATCCGGTGAGGCAGCTGGAGTGTTCCATTCATCAGAGGGGCAAAATAGCGCAGGGTGCAGATATCCCCGGAAGAAGAGCCCAGGAGATTTAAGTGGAATACAAAAGAGTCTGACGCAAAGGCCCCCGGGGATGGAAGCCTCACCATATGGAGAAGCCCTGGCTGGACACAGATAAAATCGCCCTCCTCAGCCAGACACTCCTGAAGATCAATGGAATACCTGGCCTGCCCTCTGGTAATCCGGGTAACCTCCATTTCCGGATGCCAGTGCATGGAAACCTCCGGATTCACCGGAGAGAGGATGGTGGAGTACTGCTGCAAAGGGAAAAGAACATCCCCGTGGCTGGTTTTTTCCTTTAAGTCCGATTCGGGTTTCATCTGGCGAACCTCCTGGGTAAAATTTTACTTTAAAAGTCCCGCAGCCGAATAGGCGGCATAAATTCAGACATGCCAAGTGCGCCAGCCGGACTTTTATACATGGCGGTGCGCCCTTTGCCGGGCGCATGAAGGTTTACTTTTCTATCATAGCATAATTGTGTAAAAAAATGCAATTCCTGTGGAAGATATTGAGGGCGGGGGCATATATAATTTGGAATTAGGGGAGAAATTGCTAGCTACTTTAGTCTCTGTGAGTGCTGGCTGAGTGTGTTTCTAAACCCATTAGGAGCGGCAAGCCGTGATAAAAGGTGCGGGCGCATATTCGCCGGGAAGGTACGCCCGCGGCAGGCCGGGTCCCAACGTCACCGCGCTCTCGCTCCGCCGAAAGCGTAGCGGTACGTAAGACGCGTGGAAGACCGCGTCTAAGTACCGATGGTTTCGGAGGGGTTCCTTATGGGACCCGGCCTGTGTATTCGTGGGCGGGCTTGCGTTCTGGCTTTTCGGTCGCTGACTTGGTCTCTGTACGGTCCGTGAACCGCTGTCCCCACCTTCCTGACGGGGGCCGCTTGC
>CATOJE010000048.1 GCA_951800145.1 uncultured Lachnospiraceae bacterium | reverse complement strand
CACGGACCTTATGCGTCCGCTACGCTTTCGGCGGAGCGAGAGCGCGGTGACGTTGGGACCCGGCCTGACGCGGGCGTAGCCTCCTGGCGAATATGCGCCTGCACCTTCCCCGTTGCCTGCGACTCCTAACGGGCCGCAAAACACTTGGCCAGAGATTCCTGGCGGGTTTAGAAAGACACTTATTAAGCTAATGACAATGGCTGTGAACAGCAACCAAAACTATTCCCTGAAGCTACCGCCCCCTTCCTCAGCTCTTGACATCCGGCAATACAGACGGTATAGTAATAGGAGATGAAAATTCAGAGAATTTTGGAAGGAATACTACAATTATGGCGAAGATTATTTTAACAGGGGACCGGCCCACAGGGAGACTTCATGTGGGACATTACGTAGGTTCGTTAAAGAGAAGAGTGGAGCTTCAGAACTCCGGAGAATATGACCAGATTTTTATTATGATCGCAGATGCCCAGGCCCTGACGGATAATGCAGATAATCCGGAGAAGGTGCGGCAGAATATTATCGAGGTAGCCTTAGACTACCTGTCTGCAGGGCTGGATCCAGCCAAGTCCACCCTGTTTATACAGTCCCAGATCCCTCAGCTTTGCGAGCTGTCCTTTTATTACATGAATCTGGTGACCGTTTCCCGCCTTCAGAGGAATCCCACGGTAAAGGCGGAGATCCAGATGAGGAACTTTGAGACCAGCATCCCGGTGGGCTTTTTTACCTACCCCATCAGCCAGGCGGCGGATATCACCGCCTTCCAGGCGACCACCGTTCCGGTGGGAGAGGATCAGATGCCCATGATCGAGCAGACCCGGGAGATTGTCCACAAGTTTAATTCGGTTTACGGGGATACCCTGACCATGCCGGACATCCTTCTTCCGAATAATAAGGCCTGTCTCCGCCTGCCTGGCACCGACGGCAAGGCGAAGATGAGCAAGTCCCTGGGGAACTGTATTTATTTATCTGATACAGAGGAGGATGTGCGAAAGAAGATCATGTCTATGTTTACGGATCCCAATCACCTGCGGGTGGAGGATCCGGGACAGGTGGAGGGCAACCCGGTATTTATCTATCTGGATGCCTTCTGTAAGGACGAACACTTCCAGAAGTTCCTGCCAGATTACCCGAATCTGGACGCCTTGAAGGCTCACTATACCCGGGGCGGTTTAGGGGATGTGAAGGTAAAGAAGTTCTTAAACAAGGTAATTCAGGAGGAGCTGGCCCCCATCCGGGAGAGAAGAAAGGAATTCGAGAAGGACATCCCCGGGGTTTACCAGATGCTGGAGGAGGGAAGCAAAAAGGCGGAGGCAGTCGCCGCCCAGACCTTAGCACAGGTAAAGCGCTCCATGAAGATCAACTATTTCGAGGACCGGGCCCTCATAGAGGAGCAGGCGAAGCGGTTCCAGGGATAGGGCGGCCGCATTTACGAAACGCTGAAAGGATGCTGAAAAGAGCCGTGAAGGTTTTGCAGCATCCTTTAAGTATTGTTATCTGGTTACTGTTCATTAGGCAGCGTCCTGCGAGGTGTTTCCTGTGAGTGAAATTCACAGGTAGCAGGCCCCTTGGGTCAAACCAAAGTAATGATGATATAATGAATATTGTTGATTTTTTCATTACAATATAGTATATTGTAGAAAAGGAGTGTTAAAAATGGCGCAGGTAGTGAATGTAAATTTCCGCATGGATGCAGATCTGAAAAAGAGTATGGAGCAGGCATGCTCTGAGCTGGGAATGTCGATGACAACCGCCTTTACTATTTTTGCGAAAAAAGTAAGCCGTGAAAAGCGCATACCTTTTGAGGTAAGTGTTGATCCATTCTACTCTGAAAACAATATACGGCATCTGGAAAAAATTGCCCGTGACGTAGCAGAAGGAAAGGCCAGATTTGCCGAGCACGATCTGATAGAGGTGGATGAGTAAAACCGGATTGTCTATTTTGAGAAAGAGGACATTCTTTATGTGATTTCGTGCCGGGGACATTATGAGGATTGAGAGAGGATATTCCATCCTCTTTCTCTATTTATGCACAGGCCCACACATAGGAATATTATATGCCGGCGCAGACAGAAAGGGGGCGGTTCCCATGGGGACCTGGCACACCCGGGGCCTTCGGGGCTCCGGCCTGGAGGATTTAATCAACCATACCAATGACAGTTACCGGGAAAAGAGGCTGGCCCTGATTCAAAAGGTGCCCACCCCCATTACCCCCATTGAGATCGATAAGTCCAGCCGTCACATAACTCTGGCCTATTTTGGCCAGAAGAGCACGGTGGACTACATCGGGGCAGTCCAGGGCATACCGGTCTGCTTTGACGCCAAGGAGTGCAAGACAGACACCTTTCCCCTTCAGAACATCCATCCCCATCAGATGGCCTTTATGGAGGAATTTGAACATCAGGGAGGGGTAGCCTTTATCATCCTGTCCTACACAGCCAGGAATGAGCTCTATTACTTACCCTTTGAACATGTGAAAGCGTTTTGGGACCGGATGGAGGCGGGGGGCCGGAAAAGCTTTACCTATCAGGAGGTGGATCAAGCCTTTGCCATCCGCTCCCACCGGGACATGTATGTCCATTACCTGGAGCCGCTGCAGAAGGATCTGGAGAGGAAGCAGCGTGCTGCCGAGCACAGCCCGACAGGGCGTGAACCGCAGCAGCACAGCCCGACAGGCGTGAACCGTAGCAGCACAGCCCGTCAGGGGACAAATCGTAACAATTAAGGATTGACAGAATACCCGTTCTTTTTTATAATGGAAGTCACGTCATCAGATTAATACTGTACTATATAAAAGCACCAGAAGGAGATTCTATGACAAATAAATTAATCCACACGCCTGAGGGCGTCCGGGATATATACGACATGGAGTGCCGTCAGAAGCTGAAGGTTCAGGAGAAGATCCTGAAAACCCTTTACCTTTACGGCTACCAGCACATTGAAACCCCCAGCTTTGAATTTTTCGATATTTTTAATAAGGATCGGGGAAGCGTCAGCTCCAATGAAATGTTTAAATTCTTTGACCGGGATAATAACACACTGGTGCTCCGGCCGGACATGACTCCGGCCATTGCCCGCTGTGTGGCCAAGTATTTTGACCAGGAGACCATGCCTCTGCGCCTCTGCTACCTGGAGCGGACCTTCACTAATAACACCAGCTATCAGGGCCGGCTAAAGGAGACCACCCAGACCGGCGCGGAGATGATCGGGGATGATTCCAGCGACGCAGATGCAGAGATTCTTGCCCTGGTCATCGACTGTTTGAAGGCAGCCGGGCTGGAGGATTTCCAGGTGGAGCTGGGGCAGGTGGAGTTTTACCAGGGCCTGGTAGAGGAGGCGGGGCTGGATGAAGAGAGCCAGGCCCAGCTGCGGGAGCTGATCGAGAATAAAAATGTATTTGGGGTGGAGGAGCTTTTGCAGTCCGCCCCCATGCCTACGGAATTAAAGGAGGTATTCCTGCGCCTGCCGGAGCTGTCCGGATCCATCCAGCAGATCCGCATAGCCAGATCCCTGACCAATAATAAGCGGGCCTTATTTGCCATCCAGCGTCTGGAGAAGGTTCATGAGATTATGGAAAACTACGGGCTTTCCGAGTATATCTCCTTTGATCTTGGGATGCTGAGCAAGTATCAGTATTATACAGGGATTATCTTTAAGGCCTACACCTACGGAACCGGGGATTACATCGTCACCGGCGGTCGGTATGACAAGCTGCTCCAGCAGTTCGGGAAGGATGCGCCGGCTGTGGGCTTTGGAATCGTGGTGGACCGGCTTCTCATGGCCCTTTTGGCCCAGCGCATCACACTGCCGGTACAGAAGGCGGATACGCTGATTCTCTTTGACATCTCAGCCAGGCTCCCGGCCATTGATCTGGCGAAGAGGTTCAGGCAGGCGGGAAAGCCGGTGCAGTTCCAGCGGAAGCATCAGACGCCTCCCATGGACGCTTACCTTCAGATGGCGGTCCGCAGCGGCATGCCCCATGTGGTCTATGTGTTCGGGGACGGCTCCTGGGTGAATGATTACCAGGCAGATACTGGGGAGTTCCGCCTGATGGACCGGAAGGATTATGAGAAGGAGCAGGAGGTATGAGAGCATGAGATATATTACCGTTGCCCTGGCTAAGGGCCGGCTGGCAGAGAAGGCCATGGAGTTATTTGAGCGGATAGGCATTCACTGCCAGGAGATGAAGGATAAGCATTCCCGGAAGCTGATCTTTGTCAATGAGGAGCTTGGAATGCGCTTCTTCCTGGCCAAGGCCAGCGATGTCCCCACCTATGTGGAATACGGGGCTGCGGATATGGGAATCGTGGGAAAGGACACCATATTAGAGGAGAGCCGGAAGCTGTATGAGGTGCTGGACTTGAAAATGGGAAGGTGCCGCATGTGCGTCTGCGGCCCCCAGGAGGCAAAGGAGCGGTTAAAGCATCATGAGCTGATCCGGGTGGCTACCAAATACCCCCATATCGCCAAGGATTACTTCTATAATAAAAAGTACCAGACCGTGGAGATCATTAAGCTGAATGGATCCATTGAGCTGGCGCCCATTGTAGGGCTTTCTGATGTGATTGTGGATATTGTGGAGACCGGCAGCACCCTGCGGGAGAACGGCCTGGTGGTGCTGGAGGAGGTCTGCCCCTTATCTGCCCGTGTGGTGGTGAACCAGGTGAGCATGAAGCGTGAAAATGAGCGGATTGCCAAGATGATCAAGGGATTACAGGAGATATTGCGGGAGGAGGAGCAGGCATGAGAATCTTACGGTTAGATGAGAGCACAAAGGAAAATATCTTAGAAGGGCTGTTAAAGCGGGACCCTAACAATTACACCCAGTATGCAGATACGGTGCAGCAGATTATAGAACGGGTAAAGGCAGAGAAGGATAAGGCGCTCTTTGACTATACCTGGCAGTTTGACCACGCCCAGATAGACGCTGCCACCATCCGGGTGACAGAGGAGGAGATTAAAGAGGCCGAAGGGCAGGTGGATCCGAAGCTGATCCAGGTGATCCAGTCCTCCATGGCCAATATTTCTGAATACCATCAGCGCCAGATCCGTCAGAGCTGGTTTTCCAGCAAGCCGGACGGGACGATTCTGGGGCAGAAGATCACGCCCTTAGAGAGCGTGGGCGTGTATGTCCCCGGGGGGAAGGCGGCTTACCCTTCTACGGTGCTGATGAACATTATCCCGGCCAAGGCTGCCGGGGTGGAGCGGATCGTGATGGTAACTCCGCCGGGAGCGGACGGGAAGGTAAATCCGGTGACTCTGACCGCCGCCCATATGGCCGGCGCTACGGAGGTATATAAGGCGGGCGGCGCCCAGGCCGTGGCGGCCCTGGCCTTTGGCACAGAGTCCATCCCGCGGGTGAATAAGATCGTAGGTCCTGGAAATATCTTCGTGGCCCTGGCCAAAAAGGCGGTGTACGGCCATGTAAGCATTGACAGCATCGCAGGGCCCAGCGAGATCCTAGTGATTGCAGATGAGACGGCAAATCCCAGGTATGTGGCAGCGGATCTCTTAAGCCAGGCTGAGCATGATGAGCTGGCTAGCGCCATCCTGGTGACCACCAGCATGGAGCTGGCAGAGGCAGTATCCACGGAAGCAGAGCAGATGGTGAAAACCCTTTCCAGGAGGGCGATATTAGAGCAATCCCTGGAAAACTACGGGTATATCCTGGTAGCGGATACCCTGGAGGAGGCCATCCGGACGGCTAATGACATCGCCTCCGAGCATCTGGAAATTGTCACCAGGAATCCCTTTGAGGTGATGACCAAGATTCGGAACGCAGGGGCCATCTTTATAGGGGAGCATAGCTCCGAGCCTTTGGGAGATTACTATGCCGGCCCCAACCATGTCCTTCCTACCAATGGGACAGCCAAGTTTTTCTCGCCTCTGGGAGTGGATGACTTTATTAAAAAGTCCAGCATTATCTACTACTCCAGGGAAGCGCTGGAAAAGGCACATGAGGACATCGAGGCCTTCGCGAATTCAGAGTACCTGACCGCCCATGCCAATTCCATCCATGTGCGGTTCGAAAAGCAATAGAATTCACGATTCCATTGCTATGAATAGGAACAGATGGTGACTGTTCACAGGTAGTATCCGGCAGGGCGTGAACAGTAAGAACAGGCAGGAGGGAAGCTATGAATCAATCGGAGATGCGTGCCGCGTCCATCACGCGGAACACAAAGGAAACCTCCATTTCCATGACACTGAACCTGGACGGCAGCGGCCAGGCAGACATCGCCACAGGAATTGGATTTTTCGACCACATGTTAAATAACTTTGCCAGGCACGGGTTATTTGATCTGACCCTCCAGGTTACCGGGGATCTGGAGGTGGACACCCACCATACCATCGAGGATGTGGGGATCGTACTGGGGAATGCCATCCGTGAGGCGGCAGGAGATAAGAAGGGGATCCGCCGTTACGGCTCCCGGCTGCTTCCCATGGATGAGGCGCTGCTTCTCTGCGCTCTGGACCTGTGCGGCCGCCCTTACCTTGTGTGGGAGGTAACATTGGACCGGGAATTTGTGGGGGATCTGGAGACAGAGATGGTTAAGGAGTTCTTCTACGCGGTTTCCTACGGGGCCCAGATGAACCTCCACATCCGGCAGATTTCCGGGACCAATAACCACCACATAATCGAGGCCGCCTTTAAGGCCTTTGCCAAGGCATTAGACGAGGCCACCCAGCCAGATCCCAGGATTACCGGTGTGCTTTCCACCAAGGGAGCACTATAAGCAACGGACAGAGGCCATTGGGAGAGCAAAAAAGTGCAGAGCAGCCGGCTTTCCTGCCCCTGGCGGTGCAGCCCCAAATGAGGCTATGAAAGAAGGAGCAAGCATATCCATGGAAACACAAAAGCAGAAATTTTCCTTGTCGGAAAAGATGACGAAGATGATCTACCTCAGGCGCTCCCTTATTATAGGGGCGGCCTGCCTCCTGTTTGGCCTGTCATTTCTCTTTGGCGGGTTCTTCCTGTATGATCTGCTGCGGCAGGAGTATGAGGAGCAGCTTAACCACCCGAATTACTTTGATTCCAGCTCCCCCACAGGCTACAGCACAGTCTCCCTTCAATTTATGACAGACAGCTTTGCAGAGCATATCCAGGAGGGATACCTGCTGTATTTCGGCTTTGACACCACATTAAATCCGGTGATTTTCTGCGTGGAGGGAGAGCTGCCAGAGGAGCTTCAGGCCCTTTTAGATTACACCTATGACCTGGAGGCAGAGGATCCGGGAATCGTTTCCATCCAGGGCTTTAGCCGCCCTTTAAATTCCGAGATCATGGGATTTGCCAGAGAGTCCTACAGCAAGATGTGGGATGAAAAGGAGCAGCTTCCCATCAGCGCCCAGGAGCTTTCCTCTATGGTGGGAGAGTATTTCCTGGACACCCGTCCCTCCACCTTCCAGAAGGAAAATGGCTGGGCCATAGGCATCTTTTTCTTCCCCCTGGTGTTCCTGGCTGCCGGCATGATCCTCCTCCTCCGCTACCGGAAGGAGCTGATACGGTGCCGGGCGCGGATGGCCTCCCTTACCCCCTGGATTATCCAGGCAGATCAGGAGCTTTCCGGCGCATTGCCGGTGAAAAAGGGGCTTCCGCTGTATTTAACCCAGCACTACATCATTACATCGGTCTACTATTTTAATATCATCCCTTATGCAAGGATCCGCTACTTGTCGGAGAACCTGGACATCCTTATGGCGGAGATGGAGGATGAGAGCAGCCATATCCTGATCGAGCGGTTTAAATGCCGCCGGCAGTATGCTGGCCTTAAAGAGGAGCTGGAGACCCGGATCCGGGAAGCCAGGAGAGAAGAGGCAAAAAGACGGGCACAGGAGAGAGAAGGAGGAAACGCCATGCAGCTATACCCAGCCATTGATCTAAAGGACGGAAAATGCGTCCGTCTCCGCCAGGGAGAATTTAAGGAGGTCACAGTCTATTCCGATGCGCCGGAAAAGGTGGCCCGCTACTGGCAGGAGCAGGGAGCCACCTTCCTCCACCTGGTGGACTTAGACGGCGCTCTGGCCGGCCATTCGGTAAATGAGCCGGTGATTCGAAGGATAGCGGAGGCAGTGTCCATCCCCATCCAGCTGGGCGGGGGCATCCGCACCAGGGAGGATGTGGAAACCATGCTTTCCCTGGGGGTGAAGCGGGTGATCATCGGCACTAAGGCCGCGGAGCGGCCGGAGTTTTTAAAGGAGCTGGCGGAAGAATTCGGGGAAGAAGCCATCGTGGCAGGAATCGATGCCAGGGACGGCTATGTGGCCATCCAGGGCTGGGAGCAGGTGAGCCAGCTCACCGCCCTGGAGCTGGGCATCAAGATGAAGGAATACGGGATTAAACATATCGTCTACACGGATATTTCCAGGGACGGCATGCTAAAAGGCCCTAATGTGGAGGCCACCAAGGCTATGACCAGAGTCACCGGCCTGGATGTCATCGCCTCCGGCGGCGTGTCCTCCATGGAGGATCTGGAGCAGCTTTCCAAAGAGGGAATCCAGGGCGCTATCATAGGGAAAGCTCTTTACGAAAACCGGATTGATTTAAAGGAAGCAGTGATACGGTATCAATCATAAACATGTAACAACAGGGAGAGTGGATATGAAGGAATATAAGCAATTTATCTGCGGACTGGGAATCCGGGACAAGGAAGCCATAAACCTGGCCACAGGAGAGGGCCTTTCTGAATCCATCACGGAATGCTGCAGAGAACAGAGCAATCATGGTGCGGACCAGATTTATCTTCTGGACTGCTCCAGGGACGAGAAGGAGCATGAAAAAACCATCGGCATGATAAAAGAGATCGCCAGGGAGGTGGACACTCCGCTCATAGTGGGAGGAAGGGTATCCCGTCTGGAGGACGTAAAAAAGTACTTATACGCCGGGGCAGCCGCGGTATGCCTGGATGTAAGCTGCGAGGAGCAGGTGGATCTGATGAAGGAGGTCTCCAGCCGGTTCGGAAGCGAGGCCATCTATGCCTGGCTGCCGGATGGGCAGTATATCAAACGGGCGGAGGAATACCTGCAGCTGGGAGCCTCCAGGATCCTGGTAAAAGCGTCCCCAGCCTCCGGCCCCACGCCGGAGGAAATCCAGAAGGGCTTTGCCTTTTTAGCAGATGCCTCCTGGTCAGGAGATTTGGATGAAAATGGCAGAGGGGTGCTGATTTTTCTGGAGGCGGCTGGGAGCATTCCAGCCGTTCCAACCCAGCTGGACGCCGCAATGGTTCAGTATCTGCAGCTTCCCTTTGTCCGCGGCATCGTACAAATCCAGCCCCGGGAGAAAACTTCTATGGAGCAGAAGCAGGAGCTGAAGGCTGCGGGGATCCAGATGGACACCTTTGAAAGCAGCGTTCCCTGGGATGCCTTTAAGCCAAACAGTGACGGCCTCATCCCGGTGATCGTCCAGGATTATAAAACCAGCCAGGTTCTGATGCTGGCCTATATGAATGAAGAGGCCTTTCAGAAGACACTGGAGACCGGCACCATGACCTACTACAGCCGCAGCCGGAAGCAGCTGTGGCGAAAGGGAGAGACCTCAGGGCATTTCCAGTATGTAAAGTCCCTGTCCCTGGACTGTGACAATGACACCATTCTGGCCAAGGTCCACCAGATAGGAGCCGCCTGCCACACAGGAAGCCGCAGCTGCTTCTTCCAAAGCCTGGTGTCAAAGGCCTACCGGGAGACCAATCCCTTAAAGGTATTCGAAGAAGAGTACGCCGTAATCCAGGATCGGAAGGTCAATCCCAAGGAAGGCTCCTATACCAATTACCTCTTTGACAAGGGAATCGATAAAATCCTGAAAAAATGCGGGGAGGAGGCCACCGAGATCATCATCGCGGCCAAGAATCCGGACCCGGAAGAGATCAAGTACGAGATCGCGGACTTTCTCTACCATGTGATGGTTCTCATGGTGGAAAAGGGGATTACCTGGGAAGAGATTACGGGGGAGATTGCGAATCGGTAAGGAATGAGCGAAAAAGAGAGGAGGAAATAATTTATGAAGCAGCGAAAAGGAATGTTATCAGTCATACTCGGTGTGGCAGCATGGGCAATAATTTTAGCTGGTATAAGCTATATCACTACTATGGATCCGGAAAAGGTGACGAGTGGCACGGCGGCAATGGTTATAGCAGCAAGTGGTGTGTTTCCCTTTTGTGTGGGAACGGTCGGTGCCGGCTTTGGTATATGGGCGATTGGGAAGAAGCAGGGTAGTCGGCTGGTTGCAATTATAGGGACCGTAATTGCACTAGCTGCTGTATTGTATGCAGGCTTTATGCTTGTAGCCTGTATTACAGTTTCTGCCTCCGGAGGCTCTTTGGAGGAGCTGGTTAAGCGAATGATAGAGAGCGGCCAGCAGGCGATTGACGCCAGACACCCATAAAAATTATTTCAAATGGAACTTGTTTAAAAGGCACTCCTTTGTCATAAAGATTTTTAATCAGGAAAATTTTTATGGAAAAGAGTGCTTTTATTATGCTATTTGTCCATAAATTTGTGATATTCGCCAATGCTGAAGTCGAAAAATGTTGAAATCAGCCTTGCACTGCGATATAATCATTTCAGGTATAATCATAATTTCTCAGAAGGGGCAGATTGTATATCTGATAGGTTTAAGAAGCAATGGGGGATCAAGGGTATAGCAGTTACCATGGAATGGTGGCCGAGGTGAATACGGCGATGAAGGAACTGGAGGGGCTTTGTGAACAGCTTGGTATGGAGGATACGAAAAGCAGCCTTTGCGCCGGAAGGAAAAAATTAACGAATCACAAATTTTCTGTTGGATTTATGGGGGAATTCAAACGCGGTAAAAGCACTGTGATTAATGCATTGCTGGGGCAGGAGATTATGCCGGCAGATATATTAGCCTGTACGGCAACCATGAATCGGGTAACTTATGACCTGACTCCCCATGCACAGGTTCTTCTCAGTGATGGGAGGACAGTGGAGGTTCCCATTGATCAGATTAAAGATTATGTGACAAAGCTGACAAAAGAGAGCGAGAGACAAGCGGAGAGTGTTGACGAGGCGATTGTCTATTTCCCTTGCCCTTTTTGCCAGAATAGTGTGGATATCGTTGATACTCCTGGCTTAAACGATGATGATCGAATGAATCGAATTAGTGAACAGGTTATTCCAAAACTTGATGCGGTGATTATGGTTGTGGTGCCGGGAGCACCGTTTGGGAAAAGCGAGGCTGACTTTGTGCGGACCAAGCTGCTGGCAAGTGATTTGGGACGGCTGATGTTCCTCGTAAATAAAATTGATACGATTCGTCCGAGAGAGCGGGAGCGTTGCGTTCAGGACATCCGTAACCGGATTCGCACTGCAGTGCTGGATAAAATGAAGGAAGTATACGGGAGCGATTCCAGAGAATATGAAGAGGCAGAGGGAAAGATGGGAGATATCCGGATCTTTCCTATCTCTGCTGCCGATGCATTAGATGGCCGCCTGGAGGGCGATGACAGTCTGGTTGAAGAGAGTGGAATTTTGGCTTTTGAACATGCACTGAAGGATATGCTGACCATAGAGAGGGGAATACTTGAGCTGGCTATGCCGCTGGCGGCTGTAACGCGCGCTGCGAATGAAGTGGTTCAGATTGCCCAGACGAGAAAAGACAGTCTGCAACTGGACAGCGAAGAATTTGCAAAAAGACAGGAGCAGGCCCTTCTGAAAATTAAAGGGATCCGGGAAGATAAAAGACAGGAGATTTCGCGGATCCGGAAAGCGGAGAAGAATGCGAGAACTGTTTTGCTTCCGACCGCAGCTTCGTTTTATCAGGAATTAGAACAGAAGCTAATGAATGTGCTTGAAAATGTCCGAATTGATGAAGCGACTCTTTCTACGGAAGCAGGGAAGGCCGCTGCTGCTCAGATTTTAGAGCAGAGGGTAAATGAGGCTATGCAAGAGGAATTGAGCCATTTCTGTGAGCGGACGAAAAGTAAGGTTATGGAGTACGTAGGGAATGAAGCAGAACGTATGGCGAACTTTGCCCTGGAGCTGGGGAACAGCCTTGAACAGGTCAGGATGGGTCTGTCAGGAGGAGAGAATCGGGATTCAAAGGCACTTATGACCGACATTGCCAGTGTTGCCTTTGATGCGGTGACTAACGGAGTCGGGCTTTTCGGACTGTCTGGCGCGATTAAAGGATATCAGCTTGCCGGAGGCAAGGGGGCAGCAGTAGGATTGGGTGTAGGTGTTGCAACCACCATAGGGGTTGCCTGCGTTATGGCACCGCTGGGGGTTGTCGGACTTCCCTTATGCTTCATCGGCGGGCTCGCAGCGCAAAAAGCCGGGGGACTGGCAGTAAAAAATTTGTTTCGGGGAAGTATTAACCACAAAGCGTATCTGGGGATTATCGAAAGGCTTCGAACCAGTGTGAAAGATATGATTAACGATCTTCGAAGAGACCAGCAGGTGGATCAGTATGTAACCAGATTAACGGAAGAGGGCTTTGGACACCTTTCCGCTATGATGGAAGCAGAATGCGAAAAGGTTCTCAGAGAAACAGAGATGACGATTGCGCAGATTCAGACGGATATTGCCAAGAATGAACTACAAAAGAAGCAGGATGTGGAGAAATATAGTGAAATCATGAAATCTGCGAAGCAGCTCATGGATAATCTATTGCCTGTGCTAAATAAGGTGAATGACAGCAGAAAAGTAAAAGCGGTGTGAGCCGGAGAGGAAAAAGGATGACAGATATGGATTATGTAGAATGCCCGTTAACCAGCATCGACTGCAATTTTGGCAATTATCTTACCAGAAGAAAGCAGATCGAGAGCAGACGTATGGATGGTCACGGTGTTCCTAATTATGCATATGCTCTGGATTATGAGAGCAGAAGGAAGCTGGATGCGATTCCGGGCTTTTACGAAACGGCCAAAACCATCATAAGGACAAATGTGAGCCGGGAGGTTTATGAGGTGGCCAGATCCTCCCTGGCAGTGGGACCAACTCAGTTTTCAGAGATATATGAGATCGGATGTGAATGTGCAAAAACTCTGGGAATCGCCATTCCCAATATTTATATCCAAAATGACCAGACTGTAAATGCCTGCGCTTATGCGGTGGATGATGTGGAGCCAACAGTCGTGGTTAACAGTGGTATGCTGGAACGGTTTACCATTCCAGAGCTGAAATATGTAATTGGACATGAATGCGGTCATTTGCACAATTACCACAGTGCTTATCAAATTTTAGGAAATATTATCTTGAATATTGGCACGGCGGGAATCTCGGCAGTCGTGTCAGCGGCAGTTGCCAGTATTCTCAGCATAGGCACACAGACACTGCTTAGTGCCTGGAGCAGGGCAGGTGAAGTAACTGCGGACCGGGCAGGGCTTTTATGCGCAGATTCGCTGGAGGACTGCTACAGTGCTATGGCGAAGCTGATGTATGGTGGGGTGATTGGAGCGGAGTATGCCATTGACTATGGGGCTATACGGGAACAATTTAACAATACTGTAGAAAGTGTAGCAAGATATAATGAGATTTTTAGTACCCATCCGGCTACTGCCAGAAGGATTGCTGCTATAGCAGAGTTCGCAGAGTGCCAGGTATATTATGAATGGCGTCCGGATAAGAAAAGCCCATCTGCAGTTATGCGCAGCAAAAAAGAAACGGACGAGCGCTGTGATCGTTATATCGATCTTAACAGGAAAGGGTAGGGATGGAAACGTGAGAATAAAAGATCGCATTTCTTATAATTCTGCAGAAGTAGTACAGAAGGTGGAGGCAGCACTGGATCGTCTGAAGCCCTTCCAATACGACAGTCGGTACAAGGAGCTTCTTGGCATGCAGCTTGTGGAGAAGCTTACATATTGGGATCAAAATATACGGAGAAGAAAGGATGACCCATTTACCCTGGTTGTGTGTGGTGAGTTTAAAAGGGGAAAATCAAGTTTAGTGAATGCGCTGCTTATGGAAGAGGTGGTTCCGGTTAATATCACGACGGAAACCGTAACATTAAACAGGATTTCTTATGGAGTACATAAAAATGAGGCGGTATTATCTGGAGGGAGAAGGCTGACACTGACCGACGAAGAGCTTTGCCGCAGTTCACTGGAAAAGATAATGGAGGAAGTAGGGGAACCGATTGAAAAGCTGGAGCTCTGGCGTCCAATTGACGTTTTAAAGGATATTACTGTGATTGATACACCTGGTTTAGAGGATTCGGTAAAGGATTTTTCATCTGCCGTAGCAGATGCGCTGCAGCAGGCAGATGCGGTGATTTATGTGCTGTCTGTTGCCATGCCCATGTCAAAAAGCGAGATGCTGTATTTGAAAACCAGCGTTATTCCCCAAAAATATACCAGCTTGTTTTTAGCTGCCAATTTTTCCGATATGATGCGTTCAGAAGCAGAGCTTTCCCGTATCCGGGAGAGTATAAAAGAAAAGCTAGAAGTCATGCTGCCAGACCAGAAAATCTGGATGGTAAGTGCCCTGGATGAGCAGTGTCGTCAGAGAGAGGAGGAGCGCCCACAGCCGTCACTGGAAAACTTTCTGGAAGGAGAATTTAACAGCTTTCGGGAATCTATGCTGCGATTGATTCATGAGAAAAAGGATCACATTCTTCCAGATCGCATGAATCGTATGATTCGAATCATGTGTACGGACTTAGAAGATAACTTGTCTGCTTTGGAACAGGGAGTATGCATGAGTGGTCAGCAGATTCAGGAGGCGGCAGAGAACATTCTGAGGGAAAAGGAGAACCAGGCTCAGCGTTTGGAACAATATTGTCAAAATCTAGATCAGCTGCTCTGTGAAATGGAGCAGGAAACAACGGGCTGGATGGGAGATCTTATTTTACGTCTGGAAGGACAGGCGGATTCCCTGAGCTGCTATTCTGCAGATGAATTATCGAAATATTACCCATTTTTCTGTATTGATACGATGCAGGAAGCAATTACCAGGTGTGTGAATTACCATATTGATAAGCTTTTCGATTTTCTGGATCAGATTTCGTCAGAAGTAAGTTCAAATTTGATGAAGGGATATAAACAATCTCAGTATAGCTTTCGTTTTGCCATTACCGGAAAGACGTGGACAAAGGGGGATAGCGTAGGTTTTGCTGCCAATGCCCTGTTTGGGGGCTTGATTTCGGTTGCTGCTGATGGTATCGGCGGGATCATGAGAAAAAAGGAGATTCGGGATCGAAAGCCTGTCTTAATAGATAATATAAAAAAGCAGTATCAGATCCTGCTCCCATCGGTTAATAGAGCTGTGGCAGAAACTTATGCTGAGCTGGGAAAGAGAGCGAAGAAGCTGTTGTCAGAGTATTATGCTGAGAAGCTGGGCTCCCTGCAGTCTCAGGTGGAGCAGTCCGCTATGGTATCCAGGGCCGATGACGCGAAAAAGAAGGAAATCCAGGCTGCTGCAGAGGAAATCCGGACAATGATGGACGGGATTATGAGTACTACTTAAGGGGGAAGAGCTATGGCAAAGATAGGGGATACGCTATACGGGCGGAACCAGCAGCCTTATGTGCTGAGAGAAGAGCTGGGTGCTGGAGGGGAGGGCACTGTCTACAAAACATCGGATGAAAAGCTGGTGGCAAAGATTTATAAGGCTCCCAATGCTCAGACCGAGAGAAAGATTTTGAGTATGCTGAAGCTCAACATCGAAATGAAATCTCCAGGAGGGATACCGCTTATCACCTGGCCGAAGGATATTCTGTATCAGAATGGAGTATTTGCAGGCTATGTGATGCCTTTTGCAGGAGGCGGGGAACCGATATGGAATATGGGACGTCCAGATGGACGGAGAAAGGTATTCCATGGGAAATACGACTGGTCAAAAGCACTTGCTGTTGCAACCAATATTTCTTCGCTGGTTTCATATCTTCACTGTATGGGTATCGTCATCGGTGATATGAACAGTAATAATATATTTGTTCACTCTAATGGTTATGTTACAATTATGGATGTGGACAGCTTTGACATCCGCGATAAAGACACGGAAGAGCATTTTAAATGCCAGGTAGGACGGCCGGAGTATCTGGCGCCGGAGCTGCAGGCGCGTCGCTTGTCGGAGGAGTCAGCGGTATTTACGGAACAGACAGATAATTTTGCACTGGCAGTCCATATTTTCCAGCTTTTGTTTTATGCCCATCCCTTTAATATGAAAGTGATTGACCGTAAGGAAGGCTCCCAGGGAGAGAATCAGCAGGTAGAGGCGATTGTAGAGGGAAATTGTCCATTTGTTAAGCCTGGATATGAACAGGCGATTCAGGCGGGCGTGCCCTATATGTCTATGCTTCCGGAGTATCTGCAGGAAGATTTCCGTGAAACCTTTTCCTACAATGCGCTGAACAGCGTGCAGAGGCGGGAAATGCGGACGAAGGCGGTAAAATGGTATCAGGATCTGGGGAAATTATATCAGGAGAAGGACAAGGGGCTGATTCAGTGCAGCATGAATCCGGAGCACTATTATCTGCGGGATCGTGGCTGTGAATTATGCAGGGCAAAGCAACGCCTGGATGACCAGAACAAGCGGATGGCACAGTGGGATATCCAGAGTGTTTGTGTTAACCAGCAGGAGAGTGATACATCCACAAGCCTTGATGCGGTGTCCTCTCAGGAAAAGTGGTTCAGCCATTATCAAGTGAAGAATTCCCCCTTAAATATGAGTATTCCCTTATATGTGCGGCGTACCTATCCAAACGGAGATTCAACGGAAATCCAGAAGCTTCCTCAGTCTTACCAGACAGGAGACTGGATTAGTGTGGAGGGAAGCACACAGACAGAAGAGCAAAAACGGGCCGGGCTGTATAAGATCGAATTATTTGATGCAAAGCAGCAGCTGCTGGTGAGTGATAGTATCCGGGTTACAGAACCGTCATCCACTTTTCAGCAAGGAGGATCAGCAACCCAGGGGGAGCCGGGGCAGCAGATATCGGTGGATCCCAAAGTGCCATTTTATAAAAAGCGTGGCATTATTGTAGCAGCGTTCATTGCATGCGCAGCGCTCATTTTCATGATTTCTGGCGACGAGCCGGAAACGGCTCCGGTTCCCACTTCAACCGAAGCTCAATCCGAGCATACACCTACTTATCTGGAAGACATGGATACCACCCAAACGGCCCAGACCAGGAGCTATACCACAGAAGCAGAGACGGAGCCCCAGTCGCCGACAACGGAGGCCGAGACAACTCAGCCCCAGAGCACAGAAGGGAACAATAATTTTATGGGGGATACTCCGGATGCAGGCACGATTCGGATTATCAACTATACAGGGAGAGAAATTACTGACATTTATCTTTCTGAATCATCTGATAGCAAATGGGGGGATAACCGCATTACCAGATCGATGGATCACCTGGTTTATTACGAATGTAAGCCAGGATACCAATCGAGCTGGGATCTTGCGATTGTGTTAGAAGATGATAGCATATGGACATTTATGAAGCTGGATTCCGCTCTCGTTACATATGGATCGGAAGTGCAGGTAATTTATCAGGATCACGGTGTATTCGCGGATATTGCCAGCAACAGTACGCGGTGGGATGGAGAAACGATCAACGGAACCTATTCAGACCCCGCATCCTCCCAGACGCAGGAGACCCAGCCGGCAACCGAGGCAAGGTCAGAGTATATTCTTCCGGATTCTGATAAAAGGTATTATACAGAATCAGAATTATCGAATCTGACAATCTATGAGCTGCGGATCGCCAGAAATGAACTTTATGCCCGTCATGGACGAATATTTAATGATGCATCACTGCAGGCTTATTTTGATGCCTGTTCCTGGTATCATGGAACGGTTGAAGCATCAGACTTTAATGAAGAACGTATATTTAACAGTTATGAAAAGGCAAATAGAGATTTGATTAAGAAGCTGGAGGGGAATTAAAGGAGGTGAAGTCTATGGTTCGTAAGGAGTATAGCAGCAAGAGAACCTATCCTCAGGATCTGCTAAGAAATCTGCCGCCGAAGCAGGAAGGAAAATCCGAGCGAAACGCTGATTTCTCGGCGTTTGCCCTTTCTCTTCAGGGAGCTTCCCATGTCAGCACCCAGGTTCCATGCCAGGATTACAGTGATATCCGTATCTTAAATGGATGCGGAGTAGTGATTGGAGGGATTGCAGATGGAGTGGGAAGCTGCCCACTGTCTCACTGGGGAGCTTATATTGCTGTCTGTGAAGCATTGGATTATGTGGAGGAGCGAATCCGATCTCACGAGGCGGCTTTAGGGGATGAGGCTCTTTATGAAGTTTTGAATGGGGCATTTAAACATGCAGAGAGGATGGTGGCCCAGGCGGCAGACGCTGCGTCCCAGGCAGTTCGGAACCTGCAGTCCACATTGACAGTAGCCCTTTATGATGGTTCGAATCTGTATTGCTGCCATGTAGGCGATGACGGTGTGGTGGCACAACAGCAGAATGGTATTGTAAAGCTGGCTACCAACCGCTTAAAGGGGGAAGAGGCCAGCAGCGTTTACCCCTTGCAGACCGGGAGATGGGAGATTACAAAGGTTCGGAATGCAGTTGCTGGCTTTGTGATGGCTACAGACGGTGTTCTGGATGCCTTTGCCATGATGTATCCGGACTATAACAATATTAATTATTCCAATCGAATTTATTATCCATTTATGGAACCGGCTCTTTATGGAATGACAGACAAAAAGGTCCCGGATGCAGCGAAAAAAACATTGGATTTTTATAGAAAGTATCTGGAAAGCCCAGGATATCGCGGGAAGGTAACGGATGACTTAACTTTTGTAGCGGTGACCTCACCAGCAGTGCTGGAGAAGTCAGTACATCCTGAGTTTAGTGTAGACACGTGGAATGCCATCGAGCGAGAGCACGAACGGAAAAAGGCAGAAGCCCTGGGGTATTCGATTCCACAAGGCAGCAGTGTTTTGGAGGCTCTTCCGGATACAGTTCCTGAATACCCGGTGAGAGAGCGTGCAGCAGAGCCTGTTATGTCTTCAGTAAGAAGGCGTGACGGTCTACCATCAGCAAGGGAGCAGACGAAAAAAAAAAGTGATAGGAAGTCCCCGAATGACCGGACCTTTTTATTACTTATTGCAACAGGGATCTTGCTGGCTGTTTTAATTGCTGTGCTCGCGTTTTTTGGACTCCGTTACTTCAGACAGCACGACAAAGCAGGGGAAACAGGGAGCTTGAATGAAGAATGGCTTAAGAAGGAGACAGAAATACAGACGATGACAGATGCAGAAAATTCGTCGAAGATAGGAAATTTGTTAAAAGCTTCCGACTCGGATGTTATTCGGGAAACAGAGGAGGAACTGACAAAATTTCCAGAAAGTAAATAAAACAGGGACAAAGGAGAGTATGAATATGGAAGACAGAATGCCTTTAAATTATGAGGATATGATACCGCAGAATATCGGGGAAAAGCATGTAGCATGTGTGCTATTAGTAGATATATCAGGATCTATGAATGGCCGGCCAATCGCTGAGCTGAATGAAGGACTGCAGGAGTTTGGACGGGCGCTGGCACAGGATGGACAGGCAAGAGGCTGCGCGGATGTTTGCATCATCAGCTTTAATTCCGGAGTGCAGACGGAAGTGCCATTCTGCCCGGCATCTAATTATATGGCGCCTCAGCTTTCAGCAGGAGGGCTTACTTGTATGAATCAGGCAATTCTGGAGGGACTGAATGCCATTGAGGAGCGGAAAAATCTTTATAAAAGCTATGGGATTCCTTACTTCAGACCATGGATATTTTTGCTGACAGATGGTGAACCAACCGATGTAGAGCATGAGCGAATCACAAAGCAGAAACTTTTGGATGCTGTCAGGGGCAGAAAGGTAAATTTCTTTCCTATGGGTATCGGAAATGCAAATATTGCAAAGCTGAAAAGCTACACTGCAGATGGAAATGGGATGGTGATGAAAGCAAGCGAAAGGGAGTTCAAAGAGGCTTTTGTATGGCTTTCCAGCAGCATCAGCACGGTTACGAATTCCACTGGCGCATCTGCAGTGCAGCCTTCGCAGATGCCTCCTATGATTGAAATATTGTAGAGAATTATGCTCTTAAGCAGAAGGGAATCACAGATGAGAAAATTAATAGGGAAGAAATGGTATTGGGTGATAATAGCGTGCTTGCTTGTCCTGGAATTACCTATTTTATCACTGGCTGCACCTCAGGGAAAGAATGCGGCGGCAGAAGCCAGAAGTGGCGTTGTCCGGATCTTAGCGATTTATGAGGACGGTTGCGGTGGATTAGGCTCTGGTTTTGGTGTGGGAAAGGCAGGGGAGGAAACCGATATTTTTGCTACAAACTGGCATGTGGCAGTGGAGCCATGCGATCATGGCGCGAATGTAGCAGAGATTTATATTCTTCTGGATGACCATGCCTTTAATTATTTAAAGATTGATACAGACCGGATGATTCGCTGCCGGATGCTGGACACGACGACATCTGCTACAGGAGTTCCGGATTTTGCAATCATACAATCCGAGAGAAAGGTTCCGGGGCGCGTCGCACTGCCGCTTTTGCCCAGGGATCAGTGCAGTGAATCCGAGAGAATATTTGCTTTAGGATTTCCCGCCAGTGCGGATCAGGCAAACGGCAACCAATACGTGGCAGCGGAAGTGTCAGAAGTGACGTCCACAGAAGGGACGATTTCACGTATGCTTGATGATTTTGGAGGCCTGCCTTATGAAGTCATCCAGCATACGGCTCATATCAACCATGGAAATTCAGGCGGACCTTTAATTACAGAAGATGGAGCGGTAATCGGACTGAATACCTATGGAATGGGTGATGGCGCTGTCAGCGCAGATTCTGAAGTGAATCCCAGTGAATATTCCATAGCAGTTTCCATCGACTACGTAACAAAATCATTGAATAAATTGGGGATTGCATATGATACCTTCTCCCGGGAGGAACCGGAGCCGGAAACCGAGGTGATATCCGAGCCGATAAAAGAAGAAAGTTCGTTTCCCTGGGTAATGCTTCTTGTGCCAGCAGCTATCCTGATAATCATTGGAGTAGTACTGATGAAACAAAAGGGGGCAAAGCAACAGGGACAATCGGTGCAGTATCAGCAGCCACAGCAGGGACAGCCCATGCAATATCAGCAGCCGCAGCAGGGACAGCCCGTGCAATATCAGCAGCCGCTACAACAAGGGCAGTTTTCGCAGTTTCAGCAGACGCCACCCTATGGACAGCAGCCGCAATACCGACAGGCTGCAGCAACAGCTAGTAGTTATGCCCAGGCAGCAAGCGCTTCACAGCTAAAGCTAAAGGGAACAAAGGGCTGCTTTGCAGGACGAATGTTTGCTTTCAGCAAGGACCGTTATCAATTTGGAACCAGTGAATCCTGCAAACTAAAATATCCAGCAGGAACACCAGGAATTAGTACCCTTCATTGTGAATTGGTGATTCAGAGCGGTAATTTTTATTTAATTGATTTAGGTTCACAATTTGGTACATATGTAAATGGCAGAAAGATTACGCCAAATCAGTCTTATCCATTGAAGGAAGGAGATACCATCTGCCTGGCATCTGCCCAGGAAGCCTTCCAGGTAGTAAATAATTAAAAAGGACGCGGGTTTTATGAAAAGGTTGATGATATTATTTTTGGCTGGTGCTATGATCCTGAGTGGGTGTGTTTCAACAAAACAGGAAGAAACGTCAGAAGCACCGCTGGAGAAGGTGAGCTTGCCGGCGGACACAGAAAGTGAAAAACAGGCATTGGAAGAGATTCAGGAAGAAACTGAGGAGGCGACGACAGGAAAGATAATGGAAAAAGAAACAGCCGAGGAAAAGATAAAACCCCCGGAGGTCCTGTTTTTTGATACTTATTTTTCAGACAGCGAAAACAGAGGGTTTTTATGTTCGGAGTATGAAAAGCCCCAAGATATTGATTTAAATGAATTATATTATACTGGTGCCGGGTTGGAACAGCATTCCATGACAGATGAAGAAAGAGCAGCATATGAAGACGCAAGAGGCGAAGTCATCCAATATGATATGATTTGTTTGACAACCGCGCAGATTAATCAGCACCTGCAAGAAAAAACCGGTCTTACGTTAAAACAGATGAATACAGACCTTGATTGGATTTATTTGCCGGAATATGATTGCTATTATTTTCAGGTCAGCGATGCAAATGGTGATTTTGATGAATGCACAGAGGTAATTCATTCAGAGGGAGATACTGTGCAGGTAAGGTATAATCGCTATGGCGGCAGAAAGGGAATGGCAACCTTAAAAAAAGAAGGGGAGGACTATCTCTTTCTGGCAAATCAGTTTGAGGACGAGGTCTATCTGTATTCGGATCTGCAGGAGGAAATTCGCCTGGATGACAGCTGGCTGTATGGAGAATTTTCTGAAATTTCCACAGGAGCGGCAATCCTCTATCATACAAATAGCAATAAATCAAAGGGAATTGTGATTTGTGTGAATGCCGGTCATGGAACAGAGGGCGGCAGCAGTGTGAAAACACCATGTCATCCGGACCAAACCCCAAAAGTAACCAGCGGTTCTACAGGGGCAGGCGCATACACAGCAGCAGCGGTGTCTTCGGGGACTACATTTTTGGACGGAACACCGGAAGCAAAGGTAACTCTGGCAGCAGCGAAAAAGTTAAGGAATATTTTGCTTCAGTGGGGATATGATGTTCTGATGATCCGCGATGGTGATGACGTACAGTTAGATAATATTGCACGGACTGTATTGGCGAACAATTATGCAGACTGCCATATTGCACTGCACTGGGACTCTACGGAAAATGACAAGGGAGCATTTTTTATGGGGGTGCCGGACATCGCTTCCTATCGCGCTATGGAGCCGGTTGCTTCTCACTGGATGGAGCATGAGGAGCTTGGAACATGCTTGATTGAGGGGTTAAAAGAGAACGATATCCGAATTTATTCTGAAGGAAGGATGGCAATGGATTTGACACAGACCTCCTTTTCAACGATCCCATCCGTGGATATTGAATTGGGAGATCGGGCTTCGGATCACTCCGGAGAACAGCTCTTCCAGCTGGCCTATGGGCTTGCAAAGGGAATTTCCTTATTTTTTGAAAAACAGGGCAGATAAGCAGGCGTAAAAGATGGCAATCCAGTATAAAGCATATGAATTTCGAATTTATAGTCTGATCAGCCAATTCGATCAGCTTTTGGAGGATTTAAAGGACAGCAATCATTACCGACACTGGAAAGAGAAAATATCCCAAATGAAAGATGATCTGGAGACAAGAAGGTTCCGGATCGCGGTTATGGGGGAATTTAACCGTGGTAAGACAAGCTTTGTCAATGCACTTCTTGGTAAAAAAATACTTCCGGAAGACTATGTTCCAACTACGGCGGCGATGAATCGCATTACCTACAGCGATACACCAGACTCCTATGTTATTTTTAAAGATGGACGCAGAAAGCAGGTTCCCATATCCAATTTAGCAGAATATGTGACGAAGTTGACCGAACAGTCAGCACAGAATGCTGCGGAAATTGAGGAGGCTGTGGTGGAATATCCGTCGCTACTGTGTAGAAATGGGGTTGATTTGATTGACACACCAGGGCTGAACGATGAAGACGCGATGAATACGGTTACGATATCTAAATTAGAAAGTATTGATCTTGCTTTGATTGCAGTAGACCCATCTATGCCTTTTAGCATGACAGAATGCAGCTTTACGGTTAAGCTGCTGGAAAGTGCGCAGATTTCTCAAATTGTTTTTATTGTAACGAAAATCGATATGCTTCGGGAGCGGGAAAGGGAGCGTGCAGTCCGGGAATTACACCGACGGATTCGGGAAAATGTGGAGGAGGAGCTGCTGAGAAAATATAGTGAAGATGGAGAAGTGCTGCAAAAATATCATGAGATTTTCGATACACTGCAGGTGTTTCCTGTGTCATCTCTGGATGCGATGGACGCATTATCCTGTGGTGATATGGACGCATACAGAAAAAGCGGATTTTGGGAGTTGAATAATCGCCTGCCAGATATTGTGATGAGAAGTCAAAATCGAAATACTGTTTTAAAGCCTGTACGTGAGCTTAAATCGCAGCTGGGGCAGGTCAGGCAGTGGATAGAAAAGAGAGAACAGGAACAGCAGGAACATCTAAAACTTCGTTTGAAGGAGCTGGAACAGGTGTTTAATAAGACTGGTCAAAATGGAATAGCAGATGTATTTGTGAAGGCTTGTGGAGATATCAATAAAGTGTTTCCTATGGCAGAGAATGTGGCATCTGCTTATATCAGCAGTTTTGAGCAGGCATTAAACAAAATCAATTGCCGCAGCTATGACGAATTAAAGAAAGCCTTTGCACCTGTGATTCGCCAGCTATACCAAACCTTTAATCAAACCTTCCACCAAAAGGAAATCTTTTTCCTCACACAGTATCAGGCTGGAACTCTGATGATGCGTGGAAAATGGAGCTGCAGGCAGTTGGATGAGCTTTTGCAGCCATATCCGGAGTTACATAAGGCAATGCAGTTGGAATTAGCCGAATTATATAAGAGATTTTCATTTTGTGATATTTCTGTCCAAAGGGAGGCTTTCTTCTGGGCAAAGTCACCGATTCCAGAATACACTGTGTTCGGGACCAATCAAGACATTATGTCTCATGTAAAGTCTGCCTTGATTCGTAGTATTCAGGATTATCAGAGAAGAAGAAATAAAGAATTAGGACAGATGATAGAGGACTCTCAGGAAAAATTAAATCAACAGTTTCAGCTATGTGAAGAAAAGCTATCTCTGGTCATTCCCGAATACCTCCAGCTTTTACATGCTCGAAGGAAAAAAGGGAGTATGTCCCTGGCGGCAAAGCTGTCAAATTTGGAAAAAGAGATTTCTCAATTATCCGATGATTTTCTTTCCGAACTACAGTGTTGATAAAAGAAGGGAGCTTGATATGGGGGGATTTCGATTTAATGGCTGCGGAGTAACGGATCATTTTCGAAAAATAAAAAGCCTTGGCACACACATTTGCCCTAATTGCGGGACATTAGCAGAGTTTACGCTGGATGAAGTAAAGCAAATGATCGATGTAGTATTTATCCCGACCTTTACCTTAAAGTCAAGCTATGCTGTGATGTGTAAAAAGTGTAAGAGGGGAGAAGCCTGCTCCGTAGATTGGGCTGGGTATTTACTGAATCATGACGATACTGGCGAAGTATTTTTTGAGAGTACAGCCAGAGAAAAAGGGTGGATTCCTGGAGGTACAATTCCAGCCACTGTGCCAGTGTGTCCAGCACAGCAGGCAACCCAGACAGCACCTGTGAACTCCGTGCAGCAAACAAATAATCCTATTGTATCCAGTCAGGGGAAGCTTTGTCCGGTTTGCGGAGCGAAAGCAACTCCGGAAATGATATTCTGCACAGAATGCGGAACAAAACTGAAAAAATAGGAGTTAAATGTCGATAATTGTTGACAAATGATGATATTTGTGATAAAATGTCGGCCAATGCGATGAATGACGGTGTATTTTGCTTTCTAAAACAGCTGATTGTATTGCATGATATTTCGGGAGGAATAGTTATGGGCAATATTATCAGTCTTACTTACAGAGGAAAAGAAAAGATGAAATTCGAGGGATTAATTAAGGATTTAAAGGAATTCAAACAAAAGAATATAGAATATACCTTTGAACAGATAAGAGAAGTTGCAAACAAAATTTTATCAGAAGCAGATTATTATTCAAATCGAGGGGCAACTCCTATTGTAAAAATTGCAAAGGATTTTAATTTTAAAACATTTAAACAGACACTGCCCACAAAGCTATCGGGAGACATATACATCAATGGCGATACATTTGAAAAATATGGCCATAGCAGAGTGATTTTAGTGAATAAAACCGAACAATTATTTCATCAAAGATTTGTGGTTGCCCACGAATTAGCACACTATTTATTTGAATATCTAGGCGATCCGCTTTATAATGATTTAAACATTAAGTTTTCCGATACTTACTTTAGAGATCAGCATGAAACAATACAGGAAAAGAGAGCGAATTATTTTGCGGCTGAAATATTAATGCCGTCAAAACTATTTATAAAGCAATATCGCCTTGCAGAAGATCTTGATGAGGGAACTTTATTTACATATATGTATTTGTCAAAATTTTTCGAAACATCTGTAGACTCAATACAACGGCGGATTAAGGAGGTATTGAGTTAGGTGTGGGATTTTTTGAGACGCTATATTTCGGGCAGACAAAATCCGCCTGTTCTAATAAACGACAAACAGGTAGAGGAAATAACAAGCCATAGCCAGAGTCATTCTGCGTTATTGAATACATATGCTGAATCTGTAAGTAAAAATTTAAAAACAAAGATTTTTTTGAAAAAGGTATTTTTTATTATCACGATGAGTATCCTAATTGCAATCGCATACTGGTTTTACTTATCGCTGCAGTTTATATTTGATAGTTTTGATAAATTCAATAGCTTAAATGATATTTCGATTGAAGCAATTTTAAGCATGGTTACGATAATACTTCCTTCCATTTCGTCATTGATTATTGCATTTATTAAAATACCGGAAACAATCGCGCAATATTTATTTAATGCGGAAGAAGACAACTATATGGATTCTGTAATAAAAAATATACAGGATTATGATAAGGCTATATTTGAGTTAGAATATAAGCTTCGTGAAATTTTGCGTGATAACAAGGATCAATCAATCGAAGGGCAGGATGAAGAAATCGAAGATTCGCCGATTGAGGATGGAGCATCATTGATACGAAAAACACCTTGAAAAGTGGTGATTACAGATATTGGAAATTGAATTATTGTGAATTTCCAAGGGAGGCGATGATAGAATGTATCATCAGCCTCCCTTGTCCGTTGCGCGCCATAAGCATGAATTACAGAGCAAACTTCTTCCCAATAAGTATCAGAAGCTCTGTCACCTTCTCCATAGACTGAATGCAGATATACTCATAGGGCCCATGGAAATTATGTCCGCCAGTGCACAGATTCGGGCAGGGAAGCCCCATGTAAGACAGCCTTGCCCCATCGGTGCCGCCCCGGATAGGGCAAACCTTCGGCTCGATTCCCAGCTCCTCCATGGCCTCTCTGGCCCGGTCGATGAGATACATATGGGGAAGAATCTTCTCCTTCATATTATAGTAAGAATCCTTTAACTCTAGCTCCACTGTGCCGCTACCATACTTCGCGTTCAGATAATCTGCTGCCCGGAGGAAGAGATGTTTCTTTTTCGCAAATTTTTCTGAACTGTGATCCCGGATAATATAATCCAGAGTCGCCTTGTCCACATTACCGCTCATCTGAACCAAATGATAAAACCCTTCATAACCCTCTGTGTACATAGGATTATCAAAAGCGGGAAGCATAGACTGAAATTCCATTCCCATCAAAAGCGCATTCTTCATCGCCCCCTTAGAGGAACCAGGATGAATACTTTTTCCCTGAATGCGGACCCTTCCGGAGGCTGCATTAAAATTCTCATACTCCAGCTCCCCTAAGGCGCCGCCGTCCACGGTATAAGCAACATCTGCCCCAAAGGCTTCCACCGGGAAGCCGTCCGCTCCCCGCCCCACCTCTTCATCCGGGGTAAAGCCAATACAGATTTTACCATGAGGAACCTCCGGATGAGTAAGGAAAAACTGGGCCGCAGCCATAATCTCAGCCACTCCGGCCTTATCATCCGCACCAAGAAGGGTAGTGCCGTCTGTGACAATCAAATCCTTCCCCACATAATCCAAAAGCTCCGGAAATTCCTCTGGCCGCAGCCAAAGCCCCAGCTCCGGATTCAAATCAATGGCGCCCCCATCATAATCCGTCACAATCCGCGGCTTTACCTCATGGCCCGAAAATGCAGGCGAAGTATCCATGTGAGCAATCAGGCCCAGGGCAGGTACATCCCGGTTCACATTCGAGGGAATCACCCCCGTTACATAGCACTGGTCATCAACCTTGACATCCATAGCCCCCATTTCCCGAAGCTCCCCGGCCAGCAAATTCGCCAGGACAAACTGGGACTGAGTGCTGGGGAGCTGCGGGGCCTCGTCGGCGGAGGTGGTATCATAGGAAATGTAGCGCAGGAATTTTTCAGTTACCGAAGACATAGTATTTGGTTCTCCTTTCGTTTATGGTGCTATTTACTTTAGCCTTTGTGATCGCGAAGGTCTAGTGTGTCGCTGGCTGAGTGGGTGTCGCAGCCCGGTAGGATTCGCTGGCTAAGTGGGTGTCGCAACCCGGTAGGATTCGCTGGCTAAGTGTGAGTCGCAACCCGTTAGGATTCGCCGGCTAAGTAGGTGTCGTTACCCGTTAGGAAGCCCAAGTTTTCGGGGTATGGGTGCAGGCGCATATTCGCCGGGAGGCTACGCGCCCCAGCAGCCGGGTCCCAACGTCACCGCGCTCTCGCTCCGCCGAAAGCGTAGC
>CATOJE010000047.1 GCA_951800145.1 uncultured Lachnospiraceae bacterium | reverse complement strand
GAATATGCCCCGAAGGGGGTGAAGGGCTTTGTCCTGGGGACAACCCTGCTGTTTGGTAAGGAAAGTCCTTATGGAGAGACATTACAGAATATCCGGGAGCTGAAGTTTTAGATGGCTGGCCTTATGTCCCTGCCGGCTATGTCTGGTGATTTTATAGCTGGAAGGCAGGGCAGGGGAGCGGAATTTGGAGTTGAAAATTTAGCTGCTTTGGCATATACTAGGCTTAACAGCCAAAAGTAAGTAGATAAAAATTTGAGAGTTATATTTGAGAAATAGCTGCTGGCTTTTATCAAAGAACAGGCGGCTATTTTTGTTTATGATAGTTATGGTAAGCGGCTGTCGCGGCGGAAAGGGAGGCGATTAAATGAAAGCGTTTGTTTTGCATGATATTCAGGATCTCCGGCTGGAGCAGGTACAAAAGCCGGAATTAAAGAGGGGGGAGGTGCTGGTGGAGGTAAAGGCCGCCGGCATCTGCGGTTCGGACATCCCGCGGATCTACCGGACAGGGGCCTATTCCCATCCGCTGATACCGGGACATGAGTTTTCGGGTGTTGTGGCTGAGGTGGGAGAAGGGGCGGATGAGAGGTGGAAGGGGAAGCAGGTGGGGGTTTTCCCGCTGATCCCCTGCGGCTGCTGCATTCCCTGCCAGAGGGGGCAGTATGAGATGTGCAGGCATTACAGCTATCTGGGCTCCCGCCGGGATGGAGGGTTTGGAGAGTTTGCGGCAGTTCCGGAGGAGAATCTGGTGCCCTTGCCGGATTCGGTGCTTTTTAAGGAGGCGGCTATGCTGGAGCCTATGGCGGTGGCGGCCCATGCTATGCGGCGGCTTTCTTTGAAGGTGGAGGATCGGATTCTGGTGTGGGGGCTTGGCACCATCGGGCTGCTTTTGGTTATGCTTTTGCGGGAGGCTGGATATGAGCATGTCCTGGCAGTTGGGAATAAGGAGTTTCAGAGGCAGGCGGCTTTGAAGCTGGGATTGGGCCGGGACTGCTACTATGATGGGGCCGGGGCAGGTTTTTCTAAGAGGGAATTCGGCCGGTGGCTCCAGGAGCATACAGGCGGCGCCGGGGTGGATGTGTTTTTTGAGTGTGTGGGGAAGAATGAGACGGTTTCCAGCGCGGTGGATCTTACAGCGCCTGGCGGGAAGGTGATGCTGGTGGGAAATCCATACTCGGATATGAAGCTGGAGAAGGGGATTTACTGGAAGATATTAAGGAACCAGCTGACCTTGATGGGAACATGGAATTCTTCTTTTCATTATGGCGCTTACAGGGCTTATGATGGGTATGGTATGTGTGGCCCGAATGGTGCGGTGAATGGGGGAAAGAGAGAGGCGGATGACTGGCAGTATGTTCTGGAGCGGCTGGCAGAAAAGCGGATCCTGCCTGGGGAGCTGATCTCCCACAGTCTTCCTTTTGAGGAGCTGGGAAGGGGCTTTGAGCTCATGCGGGATAAGTCTGAGGATTATATTAAGGTGATGGGAATTTTGGATTCCACTGCGCATAAGTGATATCCTGGAAGCTGTTACTGTTTACGACCTTGCCGTTCACAGCAACAAAATGCACACAAAATGTTACTGTTCAAAGGTAGCATCCTGCGAGGCGTTCACTGTGAGTGAAAGTCGCAGTGAACCCGAGGGGGGGCGGCGCCAAAATGGACAGAATGGCAGAGGAGAGGGTCAAGGTAGCCAAATGGGGATTTCCGTGGTATACTCGTGTAGAAGATATTAGGATAACCGATGAGAAGCTGAGGAAGGGAAGATGCACATGGCTGTGAAGGAAAGTGTACGGGAGCAGACAAAGGAACGGATTCGTGTCCCCAGACAGTACCAGGTTTTAATTTATAATGATGATTTTACGCCTATGGATTTTGTGGTGGAGGTGCTGGTGCGGATTTTTGATAAAGAGGTGAATCAGGCGGTAGCATTGATGATGAGCATTCACAAGGGGAACTATGCCGTAGCCGGGGTGTATCCCAGGGATATTGCCCAGACGAAGGCCCAGGAGGCGGTTTCCTGGGCCAGGGAGGAGGGGTATCCTCTGAAGGTGGAGGCGGTTTGCCAGTAAACCCGCGTGCGTCCGGCCGCGGGTGCACTGCCACACAGAAAAGTCTGGCGGGCGCATTGAGTATACCTGAATACATGCCTTTAAAACCCTCCGGGGGATGTGCAGAAAACGGGAGTGGACATTGTCATTTCGTGACCCCGTTTTCCCACAGCTCAGCGCTGGAACGCTGATATCATAGGAACGAGTACTCTGAACAAGAATTGAGGATAGATAAATGGAATTTAGCAAGGATATGCAGAGGGTGATGGAACAGGCGGTGGGGCTTGCCAGGACGGGCCGGCACCGCTATTTTATGCCGGAGCATATGATTTACGGGTTAACCTTTGATGAGGAATTTTGCCAGGAATATGAGGCCGAGGGCGGCGATGCGAAGAAGCTTCGGAAGGATATGCTTCGGTTCCTTAAGGAGCAGGCCGGCAGCGCCGGCGAGGAGGGAGCCAGGCTGACAACGGATACAGAGAGGGTGCTTCGTATGGCAGAGGCCCAGGCCAGAACCAGCGGCCGGCCCCTGGTGGATACCGGCCATGTGCTGGCGGCGATCCTTCGGCTGGAGGACAGCTATGGACTCTACTATCTGTCGGTGCAGGGGGTGGATCTGGTGGAGCTCTTAGGAAATCTGTCCCGCATCAGTCTGGCCAGGGAGAGAACAGATGGAATGGAGAATGGGGAGAGAGCCCGGACCTATGGGCAGGAGGGGCAGAAAGGCTATAGAGATAGCGGGCCGGGGGAAATGGAAGATTTTGGAGGCAGTGAGCCAGGGGGAATGGATGATTTTGGAGACGGTGAGCCAGAGGGAATGGATGATTTTGAAGACAGTGAGTCGGATGAGATGGAAGATTTTGAAAATGGCAGACCGGGGGAAATGGATGGCTTTGGAGACCGAAGGCATGGAGAAGGGGATGGCTTTGGAGATGGCAGGCATGGAGAAGGGGCAGACTTTGGAGATGGCAGGCATGGAGAAGGAGCAGGCCCTGGAGACAGAAGGCATGGAGAAGGGGCAGGCCCTGGAGACGGCAGGCAGAATAAAGGGAAGGCAGTTCCCGGAGGCGGGCGCTGGCGGCAGTTTTTGGAGGATATGAACGAGACCTGCAAAAGGCAGAACCCTCTCATTGGCCGGGAGGAGGAGCTGGAAAGGACCATACAGATTCTCTGCCGGAGAGATAAGAATAATGTGCTTCATATAGGGGAGCCGGGGGTGGGGAAGACGGCCCTGGCCTATGGCCTGGCCCGGCAGATTATCGAGAACCGGGTGCCGGAGCCATTATCCGGGGCTCACCTGTATGCTCTGGATTTAGGCGGGCTTTTAGCAGGAACCCAGTTTCGGGGAGATTTTGAGAAACGGTTTCAGATGATCATGGCAGGGCTTTCCAGGGAGGAGAAACCTATCTTGTATCTGGATGAAATCCATAATATCGTGGGAGCCGGGGCGGTGAATGGAGGCAGCCTGGATGTGGCGAATCTTCTGAAGCCCTATCTGGCTGCCGGCCATATCCGTTTTATCGGGGCCACCACCTATGAGGAGTATAAGAAGCATTTTTCCGGGAGCAAGAGCCTGGTGCGCCGGTTTCAGAATGTGGATATAAAGGAGCCGGATATCCAGGAGGCTATTCAGATCGTAAAGGGGCTGAAATCCGGCTATGAGAAATTTCACGGTGTAAAATACGGAAAAGGAGTGTTGGAGCATGCGGTGGAGGTGAGCAGCCGCTATATAAATGAGCGGTTCCTGCCGGATAAGGCTATTGATTTAATCGATGAGGCCGGGGCCTACCGCCGCCTTCACCCTCTTCCTCAGAAAAGCCAGACGGTGAACAGGGCATTGATTAATGAGGTGCTGTGGAAAACCTGTAATATTCCGGCTAAGACGGTGGAAAAGGGGGACATGGAGAAGCTATCCTCTCTGGATAAGGAGCTGAAGGGCCAGATCTTCGGCCAGGATGAGGCGGTGGATCAGGTATGCAATGCGGTAAAGTTTTCTAAGGCCGGATTAAATGATGAGAATAAGCCCATCGCCAGCTTCCTGTTCGTGGGGGCTACCGGAGTGGGCAAGACAGAGCTGGCAAGGGTGCTGGCAGCGGAGATGGGGATATCCTTTATCCGCTATGATATGAGCGAGTATGCGGAGAAGCATACGGTGGCAAAGCTGATAGGCGCTCCGGCAGGGTATGTGGGGTATGAGGAGGGCGGGCTTCTCACAGAGGAGATCCGCCGCCATCCCCATGGAGTTCTGCTGCTGGATGAGATCGAGAAGGCCCATCCGGATATTTTTAATGTGCTTCTCCAGGTGATGGACTATGCCACCCTGCGGGATAATCAGGGGAGGAAGGCGGATTTTCGCAACATTATCCTGATAATGACCTCCAATGCCGGGGCAAGCCAGGTGGGGAAGAGCCAGATTGGCTTTGGCAGCAGCGCCATGAATCTGGACGCCCTGATGGAGGCGGTGAACCGGATCTTCCAGCCGGAATTCCGGAACCGTTTAAGCCGCATCGTCCTCTTTCAGGGGATGGATGATGAGATGGCAGGGCAGATTACAGAGAAAAAGTTAAGGGGGCTTCAGGATAAGCTGGCCCTGCGAAGGGTGGAGCTTTCTATATCGCCGGAGGCGGCAGCTTATGTAAGGCAGGCCGGGATCACGAAGGAGTATGGAGCCAGGGAGATTGATCGGGTCATTGACCGGGAGGTGAAGCCTCTTTTAGCGGAGCTTCTTCTGTTTGGGCGGCTGAAGCGCGGGGGAAGGTGCGTGCTGGAGGTACGAGACGGGAAGCTGGCGATCCGGTAGAGTGTGAAGGAAGGGAAGGGAGCGTAACGGTTGACGGGCTGCAGAGGAAGGGAAAGGAGCTTAGCAGTTCGACAGGCTGCAGGGGAAGGAAAAGAGCGCAACGGTTGGCCGATCACGAAGGAGAATTTACGGAGGATACCATGGATAGAGAAGGAAAAACGAAGCGGGGAAGCCGCCTGTCCGGCTATCGGCCGGATTATGTGGTGTTTGACTTAGAGACCACCGGGCTGAGCCCGGTGATGGATGAGATTATCGAGATCTCAGCGGTAAAGGTGAAGAATGGGGTGGTGACGGAGACCTTTTCCTCCCTTGTGAATCCGGGGAGGCCTATCCCCAGACAGGCTTCCCTGGTAAATGGAATTACAGATGAGATGGTGGCGAAGGAGCCGGGGCTTCGGGAGGTAATGGATCAATTTTTACCATTTATCAAAGGCCAGGTGCTGGTGGGGCATAATATCCACAGCTTTGATATGAAGTTTTTATACCAGGCAGTTTCCAGGCTGTATGAGAAGGAGCTGGAGAATGATTACATTGACACGCTATTTATGGCCAGGGGCTGCTTAAAGGAGCTTTCTCATCACCGTCTGACGGATCTTGCCGCATATTTTCATATCAGCACAGAGGGCGCTCACCGGGCGTTGAATGATTGCATTATGAATCAGAAGTGCTTCGAGGAGATGAGGAAGCGTATGCCTGAGGCGGATCCCGCCGGGGCCGCTGGAAGGTGCCCCAGGTGCGGCGGGGATTTGGTGAAGCGCAGCGGGAGATTCGGGGCCTTTTATGGCTGCAGTAATTTCCCGGGATGCAGGTATACCAGGAATGGATGAGGATGAGGAACCTTTATCTTTGTTATGCTCAAGGGGCAAAGGGCAAGCGCATAAGGAGCAAGCCTGCAAGGCCATAATATACGATGACTGCAACAAGATCATTGACTGTGGTAATCAGAGGGCCGGAGGCAACGGCAGGGTCTACATGCATTTTGTGAAAAAGCAGGGGGATTATCGTTCCCACAAGACTGGAAACTACCATGGTGAGGAATAACGCAAGCCCCACACATCCAGCGACCATGTACCCGATGAAAAATGTCAGCCCTTTGAAAAAATGCAGGTAAGCGCCTACACAGGCAAAGGAGAGGGCGCCCAGAAGCAGACCATTGGTTCCGCCCACCCGCATCTCCTTCCGCACGAAATGAAGTGCATCCTTGCCGGAGAGCTTCTCGTCCATTAAGACCCGAATCGTCACTGCCAGGGATTGAGTCCCCACATTGCCTGCCATATCCAGGATGAGAGACTGAAAGCAGATGACTACGGCTACTTGGGACACGATGGATTCAAACACGCCTACCACACTGGAAACTACCAGACCCAGTCCCAGAAGAAGAACAAGCCATGGAAGCCGCTTTTTCATACTGTCCCACAGGCTTTCGTGCAAATCCTCCTCTGCGGTCAAGCCAGCTAACTTCGCGTAATCTTCACTCAGCTCCTGTTCCATCCCTTTCATATTTTCATCCGAGGTCACATTACCTGCCATTCTGCGGGAAGCGTCCAAAGCAGGGATGGCATAGCCGGCATCCATATTTTTGAGAAGAATAACCGCTTTCTCCGGGGAATTCAATTCCTGTAATGCATGGGCAGGATTGCTGGGGTGATAGTTGTCTGATACATTGTTTGACACTGCAGGGTCGATTTGGGTGGGCAGGATATTCAAAATTTCCTGCACGCAGGTGAATTTCAGTTTCATCTTCATGACCTCCTATCTGTTTTGAGCGGTGACTTCGCTCAAAAGAGCATAATAATACCACCGCCCTTGCTTTGGCGATGGCAACGAGGTCATATAGGACAGATAGGCGCACGAAAACTACGCTTTGAATAAAGCGCACCTATCTCTCTGACAAATTCCGCTGTCTCGCCGGATGATTAATCGGTAACAATCTGAACCTTCCATAGATACGCTCCTTTCTAAAAGTTATAGGGTAATTATATTACTGAAAAAATCAGCTGTCAAGGATTTTGCTGCTGTGAACGGCAAGGCCGCGAACAGTAACGAATGAAGGGAAGGAAGGCGGGGATGGTGGATGCGGAAACGATAATTGCCCAGTGATCGCCCTCATCAGCATCTTTTGGCGGGTTGTCCTATATAATGGTATAGAGAAATTTGTGAAGGAGAAGACAGTATGAAAAAAACAATTTTATTTGTAATCTTACAGCAGTATGCGGATTGGGAAGCGGCATATATAACATCTGCAATAACCATGTTGGGACAAGGGCAGTATGATATAAAAACGGTATCGCTGTCAAAGGATCCTGTCCTGTCCATAGGAGGCTTCCGAGTATTGCCTGATTATGATATTGCATCTGTTCCAAAGGACTATGAGGCTTTGATCCTAATTGGCGGGATGACCTGGAGAGACGAAAATGCCCAGCAGATGAAAGCTCTTGCAGAGGAATGCTATCAAAAGGGCAAGGTATTAGGCGGTATTTGTGATGCATCTGCCTTTTTGGGTACAGTGGGTGTCTTAAATGACGTAATGCATACGAGCAACGATATGAAGGATCTGAAGCAGTGGGCAGGCTCCGCTTACACAGGAGAAGCAAAGTATGTGGCAAAGCAGGCGGTCAGTGATAAAAATATCATTACGGCAAATGGCACAGCGCCTATGGAATTTGCAAAGGAGCTTTTACTTGCTTTAAATGTGGCAAGTGAAGAAAAGATATTAGAGTGGTATAATTTCCATAAGCTGGGATACTATACTGCACCTATGCCGAACATGTAATATAAAAATTATTGTGGCCTGAAATTCAGTTTTGTTGTTGATGAAGATTTCTTCGGTTTCCTGATTATCAGATTCATTTTGCTGCTACAAAAACGCCATGGACGATAGTTGTCCCTGGCGTTTTTTGCATCTATTTCCTTGGTCTGGGTGAGCGCTGGCTGGGTGTGAACCGTAACGCTGATATGCAAACTGCGTTGCAAACACAGCTTAAAGTTGTACCACAAAAGTGCAGAAGTTGTACCCTGAGAAAAGGCGGGAAAATTCAGGGGGAGAGAAAAGTTGTTCTTTTTTCTTGAGAATATTTGTCTAAAATATCTAAAAATAAATAATATATATCAATACAAATATGCAAAATAAACAAATAAAATATTGACTTTTCACATTATCTATGTTATCTTTGACATAGGGAAAGCCTGGAGGGGGAGTGAAGTGGTGGAACAAAAACGGTTGGAAGGTGCAAATCTGGTTACTAATGCCTATCTGGAGATGAAGCATGCGATTATCACGAAGCAGTGGCTGGTGGGAAGTAAGATTCCCGGGGAAGTCCAGCTGGCAAAGGAGATGGGGGTCAGCCGGAACACCATCCGGGGAGCACTTCAGAGACTGAACAGCATCGGCATGATCGAGACCAGGCATGGGAGCGGCAGCTATGTGATACGGACCATTGAGAGCGGCAGCCTGACGGTTCCGGAGGTTTTGACTCCCATTAATAAGGACGAGATTATCAAGCTGCTAGAGTTTCGGAAGGGCATCGAGGCAGAGGGGGCGTATCTGGCGGCCCAAAAGCGGAGGGAGAAGGATCTGCTGGAGATTAAGCTGGCAGTGACGGATATGATGAGCCGGACCAATGATTCCAAGGAGTATTCGGAAGCGGATGTCCGGTTCCATCTGGCGATTTCCAGTGCAACTCAGAATGAATTATTTTATTCTTCTATGCTGAATTTGCGGAGTGCTCTGGAGACCCATTTTACAGAGATGAATTCTACCATAGGAACCCAGTTCAGCGCCAATGACCACTGGAATATCTATATGGCCATCGAGAGAAAGGAGGCGGAGCTTGCCAAGGTGCTGATGTACTGCACCATTGACCGAAGCATTAAGGTGCTCAGGGAGGAGAAGGCGACAGAAGAGAGGATGGCAGAGGAAAGGGCGGCAGAAAAGAGGGAGGCAGAGGAAAGGGCGGCAGCCAGTGAAATGCAGCAGCAGTAAATGCAGGGAGCATTTTGGAATTAGAGGAGGGAATTTATTATGAAGGAGAAGAGATTTTTATCATGTGGATTTGCACTTTTGATGGGAGTGATCGCTATCGCCGGGTGTTCCGGCCAGCCGGCTAAGGATGCGCCGGCCTCTGACACAGCAGCCCAGACAACCGCTCAGGCCGAAGGCCAGAGCAGCGCGCCCGGGGACAGCGGGGCGGAGAGCGAAGGGCCGGCGGTGTCTGTAGACAGCTTTGACTGGAAGCAGTTTGAAGGCGAGGAGGTGGTGCTGGCCACCTATCTGGGGACAGAGGCGGATTATCTGGAGTCTCTGCTTCCGGAGTTTTATGATCTTACCGGAATCCAGGTGACCATCCAGCAGTATCCGGAGGAGCAGCTTTATCAGCAGATTCAGCTGGACACCTCCTCCCACACAGGGAATATCGACTGCTTTACCATGGATATGATGCGGATCGCGGAGTTTGCCAAGGCAGGCTATCTTGCCAAGGTGGAGGAATATTTGAATAATCCCGCCCTGACGGATATGGAATGGTATGACAAGGAGGATATCTTAGCCGGGCCCATGGGAGCGGCTAAGTATGACGGAGAATTATTCGGGATTCCCAGCACCGGGGAGACCTCCATTATGTTCTACCGGAAGGATATTTTTGAGGAAAAGGGCGTGGAGGTGCCGAAGACCTTTGAGGAGCTGTGGGATGTGTGCGAAAGAATCGATGATCCAAATGGCACAAGGGCCATTGGGCTGCGGGGTTTAAGAGGCTCTGGCATGAATATTTATACCTGGACCCAGTTCTTCCGGGGCTTTGGGGGGGACTTCTTTGTGGATTTTCCCAAGGATATGACGCCCACGGTTAATACGCTGGAGGCAGTTGAGGCGGTGCAGTATTATGCAGGCCTTCTGCAGCAGTTCGGGCCATCGGATGTGGCTGGATATACGAACCTGGATATCCAGAATGCGCAGATGTCCGGGGCCATTGCCATCACCATGGATGCAAATGTATTTGCCACCATTATCGAAGATGAGAATACCTCCTCCACTGCGGGGAAATGGGGATATGCCATGGTTCCCGGAGGGAAGGGCGGCCAGTGGCCTTCGATTTATTCTCATATTATGTGCATTAATAATTATACCGATGCGAAGGAAGCAGCGTGGCTTTTTATCGAGTGGGCTACCAGCCCGGAGATCACCCAGAAGCGGGGCCTGGCCACCGGCGTTCCGGCGAGAAGATCTACCTGGGAATCTCAGGAATTTATCGACCAGATGCAGTATGTGGGGAATGGAGCATATATTGACGTCTGCGTGGAGGCGCTGGAGAAGGCAGACGCCGGCTACCGCCCGGTATTTGAAAACTGGAATGAGATGGGAGATTATCTGGGAATCGCACTTCAGGACGTGATCTCCAGTGAGAACACAGAGGGCGCCCAGAAGGCTCTGGATGGGGCTCAGGATCAGATTCTGGGGATGCTGAAGGATAAAGGCTATATTAATTAAGGGAAAAGGTACTTCGAGAATACATAGAGAGATAAAGGGGGAATGACATTGAAGAAACCAAGTGACAATACAGCACCGGGAAGAAGTGGATGGGCGGAACGGCATTATCTGGCATTGTTTCTGGCGCCGTCTCTGATCCTGCTTCTGGCGTTCGCAGGCTATATTACCATTTCCCTGATTTACCTTTCTCTGTGCAGCTGGAATGTATCCAGCCCTGCGCCGGTTTTTACCGGTATGGGAAATTATGTCAGCATTGTAAGGGATATGTCATTTTGGAAAAGTCTGGGAAGGACATGTATTTATCTGATAGCTACGGTCACAGGGGAGGTGGTAACCGGATTTATTACCGCCTGGCTCTTTAACCGTAAGCTGAGGGGGATACGTATTTTAAGAACCCTGATTTTGATCCCCATGGCTATCACACCGGTGGTGGCCGGGATGTTCTGGAAGGTTATGTATAATACCAGCTATGGGCCCATTAATTACTTTCTGTCCCTGGCAGGGATCAAGGGCCCGGCCTGGATCGCCTCCGGCCGGACCGCCTTCCTTTCTGTGCTGGTGGTGAATATCTGGCAGTGGATGCCCTTTAGCTTCCTTACCATCACCGCCGGCCTGGCCTCCCTGCCCACAGATGTTTATGAGGCGGCGAGGATCGATGGAGCCAGCTCCATGCAGATTCTCTTTCGGGTGACCATCCCTATGCTGAAGCAGGTGCTGCTGACCCTGGTGCTGCTCCGCTCCATCGAGGCCTTAAAGGCATACGATCTGGTTTACATCATGACCAGTGGTGGGCCGGGGGAAGCCACGCAGCTTCTGCCCTTCTATATTTACACAAAGGGCTTTACCTGGTTTGACTTCGGCGCTGCGGCGGCTATGTCATTGATACTGCTGGTAATCGCAAATAATCTGTTTAAGCTATTTATCAATAAAACAGGAGTGAAGGTTTTTTATGAATAAAAAGAGATGGAAAGGGAAGGCGCTTGTATTCCTTCTGATGGCAGCGGTGCTGGCTCTTACCCTGTTCCCGGTCTGGTGGATCGTGAATATCTCCTTAAAAACAGCGGATCAGGCATTAACTATGCCTCCGAAATTGATTTTTCGTCCTACCCTGGAGAATTATAAGGAGGTTTTGTTTGGGGCGGCCCAGAATGCCAGCGGGCGGTGGGTTCCTACCACAAAGGGATTTTTAAAGCAGGCGGGAAACAGCATCTGTATCTGCCTGACCGCTACGGGAATCGCCCTGGCGGCCGGCGTGCCGGCAGCCTATGCATTGTCCAAATTTTCTTTTAAAAGGAAGCAGGATATCAGCTTTTTTATCCTGTCCACCCGGTTTATGCCGCCGATTGTGGTGGTGATTCCGCTGTTTTTGCTGTACCGCCAGCTGGGGCTGATGGATACGAAGGTGGGGATGATTATTCTCTACACCTTTATCAGCTTGTCCCTGGTGATCTGGATGATGAAGGGATTTTTCGACGAGATCCCGCAGGAGCTTACAGAAAGCGCCAGGGTGGACGGCTGCACCCAGCTGGGGGCATTGTTCAAGGTTGCCATTCCCATTACAAAGCAGGGAATCTCGGCGACGGCTATTCTGACGCTGATTGGTATTTGGAATGAATTTTTATTTGCAGTGATCTTTACCTCGAAGAATGCCAAGACGGTGACCCTGTCGGTGATGGGCTATGTGACCATCCGGGAGGTGGCCTGGGCTAATATGGCGGCAGCGGGAATCCTGATTACCATTCCAGTACTTTTTTTCACCATTCTGACCCAGAAGCATCTGGTGCAGGGGCTGACGGCCGGGGCGGTAAAGGGGTAAGGGCAGCGCCTGGTGCTGTTCACAGGCAGCGCTCCGTGAGGCGCCGCCGGATTTCCATGGGCGGCGGTGTCTGGCGACGAGCCCATGAAGACTTAGAAAGGAGAGACAGGCTAAGTATGAAACGGCTTTCAAGAAACCGGGAAAATGTTCATTTTTATATGGATTCAAGGAATCCTCCCAGGGCAAGCATCCGGCCTGGGGAGAAGATTGAGGTGGAGACCATCCGCGCGGATAATATGTACCTTAGCCGGGAAAATCCCATGTTCCGGGATCATGACCATGTGATGTCCGTGCTGGCGAATCCGGTGACCGGGCCTATCTTTGTGGAGGGGGCCAGGGCGGGGGACTGTCTGGCAGTGACCATCCACGATATCCTGCTGGGAGACAGCGGCAATGAGGGGTATTACACCTATGTGCCGGGCCAGGGCGTGTTCGCGAATCCCTATTACCCGGAGTGCTTTCCGCCGGATACCCGGTGGTGCGATGTGACCGGGGACAGGATGAAGCTGGATCTGGGAAAAAAGCAGGTGATGGTGGAGACAGAGCCTTTTATCGGAACCATAGGTACGGTGATGAAGGATGAGGTAATAGCCGCCTTTTATTCCCATAAGGATATCCTGGGCAATGTGGACTGCCATTATATCAAGAAGGGGAGCACCATTATCATGCCAGTCAATGTAGAGGGCGCCCTGCTCTCTCTGGGCGATCTCCATGGAAAGCAGGGGGCAGGAGAGCTTCTGGGCTGCGCGGTGGAGTGCGACGGAAGGGTGACCTTAAGCGTGGAGGTTATGAAACGAAAGGACATGCCCTGGTTTGAATGGCCCCAGGTGAATACCCCGGAATTTATAGGCTCCCTGGGATTTGTAAATAATTCCATCGAGGCCTCCATCAAAAGCGCAGTGTACGATCTGATCCGCCGGGTGGAGCGGGGATGGGGGATATCCTTTATGGACGCCTACATGCTGGCGGGGCAATGTGTAAAGATTGAGATCTGTCAGATGCTTGGAAATGCCTGTGCGGCTCTGGCGATTTTGGACCGGCAGGTGCTGGAGGGGATCGAAGGAGATTTTATTTAAGGAGGCAGGAGGTAAGGATGGAGCTAAAGGAGAGGTTAAAAGAAAGCCCGGTTGTGGCGATTCTTCGGAACGTGCCAAGGGAGGATACCCTTCCCATGGGGATGGCGCTTTTGAAAGGCGGGATCCGGATTTTTGAGGTGGCGCTTAATTCCAGGGACGGGCTGGAGCAGATCTGCTTGTTAAAGGAGGCTATGGGCAAAAGGGCAGAAATCGGGGCTGGTACGGCGGTAACCACTGACTTAATCAGCCAGGCAGTAGAGGCGGGGGCAGATTTTCTCCTGACCCCGAATACAGACGAGCATATCCTGGACTACTGTGCAGGAAGGAAGCTTTCTCTGATGCCCGGGGTGATGACGCCCAGCGATGTGGGGCTTTGCAGGCGATATGGATATAGGCTGCTGAAGCTATTTCCCGCAGGAGAGCTGCCTTTAAGCTATGTGAAAACCTTAAAGGGGCCCTTTGATGATACGGATTATGTGGCCATCGGGGGAGTGCGGTATGGGAACTGGAGAGAGTTTATGGCCCATGGCTTCCTTGGGGTGGGGCTGGGCAGCAGCCTTTTTCCAAAGGAGCTGGCCGGCTCCCGGGACTGGGAGGCGGTGAGGAAATTTGTGGAGGAGCAGTATTTTGGCACATCCTTCGGCAAATAGCTGGAGCAAGACACGAATACATGGTTTGGCAAGTGATTGGTATAGTTATTTGCAACATGATGTACCAGCATCCAGCTGGCTGCCAGGCTTTGAAGGGCAGCCCACAGATCAAACAAGAAAAAGGAGCGTAATAAAGGAACATGAAGGTGAAAGCAATACATACTTACCTGGTTCGGCCCCGATGGTGCTTTCTGGAGATTGAGACAGATGACGGCTATTCAGGCTGGGGGGAACCGGTTTTAGAGGGGCATGCCGGGACGGTGAGGGCCTGCGTGGAGGAGATGAAGGAATATCTTTTAGGAGCAGATCCCAGGCGGATCGAGGATATCTGGACCACCCTGTACCGGGCCGGATTTTACCGGGGCGGCGGCGTGATGATGAGCGCCATCGCCGGGATTGACCAGGCCCTGTGGGATCTGAAGGGAAAATATCTTAATGTTCCGGTCTATGAGCTTATGGGCGGGGCCTGCCGGGACAGGATGAAGGTATACTCCTGGATTGGCGGGGATCGGCCATCGGACGTGGGGGAAGAGGCCAGGAAGAAGAAGGAGGCCGGTTTCCAGGCCGTAAAGATGAATGGCACAGAGGAGCTGCAGTATATCGACAGCTACGAAAAGGTGGATGCTGTGCTGGAGCGGGTGGCGGCTATCCGGGAATCCTGCGGGAAGCATTTCGGGATCGCGGTGGATTTCCACGGCCGGGTCCACAAGCCTATGGCCAAGGTGCTGGCCAAAAAGCTGGAGGAATTTGACCCTATGTTTCTGGAGGAGCCGGTGCTGTGCGAGAACATGGAATGTTTTTCAGAGATTGCCAGGGCCTGCAATATCCCCATCGCCGCAGGGGAGAGGCTGTACACAAAATGGGACTTTAAACGCCTTTTCCGCCTGGGGGGCGTGGATATCGTTCAGCCGGACTTATCCCACGCCGGAGGATTGACAGAGGTAAAAAAGATTGCATCCATGGCAGAGGCCTATGATGTGGCCCTGGCGCCTCACTGCCCCTTGGGCCCTATAGCCCTGTCCGCCTGCCTGAATATCGACGCGACCTGCTATAACGCAGTGATCCAGGAGCAGAGCATGGGGATCCACTATAATGTGGGGAGAAGTGTTCTGGACTATGTGATGAACCGGGAGGATTTTGCCTTTACTGACGGCTATGTGCAGCTCCCGGCGGGGCCCGGGCTGGGAGTGGAGGTTAATAAGGAGCTGGTTTTGGAAGAAAATAAAAATCCCCATGCCTGGAGAAATCCGGTCTGGCGGCATGGGGACGGATCCGTTGCTGAGTGGTGAGGATCGGCTGGAAGAGGTGGCGCCAGACGGTTATAATAAAGAAAAAGATGGATAAGCATTCCCGAAGGCTTTGGGAATGCTTATCCATTTTAGGATTGCGGGAGCATGAAATGCGGAGCAATCCGCGGCATCAAAGGGGTCAAAATACCTTTTGACCCCAACATCATTTTATGATGTTTGAGGGAAATACAAGGAAAACATATCTGTCATATTGTCTCAAAACCTATAGATTTTGAGACAGTCTTTATAAGCAAACAAACTGTGCTTATTCTAACACATTGTAATGAAGAATTCAATAAAATCCCGATTTTTTTACAACAACTTGCACTAGAAAAATTTTGTCTCAAAACCTATACATTTTGCAACAAACGGCAATAAGAGGAAAAAGGAAGTTCCTGGAAAGGTGAAATGCCCTGACCGGGCGGTTTTCAGGGACAAAAGGGGAGAACGATGGAGATTCAGCTTCAGAGTACCTTGCTGCCGTCAGAGGAGATTTGCAGGATTTCGGAGCTATATTACCACCGCCGGGGAAGGCAGGTGGATTTTGACGGATACTTTAATCTATTTTACATCAAAAAGCGGAAAGCCTACACCAGCATCGAGGAACTGTTCCTGCTTTTGAATCTGAAGGGCTATGAGGAATTGATCCTGTACCATGACCGGACGGCCATTTCCCGGATCCGGTTAGAGGCGGGGGAGGAGAAGGAATACCGGATTCCCGTTCCTTATGAAGCCTATTCCGACGGGGTATTCTGGTACAGCCTGTGGGAGGCGGAGAAGGAGGAGGACGGGAAGCAAAGCCCGGATGGGAAGCAAGGCGCAGACGGAAGGCAGAGTGGGAATCAGGGGCAAAGCTCAGATGAAATACAAAGGCCGGGCGAGGAGCCGGTTTCGAACAGGGGGCAGGCTTCAGGCGGCGAGCGCCGCCTGCAGGGAATGTTTGTCGCCAGCGTGAGGGAGGAGCAGGTTTGCCCAGTTAACATCGGCATCGACATCTGTACCTACCGGCGGGAGGCTTATGTGGCCAGGAACCTGACTCAGCTCATGAAGGGGATCTTAAACCGCACAGAGCTGGATGCAGCCTCCCATGTTCGGATCTATGTGGCGGATAATGGGAGAACTCTGGAGGGCCAGGAGGAAATCCAGAGGCTGGCAGCAGGCTCCCGGGGCAGGATACAGATATTCCCTAATAAAAATGCAGGAGGAGCCGGAGGCTTTACCAGGGGGATCCTGGAAGTTCTGGAGGAAAAGGAAGCCTGCCAGCTCACCCATGTGCTGCTGATGGATGACGATGTGACATTGGATCCGGACCTGCTGGTGCGGTTATATGGGCTGCTGGCAACGTTAAAGGAGCCCTGGAGGGAAGCATCGGTAGGAGGCGCGCTGATGCGGGAGGATTACCCCTATGTCCTCCTTTGCGCCGGGGAGGTATGGGAGAACGGGGTGGTGAAAAATCCGGAGAAAAATCTGGACTTGAGAGACTTTGACACTGCTTCCTGCCCCTATTTGACAGAACCTGGGAGAGAAAGGGAATGGTATTCCGGCTGGTGGTGCTGCTGCTATTCCCTGAATACCGTGGGCCGGGATAATTTACCCCTTCCCCTGTTCATCCATCGGGACGACATCGAATTCTGCCTCCGGAATCAGCAAAAGGGGATGCTGTTTCTCAATGGAATCGGGGTGTGGCACAAGGCATTTGACCTGACCTTTGAGAGCAGCACCCTTTACTATGATATCCGGAATGAATTAATCACCATCCTGCTCCATGGGACAGGAAACAAGAAGAAAACCGCACGGAATTTCGTGATAAAAGCCATGATTACGGCAGCCATCCGGATGCGGTATCCGGATGGGGAGGCAGTGTACCAGGGCACCCTGGATTTCCTGAAAGGGCCGGAATGGCTTTGGAGCCAGGATGGGGAGGCATTGAACAGGAAAGTCCGCCAAAAAGCCTGCCAGTACCGCCCCATGGATGAGATTTTCCAGCAGCTCCCCCAGGCCGAGGCCGGCCAGCTGCAGCGTCAGCTGGAGGACTTCCTGAAAGGCTTTACCATGGAGCGGATCCGAAAAGGACCCTGGGAAGGAAAAAAGGGAAGCTGGATTCACTATCTCACCCTGAACGGCCTGCTGCTGCCGGGAGACTGGACTCAGGTGAAGCTGATGACCACCTTAGACTCTCCCTGGGAAGCATTCCGGAAGGGGAAGGTAGTCTGGTATGAGCCGGGAAGCGGCAGGGGACTGCTTGTAAAGCGGGATTACAGAAAGCTGCTTGCCATAGCCCGCCGTACAGGAAAGCTGCTGCTGGCATTTCACCGGCATTATGACCGGGCCGCCCGGGAATATGAGGAAAAGATGACCGCCCCGGAAAACTGGTCCGCCTGGAAGGAGTATTTAAAAGAAAAATGACAATCACTGCAAAACGTATGGAGGTTTTCCGGCGCTACTGGCCCTTATTAGAGCAGCTGGTGATGAAGGACATTAAATTAAAATACCGGAGAAGCTTTCTGGGCTATCTGTGGAGCATCTTAAACCCGCTGATGATCATGGGGATCATGATGCTGATCTTCTCCAATATGTTCCGCTTTGACATTGAAAACTATCCCGTGTATTTGATCATCGGCCAGACCATCTATAACTTCGTGTCCGAATCCACCAACCAGGCGATGTGGTCTATCACCGGCAATGCAGCGCTGATGAAGAAAACCTACGTCCCCAAATATATCTTCACCCTGTCCAGAATCACCAGCTCCTTTGTGAATATGGTATTTGCCCTGGGGGCAATGCTCATCGTATTCCTTATCTGCCAGGTGAGATTTACTATATTCATGCTGTTTATCCCGGCGATTCTGGTGCAGGTCTATGTATTTGCCCTGGGGCTGGGGCTGTTCCTGGCCCAGGGAACCGTATTTTTCCGGGATATCCAGTATATCTACAGCGCGTTCTTAACCGCGTGGATGTACGCCACACCCATCTTTTACCCCATCAGCCAGCTGCCGGAAGGGCTGGCATGGCTGATCAAGCATGTAAATCCGCTGTATTCCTACATCACCCAGTTCCGCACCATCGTGCTGGAGGCGTCATTCCCCGACGGAAGGCTGATCCTCTATGGGATGGCCATGTCCCTCCTGATGCTGGGGGTGGGAAGCTGGGCCTTTATGAAGACCCAGGATAAATTTATCTTGTATATTTAGGGGTGTGATTGATATTGACAGGATGACAGCGGTTCAGGCATCCCTGGAGGCTGCAGGGTATCCTATGGTAGAAAAAGAAAGAAGCCGTTGGAAGCAGGATGTATGGTGAATGGCAGCCAATGAACAGCAGCAGCGTTTTGAGAAGCGCCTCAAAAAACGGGATATAGGTGAAGGAATGAGTGAAAAAGAGAATTATGCAGTTCGAGTAGAGCACGCGGTGGTACGCTTTAACATGGCGTCCGAGCGGATCGATAATTTAAAGGAGTATTTTGTCAAGTTGCTGAAGGGTGAATTAATGTTCAAGGAATTCCTGGCGCTCCAGGACGTAAGCTTCCAGGTAAAAAAGGGGGAGGCTTGGGGAATCATCGGCACCAATGGTTCCGGGAAATCCACCCTTCTGAAGCTGATCTGCGGAATCCTAAAGCCCTATAAGGGGAAGGTGGAAATCCAGGGCTCCATCGCTCCCCTGATCGAGCTGGGGGCAGGCTTTGACGGAGATCTGACTGCCAGGGAAAACATCTATTTAAACGGGGCAGTGCTGGGCTACAACAAGTATTTTATGCAGGAGCATTTCGATGAGATCGTGGACTTCGCGGAGCTTTGGAACTTCCTGGACATGCCTATCAAGAACTATTCCTCTGGTATGGCGGCACGCCTGGGATTTGCCATCGCAACCGTAGTGCGCCCGGATATCCTGATCTGTGACGAGGTGCTGGCGGTGGGGGATTATGCGTTTCAGCAGAAATGTGAGCGGCGAATGAGTGAGATGCGGGACAGGGGGACTACCCTGCTGTATGTGTCCCACTCCATTGATTCGGTGAAAAGTGTGTGTGATCATGCTTTGTGGCTGGACCATGGAACGGTGAGGATGAAGGGAGATGTGGAGAGGGTGGGGGATGCGTATATGGAGATGCTGCGGTAACGGCGGTAAATCATAAAAAAGCTTTTAAGAACATACTTGAGATACCTTAGAAAAAGAGGAGAAAACCATGAAGCAGAAGATTCAGCATATTTTATTTCCGGATGATGACGCGCTATTTTCTTACAGAGAGATGTTTTACCGCGGAAGTAAAGGAGTCTTAACGGAAGAATCCGTGGAGGGGTATTTGTGCCTGAATAAATACGAAACCGTAGAATTTTGCACTTACTTTAACAGCGTATCCTATGGGAAATGGCGAAAATATACCTCTATCAAGGAAGTATTCTTATTCTTGGAAATCCAGGGGAATTGCGAGATTACCCTTTGCGGATATTCATTGGTAAACGATGTCCCGAAGCGGGTTGCACTGGGAAGGAAGAGATTATCCGGTGAGGAAAGAACCAAGATTTGTTTGGAATTTCCGGAAAATCAGGAGCAGCTTTTAGGATTTGAAATAAAGACCTATGGGGAGATAAGGATATTTGGCGGGTACTATGAAGGAGAATTTGACGAGGAAACAGTTAACCCGGTGGAGCTTGCATTAGCGACCACAACCTGCTGGAAGGAAGACTTCATTAAAAAAAATATCGCCAGATTAAAGGCGGGAGTTCTCGATGGGGATGACGAGTTTCGTGAACATTTCCGGATTCATATCGTAGATAATGGAAGGACATTAAAACGGGAGGATTTTCCAGAGGATGAGAGAATTCATTATCATCCAAATAAGAATACAGGGGGATCTGGGGGGTATGCAAGAGGGATGATCGAATGCCTTCACCAGGAGCCGAAGCCTACCCATGTGCTTTTGATGGATGACGATGTGATGATTTTACCGGACAGTATTTTCAGGACATATGTATTGCTGAAATATGTGAGGGAGGAGTATCGGAGCAGTTTTATTAGTGGGGCAATGCTTACATTAGAAAAAATGAATATCCAACATGAGGATATTGGAAGTGTGGATGACATGGGAACCTTCGCCCCATTAAAGCCAAAGTATGATCATTTTCGGTTGCATGACAATTTGCAAAATGAGGAGAGCTTTCAAAGGAAAAATGTTTTTCAGGGGTGGTGGTATTGCTGTATTCCGATTCAAGTAATCGAAAAAGAAGGGCTTCCCTTGCCTTTGTTTATCCGTGCAGATGATATGGAATATTCCTTAAGATGCAAAGCGCAAATGATATCTATGAATGGAATCTGCATTTGGCATATGGGATTCTATGGAAAATACAGCGCTTCGATGAGTTTATATCAGGAATGCAGGAATATGTTAATTGCTCAGGCAACTACCGGTGTTTTACCAGATGCAAACTTAATTGGCCGTATAAAGAAATTTTATCGAGATAATATGCTGAAGCATGACTATAATGCGGCGGAATTATTATTGCGTGCCCTTGAGGATTTTATGAAAGGCCCTGAATTTATTATGAAGGACAAAGGAGAAAAAATAGTAAAAGAAAATGGGAAGCTGAATCAGAGGATGGAGCCATTAGAGCATCTGGAGCGGGAGGATGTGGATGTGTATATGGATCCATATGAGGATAACCCAAGAAAGTTTTTGAAAAAATGGCTGTACCGTTTTACTTATAATGGCCATCGGTTATGTCCTGCGTTTTTGTTGGATAAAACCCCTGCGGTAATTCCTTTTGACTTCGGTTACACGCCAGGGAAAATGGAGATGAAAAAAACGTATATTGCGGTGAATCCGGCACAAAGGAATGGGTGTGTGAAGGAGATAGATAAGAAGCGTTTTAAGGAGCTACAAGAGCGTTATAAGAGGGATTTATGGTATTTTGCAAAGCATGAGAAGGAAATTCGGGAGAGATATCGGAGGAAAAAAGAAGTGTTGATTTCGGAGGATTTTTGGAAAGGATATTTGGGAATATAAAAAATAATTGGGAATTTTAAAAGAAAAATTTCGACTCAAATATTTAAAATTTGCATAAAAAACTTTATGCTTTCAAATAAAAACATAATAGATTAATTACGAAGCCAAAGTATATACCGCGTTTAAAAAATGACGGTGATAAGGGGAGCACAGTTGAGGATGCAAAAAATAATACGTAAAGAATATTTAAAAAAAACGCTGAAAATTATTTTGATAGCAATACTGGTTGAAGTATTTGTATTTAATTTTCGACATTGGGAATCCATTCTTTTTCGTCCCATAACAAATTATGAAGTTTTAACAGGAGAAGGAATAGAGTGGTATGGAGATGGTAGAGGAAAAATCATAAATGTAGAGCAAGCCTTCTTAGAATTTAAAAACATTAATAAAAATGTCAAAAATTTATTTATAGATCTTACAGTAGGAGATGGCAAGGCTTCTGAAAAAATGAATTTGGCGGTAAGAGCAACAGATAGTGCGAACAAAAATTACTTTCTACTGCCAGAAAAGGAAACTGTTAATGGAATTATAAATAGCAAATATATTCGACTACATCTTAGTGGGAAAAGCACAGCCATAAAAATTAATTTTCTAGCGAATAATGAATCATATTTTAAAATTAACGGTCTAAGTCTTAATACTCAGGTGCCATTTGATTTTATTGTAATTCGTTTTTTGATTATTCTTCTAGGGTTTTTATATTTTGCAAGTTTTGTAGAAGGAAAATGGCTTTTTTGTGAAAAGCTTAATCTGTCTTTACTTAGTCAGAGGTATTCTGTTGCTTTTTGCATTGTACTACAAATACTTTTTATATTTTACATTGGCCAGACGATGCAGCCATCATTAGCTATGCCAGAGTTTATAAAGGATTGGCCAGCACATTCTCAATATAATGAATTGGCCGATGCACTAATGAATGGACAAGTATTTTTAGAACGAAAACCCCCAGAATCTTTATCTATGATGGAAAATCCATATGATCCAACAGAAAGACATAAAGTAGTCATAGAAGAACACATGGAAAAATTTGATTGGGATTATGCGTATTATAACGGAAATTATTATTCATATTTTGGCATTATTCCAGCGATTTTATTTTTTGTACCATATAAAATAATTACAGGTTCTGATTTAAAAACATGGGATTTAGTCACATCATGTGGAATAATGTATTGCATTGCTGCCTTTTTTATGATGTTTCAATTTGTTAAGAAGTATTTTAAAGAAACTAGTCTTGGAATGTATTTATTAATGAGTAGTTTCTATATATGGGGAAGTGCGATTGTTTATTTAGTGCATTTTGGAAATATATATTCTTGTCCAATTATGGTTTCTTTACTACTTGGAACGCTGGGAATAGGATATTATTTAAGTGCTAGCGATGGTATTACAATTAACAGATTTCGCTTAACAATAGGAGCGGTACTAATTGCATTAATGATGGGATGCAGGCCGCATTTGGCAATTGTCATGTTTTTTGCATTTCCTATTTTTGCTAATGAAATAGTAAAAAAAAGATTGTTTTTTTCGAAAGCTGGAGTTGTTAATACTTGCTGCGTTATGGTGCCATTTTTGATTATTGGTACATTTTTAATGTATTATAATTATGTTCGATTTGGTTCGGTATTTGATTTTGGAGCAAATTACAATTTGACGAGTAATGATATGACCCATAGGGGATTTGTTTTTGAAAGATGGCCTTTGGGTATTTTTGAATATCTATTTCAACCAATTAGAATAAAACCGCAATTTCCTTTTTGGCAGCTTACAGAGCTAAGTAATGATTATATGGGATATACAAGTTATGAATTTATTATATGTGGATTTCTTCCCATGAATCCTATTGTAATACTCAATTTTAGTGTGTTTAAAATGAAAAAGATTTTGAAAAAATATAAGATATTTGAATTATCTATATTATGTTTAATGTGTTCATTTATTATTTTATTAGCGGATATTCAATTATCAGGAATAACGCAACGATATATGAGTGATTTTGGGTGGCTGCTAATTTTAAACACGGTATTAATATTATTTTCACTAGAAATGATATTAAATAATAGGAAGGAAATGCTATATTTTCATAAAATAGTTGCAGTATTAGTAGGGGTGTCAATTTTTTTAAATATTTATAATTTGTTCATCATTGGCAGATATGGTGATTTAATTAACATGAATCCATTTTTATATTATACAGTGAAATATTGGATGCCTCTGTATTGAAGATATAAAATATTGGATGTCGATTGAATTTGGTAGTATGGAGGAAAGATGGATAAAATAGCAGTTTTAATTCCATGTTATAATGAGAGTAAAACAATAGAAAAAGTAATAGACGATTGGAAAAGAGAATTACCTGAAGCAGTTATATATGTTTACGATAATAATTCCACAGATAATACAGATAAAATCGCTGGGAAAGCAGGAGCAGTTGTTCGATACGAATATAGTCAAGGAAAAGGTAATGTCATTCGTCGTATGTTTAGAGAAATTCATGCGGAATGTTATTTGATGGTAGACGGGGATGACACATATCCTGCGGAATATGGACGCGAAATGGCAGACTTAGTGTTAAAAAAAGGAGTAGATATGGTAGTAGGGGACAGGTTGTCATCTACCTATTTTAATGAAAATAAACGACCATTTCATAATTTAGGAAATTCATTAGTGCGCTCATCAATTAATAAATTATTTAAGTCGGATATTCGAGATATTATGACGGGATATCGGGCATTTAGCTATCAATTTGTAAAAAGTTTTCCTGTACTATCTAGGGGATTCGAAATAGAAACAGAAATGAGTATTCACGCGGTTCAAAAAAATATGGCAATATCAAATGTGATTATTCAATATCGCGATAGGCCTGAGGGAAGTGAGTCAAAATTAAACACCTATTCAGATGGCTTAAAAGTATTAAAAACAATTATTAAATTGTACCGTGATTATAAACCTCTAGCTTTTTTCGGTATTTTATCATTGGTACTATTTGCGATTTCAGCAGCAATGTTTTTGCCTATCTTTTATATATTTCTAAAAATTGGACAAGTGCCGAATTTTCCAACATTAATCGTTAGTGGATTTATTGCATTATCTGCTATTGTTTCACTGTTTTGTGGACTTATTTTGTCAACGATTGTTGAAAAAGAAAAAAGGGAATTTGAATTTCGTTTGCAAGAAATCGCTCATTGGAAGTAATTACTTGGTGTCAGTATATATATGAACAGGAAAAGTTGAATCACTTGTGTTATCGAATGATAGTGTAAAGAAAATATTTAATATGTCCTTCACACGCTGGAATTCAAGCAGTCCCATTACCATTTTCATTAAAATGCCATAGAGAATAAAAGGAGTTAAGTATGAAAGGGTTGTTTAAAAATGTGCTTCATAATAAAGAGTATATACTGAAGAACAGATTGGATGCCGCCCTTCTGGTTTCGATAGGATGCATTATTGTTGGCCATATAGTTCCTTGGGGAACACCTGTTAGAAACTTAATGTTTTCCTTCCAGATGCCTTTGCTTTTTATTTTGACAGGCTTCCGGATGGGGAAAGTGAACTCCAGACATGAATTTTTAAAGCAGCTAATGGCCAATATTCAGTATCTGATGATTCCTTATGTAATGTTCCATGTGGCTGACAGCTTTTTGGGAGTTATGCTGCACGAGGAAATGGTAGATGTGTCCCTTTGGCTTGAGAAGCTTTTATGGGCTTCCGGTGTTGAGTATAAGGGGCATCCCTTGATTGGAATATTGTGGATCATCAATGTCTTGTTTTGGTCAAAGACGATATTTTCTGCGATTCAATTACTTATTCCGAAACGTTTCCAGGGGATGTGCTGCGGAGCTGCCGCGCTTGTAGGCTATATTCTAGGGAGGCAGGGTGTTTGGCTGATTCTGTCGTTAGATGTTGCGTTAGTGGTTGTGTTTTACCTGTACGTGGGTAGCCAATTACAGAAGGTTTTGGATAGTATCAGGAAACATCATTTATTGATTTTAGCGGCATTGGGAGTCTGGCTGCTTCCTTGGAGCCGAGGCTTATACATTGAATTTGCACCCCGACATTATCCATGGTTTCTGCTAGTGTTGGCGCAGTCTTTGTGCGGATCGCTGTGTGTGATTGTCTTGAGTAGGAAAATTGAGAAGTATTTTAGGCTGCCAGGTACAAGATATGGGATAGAAAAATATGCAATAGTGGCTTTGGGGCTGCACCACATGGCGGGGCGGTTTGGCTGGCTGTGGGGGTACGGGACTTTTTATGACTGTATATATAACCTGACCTTTATTTTCTTGCTGACAGGGTTAATCGCTTTAGCTAAGAGGTGGCTGGAACAATCGGAACAGCGGTGGGAGCAGGTTTTTTTAGCCGTTTTTGCCCTCTATGTCATCCGGCTGTTTTGCGACACAACTGTGATTGTCCTTCCGTGGCCCCGCTATTTTGATTTTTCACTGCGGGTTGTAGCTGTGGTTATGGTTTGGATCCGGTTAAATGGACAAATATGGAAAAGTGGGTGGAGGATATTTCTGCTTGTGGGAACAGGGGCGGCATTTGCCTTGTCATGCTTTTCAAATGGATATTTATTTCTCTTTGACCTAGCTGTCTTAGCGGTTGGGGCAAAGGATATCCCATACAAAAAAATATTAAAGATCTACTTCTGGTGCGGCATCACCATATTAAGCCTTGCCATAGCTGCCTCTTTAACCGGGGCAGTCAGGGATTTGGTATATAAGAAAAACGGAATTTACCGTCATTCCTTTGGCATCTGTTATCCTACAGATTTCGCGGCACATTGCGTATATCTGATTTTAACGGGATTCGTTATTTTTGACAAGATCCCGTTGCTCGTCAGCGCTGGCTTTATGTTGTTATTTTTCCTTTTCCAGTATTTTTACTGCGTCACAGAATGCAGCGAGATTGTCATGCTTTTATCAGTATTTGGGGTGGCTTATGTAGGGATTGCATCACGGATAAAGGACAGAAAATCGGTTTTGGGGAGAATAGTCTTCCTGATTGACCAGTGCCTGACCGTATTTATGGTTGTTTGTGCGGGCGTGATTATCTGGCTGTCCCTTCGGTATCATGAAGAAAATGAGCTGCTGAAGAAGATCGATGTTATTATCTCCAGCCGGCTGCGTCTGGCGCGGGAGGCATTTACCACCTATGGAATCAAGCTGTTCGGGACGCCCTTTGATATGATTGGCGGGGGAAGTGAGACCGTGTGGCGCCAGGATTATAATTTCGTGGACAGCTCCTTCTGCCTGATTTTGATACGGTATGGCCTGGCGGTTTTATGCGCGGTTCTGATGATTTATTTTATTGTGGAGAGGAAAGCGCTGCGGGCTGGCAACCGGAAGCTGATGGTGGCCTTTGCGCTGATTTCGATTCACAGCATGATCGAGCATCATCTGCTGGAGCTTGCCTATAATCCGTTCATTCTTCTTGCCTTTTCGAATATGGATCTGGCAGAGGGATGGAAGAAAGAAACTATCAGGGAAGAAAGGGCGAAAGGACGGGCAGAAACGGTAAAGGAAAAGCAGGGCTGGCAGCAGATTTTGCATCGGAAGAAAAACCGGATTGGATATGGTCTCTGTGGAATTCTCTTGATTTTTATGGCTCCCGGGATTTTGCAGTATGGAAAGACGCTGGTTACGCTGCTGGGGCTGTATGAGCCATGGCGGCATCGGTATGTTATCCTTGCCCTGATCCTTGTAGCTGGGGCTGCAGCCGGGCTGGTGAAGGGGATTGTGGACATCTTCATTTTATGTCTAGAACAAAAAATGGAAAAAAAGGAACAAAAAACGGAAAGTAACGAGCACAAAACAGGAGGGCAAGAGCAAAAAACGGAACAAAATTCGGAAGGAGCCGGGCGAAGAACGGCCATCGGTTGGAAGGGATATCTCGTGGCGGGCTGCGGGGCATGCTTAATTCTTGTGGTTGGCGTATCTGAATATGTGATTGGAAAAAGGGCTGGTTTATATGAGGAATCCTTGGCTGTCGGGGGAAAGGCGTTTTCGGCACTGCGTGAGGGCGGCCTGGAGGATGGCAGATTTTATGTGGATGATATTCCGGAGCTTTACCGGCGGCGGTTCGGCGGGATATCCGGGCGTGTGCTGAGCGCGGACAGCGCGGGAGCCGGATCCGACTCCAATACGGTGGTGATCGCCAGGAAGGATCGGGACATTAAGCGGCTCATGGAGGCAGGCTTTTGGTTTGGTGAGCTTTCTGACCGGGAAGGGATTTATACGGACAGTGAAAGGGCGGTTGAAGTCCTGAAGGAGAATGGAATCGACATGAAGGATTATTACAGTGTGCGGAAGGAGATCGACTTGCCCGGGCTGGCGGAGCACAATGGACTGTCGGTGACGGAAGCTGGCGGTTTGCTGGTGGAGGGATCGGAGAAGTCGTTAATTTATGGTTCCTATGATGTGCTTTACAAGGGGCTGCTGCGTGTGGAGTACCGGATCCGCCTCCTGGATACCTCTATTTTGGAGGGAGAGGTGGCAAGGGTGCGTCTCGCCTATGAGTGGGGGAAGCATGTGGTGAAGGAGCAGGGTCTGACCAGATCGGATTTTGATGAGAATGGTTACTGCACGGCAGTGATGGAGGAGCGGATCCCGGACGCGGAGGGTGTGGAGTGCCTTTTGTTTGCAAATGGGGACACCAGGATCGAGATTGAGAGTATTTCCTATAGAAAAGTGGGACGGTAAGATTTGTCGCTGCCGCAGTAGGGGATTTTGTCCGATTAATAGAAAAGTAAAGGCTTTCCGGTTAGGGAAAGCCCTTGCTTTTTTGTAGCGGTGTCTATTCCTGCTTTGATAGAAATTCCTCCAGTAATTTCTGCCGGAAGGAGTCATCAGCCAGCGCCTGCTTAAGCTCCTCCATGCGGTTCTGGGAGGATAAATGTTGGTATAACTGATTGATGCGCTGGAGCTTTTCTTCACCAATTTTAATGCCCCGCGCTTCGCCAGCCTTTTCACCGATTTTAATGCCCCGCGCCTCGCCAGCCTTTTCACCGATTTTAATGCCTCGCGCCTCGCCAGCCTTTTCACCGATTTCGATTCCTCGTGCCTCCCCATCAGAATAGCCGCACTGGTAAGTGTTTTCTAAATGCAATGCTTCATCATATTCTGTCAAAATCATGATTTTCACCTCCCCCTGATGCCGGGTTAGAAATTCA
>CATOJE010000046.1 GCA_951800145.1 uncultured Lachnospiraceae bacterium | reverse complement strand
GCTGCAAAAATCACCAGCACCAACGTAAGCACTTCTAACGTATTCATACCGACCTCCTTTCCGTTTCCAGAAAGGACAACCGCAGACTATCCCTACTCGCTCTAATCTGACTAAGAGAATTATAGCACGTTATGTCGAATAATGCTATAAAAGATTTGCGTTAATCACTCCGCCGCTTCTAATGTCACCTCTGCAAATTCCGCATCGCTCATGGCTTCCAACATCAAAGTTCTTGGAATCGTTCTGCTATTCTTGCAAATGATGAATTCGCCAGCACCTGTTTTGAGGGGATAAACAAGTATTTCCAGGGCTTATACCCATTCGCTCTGCACCAACGAGTAGCAACCTCACAGTATTGAATACCGCGCTTCTTCTTGGCAATTACATCTGAATCATTCATGTCTTTTTCTGCTTTGACTTCAATCAGATAGCAACAGTCCGCAGTTTCAACAACAAAATCCGGCTCATACCGTTTGCCGCGGTTGTAGGTGATATTAAATTCATTAGGTGCTGGGCGCAGCCATTTCAACACATCATCGTCTCTGTCAAGGACACGAGCAAGGGTTAGTTCTCCCTCCTTGGAATCGAACTTGGCCTCTGCAAAGACGCCCTTCTTGATTCCTACGAACAGAACGGAGTGAATGTCGCCCTCAAAGTCATCATACAATCCAACACGCTGTTTGAATCCAAGGCTTTGCCGAAGATTGCTACATCTCACATCCATGACTTCCTCTTGCAAAAAACCATTCTCACAATAGAAGTGTTTCATCATTTGCGTGTAGATTTTATTAGCCAAGTCACGCCGATACATCATCACAATGTTCTGCATTCCATTTGTGCCATATGCTGATTCATAGTGGTCACAAACCTGCGTGATGAGTTTGAAGAGCAAGGTTGAGCAACGCTCATAGTCGATTTCCGGCTTCCTGCGAAGTTCGGCCAGAATGACTTTCTTAGGGTTATAGCCCTCGAAATCAATGGCATCGCCCTGAATTCGCCGCCGGTCGCTCATATCCTCAAGATTTTGAATAAGCAACTCATTTTTAATGGGTACATGGATGAACTCGCTGAGGTTTAAGTCAAAATCTACAAACACATACTCCTCAACACCCGCATCCGTCACACGAATTCGTGGGATGGGAATATATTTTTCGATAATAGTATTGTAGACATGACCCGTTTCTTCCTCCAGCCATGCAAGAAATGGGTTTTCGTTATCCTTGAATGTCTTGCCTAAATCCTGATCTTCCTCAATTTTCGCCTTGACCGCCTGAACGATTTTCTGCTTGTCCGGCTGTGTCGGAGCAGCGGGAGTGGGCGATCCAGAAATATATTCCTCAGTTTTTTCTTGCAGATAGGCTCTGGCCGCCTGCAAAAGTGCATCGTTCTCCTTGCTCTCTGTAACGCCTGCTTGCTCATAGGCACGCTGTAGTTCCCGGTCTGGTTCATCGTCAAATGTAAGCTGTGTATAAGTGATCTCCTCCGGCTCGTCCAAATCCTCTGCCTTAATGACATTACCGGCCTTGAAAATAGAATCTCCCTTCTGCGCCTCTGTCAAAATATCCTGAAATTTATCGTGGGCGGTGAGCATCACAGCATCCACATCACTGTCCCCAGTGCGTTCCCCATAAGGCAGCCGCAGACCTCGCCCCACCATTTGCTCCCGCAAAATTTTGGAAGCGGCGGTTCGGAGGGGAACAATGGTATAGAGATTGTTGACATCCCAGCCCTCTTTGAGCATATTGACATGAATCACAATTTCAACTGGGTTGTCAGGTTCCTCAACTCCCAGCAACAGACGGGTGTTAAACTCTGTTTCTGCGCCTCTCTGCTTGGAATGAACTGTGATTGTCCTGTTACGGTACGCACCGTTTCTGAACTCGTCGGATTTGATGAAGCTTTCCACCCAAGCGGCATGATTAGTGTCTTTACAGACTACCAGCATAAAAGGCTTTACAGTCCGAACGGTTTTCTCTGGAGTACTGTGATTGGCGGCGTACATAGCCAACTTGCGTTTGACTTTTTCATGGCAGGAAATCCCATCCAACAGCATCAGCTTGTCCAACTGTTCGTCGCCAAAATTGAAGAAGTTAATGTCGCTACGGGTCACGGCAAAAGGTGTGCGAGTATAGCCATCCTCAATGGCTTTAGACAGTGGATACTCATAAACCACATTCCTAAACGGCACTTGCTTTGCGCCCGCAGTCACCAAGGGTGTTGCGGTTAGTTCCAAGCCCAGCAGAGGGTGCAGGTCATTGAGTGCCTGCGCTCCCTTCTCTGCCCGGTAGTGGTGCGACTCGTCCATAATCAGCACCAAGTCCGGCAGATTGGAAAGAAATTTATAAAATGACGCACCAATTTTTTCGTGAGGGCCGCGCATCTTTGCGCCCTCTTTATTAAATTTGTCAATGTTGTAAACAAAAATGTGAACTTCTGATTCAAACAAAGATAACGTCTTTTCTCTGTAATCGTCATCTGTGATAATCTTCGGCAGTGTAGTAAAGCAGCCCAATCCTCGGAACACATATTTGGGGCTGTTGTTGTCGCTCAAATCTCTTTTTAACTTCTCATAAATGGTAGTGTTGGGAGCAACAGCAAAGAAGTTTTTGATGTTGTGCTGAGTGTATAGATAGGCGATAAACGCCCCCATCAGCCGAGTCTTACCCACGCCAGTGGCAAGGGCAAAGGTCAGGGACATAAACTCCCGCTCGAAGTCCGAGCAGGTGGGATACATGGCGTGGACGCTGCCCAATGCCGCTTTCAAATTCATGCCCTTGCGAAGATTGACCGAAGTGACGATCTCCTCCAGAATTTTCAGAGAAGCAGTCTGGGGCTTACGCAGCGACATGACGCCGCTGATATAGTCAGTTGTGTATAAAGGGAAACGTTCACTCATTATCTTCCACCTCCTCGTCCTCATAGACTGGCGGGTGTACAATGTTCAAGCTGTAATCATCCTTGCCGAATTCGCAACGGCCAAGAAGCATTTGCGGGATTTTTTTCACCGCGATATTCGTATACGCCCTGTCCAGTCCCTTGTCATAGGAGCGACAGGCAATAATGAGGTACTCGCCCTCCTCCATACTGCTCTTGATGGCCTCCAGATAGTCGGCGGTCAGGTGACGGGTGGTAGTAAAGAGGTAGCTGTTTTCATTGCCTATCGCCTGTTTCCAGAAGAAATTGGCGCTGGGCTGATATGTAAATCCCTCATGGAGTGCTACTGCTGCTGCCAGAGCGTCCATATCGTAGGCCGGGTTGATGACCGCTTCTCCAAAAGCGTCCTCATTGATAAGCGTGGGGGCCAGTTCATAAAAGCGGTAGCCTCCGCCGCCCTGCCAGTTTTGAGCTTTGGTAATACCACCCTGATCTTCTGCGGCAATTACCTTATCCAGTCGTACCTTGCAGTGAGTATAGGCATGGTCGCCCATCTCAATGCCAATATACCTCCTACCCATCTTGTGGGCGACGGCGGCAGTTGTGCCGGAACCAAGAAAAGAGTCAAGGACAAGGTCGCTGGGGTTTGTGGCAAGCTCAAGTATCTTTTCTATTAAGACTTCAGGCTTTTTTCCTCCCGAAAATACAACACCGCCTTCACGGTTTACATTATTCCAATTCAGAGAGTCCCATAGCGACCCCGTTTTTTCTCTCTTGTAAAGAACCCCATCTTGCATGATGGTCACATTTTTAAACCAGCTAACCAACCGCTTGCTCCCACCGACAAAATACAATGTTGTTAGCTGCCCTTTATTTCTTCCAGAAACAGGATAATATTCGATAGAATACAAATTATCATTTTCATCCGTTGCTTCTCTTATACGGGTGCGAATTGATGTTTGAGCGTTTTCAGTGGTGCAAATAGAATTGATATATTTGTAAAAAGCCTCCAGTTCCGTAATGCCATCATCAGCAGCACAGCGGGTTACGCTTTTGGTGGAATATGAACTGTGTTTGTATATTACTATGTCCTCTCCGGAGCCATCTTTTATTGTTTTATAGTATTCGCGTTCTCCGAAATCTGTAAAAACGGTGGTATATTTGAAACTCTTGCCATCCAGTCGCATTCCTTCCAAATACTTCCCAAGTTCGATCTTTGCGTAGGATTCATTAAATTTGTCAAAGCCAGATTTTGCATAGCAGAGAATAAACTCAACATTTTTCTTTAGGCGTTTATCCTCACCGCCACCTGATGCACCCGAAGAATTTTTAGTCTTTACGACAATTAGATTAATAAAATTATTTCGGCCACAGATCTCATCCATGAGCACTTTACAGTAATTCATTTCATCGTCATTTAATTGAACAAATATCACGCCGTTATCAGCAAGCAATCTCCAAAGAATTTGAAGCCTGCCCCGCATCAGTTGAAGCCACACGGAATGTTCTATATTATCATCGTACTCTGCAAAAGCCTCTCCGGTATTATACGGCGGATCAATGTAGATGCACTTTACCCGCCCGGCAAATCTTTTCTCCAACGCTTTCAGGGCAAGCAGACTGTCCCCATGAATGAGCATATTTTCCGTGTCCGGGTCGGCAAAGGTGTTGGACAGGGCGGCGTTTTCAATCAGCAACCGAGGTTCAACTCTGATGGGTTTGTCCTTGCCGTACCAGGTCAGTTCCAGTTTATTTGCCACCCTGCAACACCTCCCACTCCTTTTCTGCTAATGCTCCAAGCTGGCTTGTCAGATTAGAACATACATCTTCGTCCGAAGCCACTGCCCAAGGCTTAAACACCGTAGTGGGGCTCATGGATATTGCCGAAAAAATATCCCGGTGATTAAGATTGTTCTTTTGGGCCTGCCGTATCGCAGAATCCCGGTCAAAAGGATTTTTGCTTGCCTCATAGTATGTATCGAGAATATCTTGCACTAAAGGAGTTATGATATTCTTTTCCTTCAACATTTCTATCAGCACATTTATAGCATCCACAAATTATCCCTCCTCGTCAGAATAAAATTCCAGTATCTCATCGACACCGCAATTCAATGTATTGCAAAGCCTTTCAATGGGCTCCATAGATAAATATTGATTTCTTTTGAGCCTTGTAATAATAAATCCTAAATGCTCCTGTTTTCCCAGTAACCAGTCTTACCAAGAGCATCAGCCGCATAATTGACAGTTATTATTGATAAAAAAGAGTATATCGTATTTTTTTTTAAAGAGTAAATAAGTATAGAGGGGAGATTTTGCGCTTTTTTATTCGGAAAGGAGTCTTTGAAAAGAAGGGAGTGGCGTTTCGACCGGAATCGAGTAATCAATACCTGCTCTAATCTGACTAAAAGAATTGCAAGCTCCACCTATCACTCCCCTACTAAAAAAGCCCTCGCTACTTTCACAGTAACAAGGGCTTTTCCGGCTCTGAAATCAGTTAAGGCTTTTCATCGTGGGGAATAATAAAACATCCCGAATCGCCGCCGAGTCGGTTAAAAGCATCACCATCCGGTCGATTCCAAATCCAATCCCTCCAGTGGGAGGCATCCCCACCATCAGTGCATTGATAAAGTCCTCATCGGTGTGATTCGCCTCCTCATCCCCCTGGGCGAACATTTCCTCCTGGGCGGCGAACCGCTCACGCTGGTCGATTGGGTCATTCAGCTCAGAGTAAGCATTCGCCATCTCCCAGCCGTTCATAAAGAATTCAAACCGCTCCACATACTCTGGATTCTCCGGCTTCTTCTTGGTCAAAGGAGAAATCTCGATGGGATGATCCATGACAAAGGTGGGCTGGATTAAATGCTCCTCTGCAAATTCCTCGAAAAACAGGCTTAGGATATCTCCCTTCTTATGGCGCTCCTCGAACTCCACGTGATGCTTCTTCGCCGTTTCCCTGGCCTCCTCTAAGGTATGGATTTCATTAAAATCCACACCAGAATACTTCTTTACCGCCTCCACCATGGTAATCCGCTCAAAGGGCTTTCCTAAATCCATCTGAACCCCATTATAGGTGATCGTGGTGGTGCCTAATACCTCCTGGGCCACATGGCGGTACAGATTTTCCGTCAAATCCATCATGCCGTGGTAATCGGTGTAGGCCTGATACAGCTCCATCAGTGTGAATTCCGGATTGTGTCTGGTGTCTACCCCCTCATTCCGGAATACCCGGCCGATCTCATACACCCGCTCCAGTCCGCCTACGATCAGGCGCTTTAAGTACAGCTCCAGGGAAATCCGAAGCTTCTCATCCTCGTCCAGGGCATTAAAATGTGTGACGAAGGGACGAGCGGCGGCTCCTCCTGCATTGCTCACCAGCATCGGGGTTTCCACCTCCATGAAGCCCTGGCCGTCTAAGTACTTGCGGATGGCGGAGATAATCTGGGAACGCTTGATAAAGGTATCCTTTACCTCCGGATTCATGATCAGATCCACATAGCGCTGACGGTAGCGCATATCCGTGTCTGTAAGTCCGTGGAACTTCTCTGGGAGAACCTGCAGGCTTTTCGACAGCAGTGTAACGGTTTCTGCGTGGATGGAAATCTCCCCTGTCTTGGTGGTAAAGGCGCAGCCCTTCACGCCCACGATATCGCCGATGTCCATCTTCTTAAAGTCCTTGTAGGGCTCTTCGCCGATGCTGTCTCTGGCCACATACACCTGGATGCTGCCCTCTTTATCCTGCACATTGCAGAAGGAGGCCTTGCCCATCACCCGCTTAAACATCATCCGGCCGGCAATGGATACTTCCTTGCCCTCATAGTCCTCGTAATGGTTTTTCACGTCCATGCTGTGAACGGTCACATGGTATTTTGTAATCTGAAATGGATCCTTTCCCTCTGCCTGGAGCTGGGAAAGCTTCTCCCGGCGGACAGCAAGGACCTGGTTTAAATCCTGGGCCTGGGCCTTACCTGCATTTTTCTGATTTTGATTCTGATTCTCTCCTGCCACGATCTCACCTCTCGTATCTTCCATAATCTTCCACAAACGCGGAAAATCCCTACTGATTCACTCTCTGGATATCCAGCACCTTATACTGAACTACCCCTACCTGTGTCTCCACATCCACCACATCTCCTACCCGTCTTCCGATCAGGGCATGACCTACCGGAGATTCATTAGAAATCCTTCCCTGAAGGCTGTTGGCCTCTGTGGAGCCCACAATCTTGAATTCCATCTCCTCAGCAAACTCCAGGTCATATACCTTCACCCGGCAGCCGATGCTGATTTTATCTAAATCTACCTCGTCCTCTACCACGACCTCCGCATTCTTAAGAAGCTTCTCCAGCTCTTCGATCCGAAGCTCGATATCCCTCTGCTCATCCTTTGCTGCGTCGTATTCCGCATTTTCCGACAGATCGCCCTGCTCCCTTGCTTCTTTGATTTTCTGGGCCACTTCCTGTCTCTTAAATACCTTCAGGTTGTGGAGCTCATCCTCATACTGCTTCAAACCAGCGTAAGTTAAAATGTTTTTCTTCTCTGCCATCTTTCACAATACCTTCCTTAAATTAAATACTACCGCAAAAGCGGCCTGCCCAGAGGGCCTCCTCACTGAACTGAGAATAAAGCGGATGCAATAAACATCCGCTTTTCAGCACTCAAGGTATTATAGCTTAAAGTTCCCGGATTGTCAACCGACTTTCTAAAAGTCGCGTCATCTCCTCCAATGTGTCCACCAGATTAATTTCATTCCGGAGGGCTGCCGAGTGAGGCAGGCCTGCCGTGTACCAGGCCATATGCTTTCGCATCTCCCGCATAGCGGTTTTCTCCCCCTTGTGGAGGGTCAAAAGCGCGCCATGCCGAAGGATCATCTCCTTCAGCTGCGAGAGCTCCGGGCCAGAAAGCAACTCCCCGGTTTTAAGATAATGGTTGGTCCGCGAGAATATCCATGGATTCCCCTTGGCCCCTCTGGCGATCATCACCCCGTCACAGCCAGTCTCCTCCAGCATCGCCCTGGCTGCTTCTGGGGTAAAGACATCTCCGTTTCCCATCACCGGGATCTTCACCGCCTCCTTTACCTGGCGGATTATATCCCAGTCCGCCTTTCCGGAGTAGTACTGCTCCCTGGTACGGCCGTGGACGGCCACTGCGGACACGCCGCAGCTCTCTGCGATCCTGGCGATCTCCACTGCATTGGGCTGATCCTCATAGAAGCCCTTGCGAAATTTTACAGTCACCGGCTTTTTTACATGCCTGACCATGGAGGTAAGGATGGCCTCCACCCGCTTCGGATCCCGCATCAGAGCGGAGCCCTCCCCATTATTGACAATCTTCGGCACCGGGCAGCCCATGTTAAAGTCTATGATATCCCAGGGCCCCTCCTCCAGCCTGGCGGCAATCTCCCCCAGGATGTCCGGATCGGATCCGAAAAGCTGAACTGCTGTGGGACGCTCCTCCTCCTGCACCTTTAACAGCGCCTTCGTGTTCTTATTGCCATAAAGAATGGCCTTGGCGCTGACCATCTCTGTCACCACCAGGCCGCAGCCCTGTTCCTTGCAGAGAAGGCGGAAGGCCAGATCCGTCACTCCCGCCATGGGGGCAAGAATTAAAGGAGAGTCTAAAGCCACGGATCCGATTCTCATGGCTTCCTTCCCCACACCTGATGCCTCTGACCGGCTGCCTGTCCTTCCTCCCGGCACCTCTGACTTGCCGGCTGTTCCTCCGTCCGGCGCCTCCATCCGGCTGCCTCCTCTGCCCCCCGGCGCCTCTGTCTGAAAGCCCTGGCTGCCCATCATCCTTCCTCCTCACTGGATTCCCCATCCCCTGGCGTCTCCCCCGGCATACCTTCCAGGGTCCTTCCCAGAAAGAACACCTGGTAAAAAAGCTCCAGGCTTTCCAGAAGTTCTCTTTTCTCCTTCTGGTACTGGCGTATCTTTAATTCTCCGGCGATGTCGTCATAGAGGTAATCATGATCGTCCACCTCCACCCGGAATTCCAGCTGTCCTTCCGGGGTAAATTCCAGAATCAGGGCGCCCCCTGCATCCTCCGTAAAAAGCACACACAGAATCTGCAGCTCCTGTTTAATCTCTTCTGGCAGCCGGTGAAACCGGGGATTAAAATAATATTTCTGCTGATAGGAGTTCGCCCCGCAGAGGACGATCCCTTCCTGGTTTGCGGCATGATTCCCCATATCCATCCCTCTTTCCTAGTGCACTGACACGTTTACAGGCACAGCACCTTCAATATAGCTGTATTGTACTGAACCATAAGAAGGCGCCGTAATCTCTCCTTACGGCGCCTTATCCTCTATATAGAGCTTAGCGAACCAGCATCTTAAAGATCTCGTACTGATCCTCCGGAATATCCTTCTTCATACTCAGCGCCTCCTGGATGTCGAAATCCACATACGCGCCGTTCTTATAAGCTACCACCCGGTTGCTCTTGCCCTCTGCTAACAACATCGCCGCCTTCGCTCCCATGATGGAGGCGTAGACACGATCCTTACAGGTGGGGGTGCCGCCCCGCTGCATGTAGCCTAAGATGGTGGCTCTGGTCTCAATGCCCGTGGCCGCCTCGATTCTTCTGGCCATGGAGGTGGAGTGTCCGATTCCCTCTGCATTGATGATGATATTATGCTTCTTGCCTCTCTTGCGGTTATCGATAATCCGGTTGATCAGCGCCTGCTCATTGCCGTCGTAGCGCTCCGGGAGAAGCACATCCTCCGCGCCATTGGCAAAGCCGCACCAAAGTGCGATAAATCCGGCGTTCCGTCCCATAACCTCGATAATGGAGCAGCGCTCATGAGAGGTGGAGGTATCCCGGACCTTATCGATGGCCTCCATGGCAGTATTCACCGCCGTGTCAAATCCGATGGTATACTCGCTGCAGGCGATGTCTAAGTCGATGGTTCCCGGAACACCGATGGTGTTCACCCCAAGGGCCGCCAGCTTTCCGGCTCCCCGGAAGGATCCGTCGCCGCCGATGACCACGATCCCGTCGATGCCGTGCTTCCTGCAGATCTCCGCGCCCTGCTCCTGGCCCTCCGGTGTGGTAAACTCCATGCATCTGGCAGTATAGAGAATCGTACCGCCACGGTGCATAATGTCTGACACACTGGTGCTGTCCATATCCACTATCTCCTCGGAAAGCAGGCCGGCGTATCCTCTCATGATACCCTTTACCTTCAGTCCCTGATGAATCGCGGTACGGACTACTGCACGGATCGCCGCATTCATCCCTGGCGCATCACCTCCGCTGGTTAATACTCCGATTGTCTTTACTGCCTTTGCCATAACTTTACCCTCCTGAAGTGAAAATCTATATCAACCATAAACATGTTCGTCTATTTATACACGACTATCTTACCCCATTTTCCTCCGGTTTTCAATCCCTTTTTCCACTAGTCTGACATTTTTTTCACCAAGCTTTTTCGTCAACTTATCCAATAATTCCCCATCCGCCTGTACATTCCAGTTTGCCGGAAGTTTTTTCTTCGCTTTCTCCTGTTTTAGATAGAGGATCACCGAATCCGGCCCCTCCTGATCCTTAAGCAGTGCAAAAAGCTCACCCTCCCCGGCGCGGTATTCCTCCAGGTTTTCATACTGAAGCCAAAGCTCCCTGGGCACGCTTTTAAAGGGAATCACCCGGCTGCACACCAGCTTTCCCACCGGCTCCTCCCCCAAGGAAACCCGTCCCTGGATAAACAGCTTCTCCTCCTCTGCAAAAAGGCTCTTTTCCTTCTCGTAAACATTGGGGAATACTAATACCTCCACAGAGCCCAGCATATCCTCCAGCGTAACAAAGGCCATCATCTGACCGGTCCGGGTGGCTTTTACCACCTTTCCCGACACCATGCCGCCCACGGTAACTATGGAATTATCCTCCACCCTGGCCCGGTCCGTCTCCTCGTCCACCACAAAGTCCGCCGTGGTAGCGGTGATATTCTTCCTCCACATAGACTCATAGGCATCCATGGGATGTCCGCTGACATAAATCCCTAAGGTCTCCTTCTCAAAGGCCAGAAGCTCCTCCTTGGGGTATTCCTCCACATCCGGCATGGTGATCCGGAAGTCATCCCTGGTCTCCTCGTCCGCGAAGTCAAACAGGCTCAGCTGTCCTGAAATCCCGCTCTTTTTCTCCTTATTCTTCTGCTCTAAAAGCTCCGGGGCCACCATCATCTTCTGCCTCCGGTTCCCTGGCATAGAGTCTAAGGCGCCGGACTTGATAAAGTTTTCCAGGGTCTTTTTATTGACCTCCTTATTGCTCATCCGCTCTGCAAAATTCTCCATGGTGGAAAAGGGGCCATTAGCCTCCCGCTCCTTCACGATTAAGTCCACCACCGATTTTCCCACGCTTTTAATGGCGGAAAGGCCGTAGCGGATGGCTCCGCCGGATACTGTGAAGCCGCTCTCCCCTTCATTCACATCCGGGGGCAGGATGGAGATGCCCATCTGGCGGCAGGTTAGAATATATTCCGCTGCCTTCCTTCCATTATCCATCACAGAGGTCATCAGCGCCGCCATAAATTCCAGTGGATAATAATACTTCAGATAAGCGGTCTGGTAGGCCACCACCGCATAGCAGGCAGCGTGGGACTTATTAAAGGCGTACTTGGCAAAGTCGATCATCTCGTCGTAGATCAGATTAGCGGTCCGCTCATCGATCCCATTGCTGATACAGCCCTTCACACCCTCCTCGGGATTCCCGTAGACGAAATTTTTCCGCTCCTTCTCCATCACCGACGCCTTTTTCTTAGACATGGCGCGGCGCACCAGATCGCTCCGCCCCATGGTATAGCCGGCTAATTCCCGGACGATCTGCATCACCTGCTCCTGGTAGACGATACAGCCGTAGGTGGGCCCTAAAATAGCCTCCAGCTGGGGGCAGTCGTAGGTGATGGCGCTTTTATCATTCTTCCCCTTCAGGTACTTGGGGATAAAGTCCATGGGGCCTGGCCGGTAGAGGGAGATACCGGCGATAACATCCTCCAGATTCTCCGGCTTTAGCTCCTTCATGAAGCTTTTCATCCCTCCGCTTTCCAGCTGGAACACCCCTTCTGTCCTTCCGGTGCCGATGGCATCCAGCACCTTTTTATCCTGAAAGTCCAGATGATCGATGTCCAGATGGATCCCGTAATTCTTCTCCACCTGTCCCACTGCGTTGTGAATCACCGTCAAGGTCCTGAGGCCAAGGAAGTCCATCTTTAAAAGCCCCAGCTCCTCTAAGGTGGTCATGGTAAACTGGGTGGTAATGGTGCCGTCTGCCGCCCGGCTTAAGGGCACATACTCATCCACTGAGGTCCGGCTGATCACCACCCCTGCCGCGTGCATGGAGGTATGCCTGGGAAGCCCCTCCAGACGCTTGGACATGTCGATTAAGTATTTTACCTGGTCATCCGTCTGGTAGGCGTTCCGCAGATCCGGACTCTCCTTTAAGGCCCGGTCCAGGGTCATCCCCAGATCATTGGGCACCATCTTGGCGATGGCATCACACTGGGCGTAAGGGTAATCCAGCACCCGGCCCACATCCCGGATCACGCCCTTGGCTGCCAGCGTACCAAAGGTGACGATCTGCACCACCTGATCCTTTCCGTATTTTTCCACCACATAGTCGATCACCTCCTGGCGCCGCTCGAAGCAGAAGTCAATGTCAATATCCGGCATGGACACCCGCTCCGGGTTTAAAAACCGCTCAAAGAGCAGATCGTAGCGGATGGGATCTATGTTGGTAATCTCCAGGCAGTAGGACACGATACTTCCCGCCGCCGAGCCCCGGCCCGGCCCTACGGGAATCCCCCTGGAGCGGGCAAAATGAATGAAATCCCACACGATCAGGAAGTAGTCCACATACCCCATGGTCTGGATCACACCCAGCTCATAGTCCAGCCGCTCTCTCAGGGCCGGATCCTCTGTGGAATACCGCCGCTTTAGCCCCTCCGTGCACAGCCGGTTTAAATAGCTCCAGGAGGTCTCTCCCTCGGGCACCTGGAACTTGGGAAGCTTGGTCACTCCAAACTCAATCTCCACATTGCACCGGTCAGCAATCCTTGCTGCATTATCCAGGGCCTCCTGGGCATAGGGAAAGAGCTTTCGCATCTCCTCCTCGGATTTTAAGTAGTACTGCCCGCCCTCATAGCGCATCCGGTTCTCATCGGAAACCTTTTTCCCGGTCTGGATACACAGAAGGATATCATGGGCCTTGGCATCCTCCGGGTAAATGTAGTGGATATCATTCGTGGCCACCAGCTCCATGGAAAGCTCCCGGCTCATCCGCATCAGCCCCTGGTTCACCGTTTTTTGGGCCGGGATGCCGTGATCCTGTAGCTCTAAAAAGAAGTTCCCCTTTCCGAATATCCTCTCATACCGGAGCGCCGCCTCCTTGGCCTCCTCATAAAGCCCCCGCTCCAGGTTCCGCTGTACCTCTCCGGCCAGACAGGCGCTTAAGGCGATGATTCCCTCATGATAGGTCTCCAGCACCTCATAATCCACCCTGGGCCTGTAGTAAAATCCGTCTACAAATCCCTTGGACACGATCTTCATCAGGTTCTGGTAGCCCTGATGGTTCTCTGCCAGCAGTACCAGGTGGTAGTACCGATCCTCACCGCTTACCGTCTCCCGGTCAAACCGGGAGCCAGGGGCCACATAGACCTCACACCCCAGGATAGGCTTAACCCCCGCCTCCCTGGCCGCCCGGTAAAAGTCTATCACGCCGTACATGACGCCGTGGTCTGTGATCGCCAGGCTGTCCATCCCCAGCTCCTTGGCCCGGATTGCGATCTCTTTAATCTTGCTGGAGCCATCTAGCAGGCTGTACTCTGTATGAACATGCAAATGTGTAAATGCCATGAAGGTTCCTCCGTATTCTTCCAATGTGCTCTCGGAGTCTCGCAAAATCAGGCACAAAGAGATTCCGAGGGCACATTCCATTAACAGCGATTGCAGTGCAGTTCAAAAAAACACGCTTGCGCGTGTTTTTTATTGAAAGCTGCAAAAGCTTTTCCCCCAGCTCATTATTCGTTTTAATTGCTCTGCAGGTACTTCTCGATATCCGAAACTGCCTGCTGTTCGTCTTCTCCATCTGCCGTAATGATTAGCTCCTCACCCGCAGCCAGCCCCAGAGTCATCATCCCCATGATGCTCTTGGCATTCACCCGTTTTGACTCGGATTCTACGTAGATCTTGCTTTCATACTGGCTTGCTACCTGTACTAACATTGCTATCGGTCTTGCTTCCAAACCGGATGAGAGTTCAATGGTAACGGTCTTTCTTATCATAATTTTCCTCCTCTTTTCCGGACGGTCCCACTCCCGTCTCATTCAACCGTTTCTCCCAGTGTCTGCTCACGCAGGGACTCAGCGATGGCGCTCAGCTTCCGCAGCCGGTGATTCACACCGGATTTCCCTACAGGCGGGTCCAGGGCCTCGCTTAATTCCTTTAAGCTGGCCTCCGGCTTCTCCATCCGCAGCCTGGCAATCTGCTCTAATGCCCCTGGCAGCTGGGAAAATCCTACGGTATCGCGGATAAATACTATGTCATTTAACTGCTTTACCGCAGCGGATACGGTCTTGTTAATATTGGCAGTTTCGCAGTTCACCTGACGGTTCACCTGTCCCCGCATCTCCTTCAGTATCCGGATGTTTTCCAGATCCATCAGGGACACCGGCGCCTCCATCACGTTTAATATGTCCACGATCTGACTGCCTTCCTTCATATAAACCACAAAATATTTCTTTCGGAGAATAATTTTCGCATCCAGCCCGAAGCTTCTAATCACTCCCTGAAGCTGCCTGGCCTTCTCCATAGATGCACAGACAATCTCAAAATGATAGGACTTCTCAGGATCGCTTAAAGAGCCGGAGGCGAGAAAGGCTCCCCGGATAAAGGCGCGCCTGCAGCAGGACTGCTTTATCACCAGGTTTTCCGCCAGGGAAAGAACCTCCCCCACTTCCTTGTCCCTTCCCAGAAGCTTCACCGCCATAAGTACCCGGAGGGCATCCTCATGATCCCCCACAACCACCGAGCAGCTGAGGCCCTTTTTCAGGTTTGAATTTCTCCGAATAGAGACATACCCTATTATATTAAATGTTTTTTGTAATAATGTAAAGTACTTTCTTGCCACTGGGACGCTTTCCGTATGGATTTTTATGGAAAAGCGGTCATCTGCCGAGATAGCAACCCGGCCGCACAGACTGATAATGGCCGCAAGCTCTGCGATCCGGCAGTGCCTGGCCGGGGAAATCTGCCGCGACAACTCATCCTTTATCTTCGAAGCAAATGACACAGCCACCCGTCCTTTCTATAACAGCCCCTCCTGTTTGCATCCCTGCCTGACAGCCTGCTGCCGGCTATCAGCCCTTCCCCATATCCCGGTGGGCGATCTTCACCCCATACTCCTTATAGCGGCAGAGCCGCTGGTAAAGAGCCGTGGCCACCGTCACAGAGCGGTGCCTTCCGCCGGTGCAGCCGATGCCGATCACCAGCTGATTCTTCCCCTCGGAGATATAGTTGGGAATCAAAAAGTCCAGCATATCCGACAGCTTATCTAAAAAGATTTCCGCTGTCCCTCCCTGCTTTACATACTCCTGCACCGGGGCCTCTTCCCCGGTCCGCCTTCTCAGCTCCTCCACGTAGTAAGGATTAGGCAGAAAGCGGACGTCAAAGACCAGATCCGCATCCCTAGGAATCCCATACTTAAAACCAAAGGAGAGAACTGTGATGTACAGGTTCCGGTAGTTCTGGTCCTCCACAAAGATCCGTTCCAGCTCCTGCTTTAGCTCCCTGGTAAGCAGCTGGCTTGTATCGATAATCACATCCGCCGACTGCTTTAAAAACGCCAGCCGCTCCCGCTCTGTCTCGATCCCCTTCTCGATCCTCCCGCTGCCGGACAGGGGATGGATCCGTCTGGTTTCCTTATAGCGCTTGATCAATACCTCATCACTGGCATCCAGAAACAGAACCTGATAAAAGATCCCCTTTCCCTTCCACTGCTTCAGCACATCCTTGAGCATAGGCAGATCCTCTCCGCTCCGGGCATCGATCCCCAGCGCCACCTGCTGGATATCCCCGCTGCTAAAGCTCAGCTCCGTAAACTTATCCACCAGGGGGATGGGAAGATTATCCACACAGTAATATCCCATATCCTCCAGCATCTTCAGCGCCTGGGTCTTCCCTGCCCCGGACATGCCGGTCACTACCACCAGTCTCATATTACCACCTTTTGGCCTTTCTCTTTTGCCGGGCTGCTGTCCGCGCCCTGCCGGCTGTGCTCAGCAGCGCCTGTGGCGCTGTCTCAGAACACTCCCAGCTTCTTCACCTCCAGCTCCAGCTCCACGCCGAATTTCTCCTTCACTCCTGCCGCAACCTGGGCGCAGAGAAGAGATACATCCGCCCCGGAGGCATTCCCTGTATTCACCACAAAGCCGCAGTGCTTTGGCGATACCTGGGCGCCTCCCACCTGAAATCCGGAAAAACCAGCGTCCTGAATCAGCTTGCCGGCAAAATATCCTGCCGGCCGCTTAAAGGTGCTCCCAGCGCTTGGATACTCCAAGGGCTGCTTTGCCCGCCGTCTGGCCGCCAGCTCCTCCATCTGCGCCAGGATCTCCTCCTTCTTCCCCTCTCTGAGGGAGAAGCCTGCCTCCAGCACCACATAGCCCCGGGACAGGATATTGCTGGTGCGGTAGCCTAATTCCAGCTGGGCAGAGGGCATCTTCTCTATCTGGCCCTCCTCCGTCAGCACCTGCACATAGGAGAGCACATCCTTCAGCTCCCCGCCGTAAGCGCCGGCATTCATCACCACCCCGCCGCCTAAGCTTCCCGGTATCCCTGCGGCAAACTCCAGGCCTGTGAGTCCTCCCTCCCAGGCCTTCCTGGCTATGGAGGACAAGAGCGCCCCGGCCCCGGCTATGATTTGGTTTCCCTCTCTCCGGATCCTGGAAAATCCCCTTCCCATGGAAATCACCGCTCCCTGGTATCCCCTGTCGCTGACCAGGAGATTACTTCCATTCCCCAAGATAAACCAGGGAATGTCCCGCTCCCGGCACAAAGCCAGGGCCTCTGCCAGCTCCCGGCTGTTTTCTGGCGACAGAAAGTATCTGGCCGGCCCGCCGATGCGGAAGGTGGTGTGGCTATTCATCCGCTCCTGCTCCAGAACCTGCCCCTCCTCCTTCAGCACCCTGCAAAATGCTTCATAGCTTTCTCCGCTCATATCCACCCCTCTCTCTGTCCCTGGCGAAGCCCCGGCCTTAATCATTCCGCCGGTTTAAATTCGCCTGAACCCGGTTATAAAGCTCCTGAGCTGCATTATAGCCCATCTTCTTCTGGCGGTAGTTCACGGCTGCCGACTCTACGATAATGGCAAGGTTCCGGCCAGGGCGGATGGGAATGGAGTGGCAGACTACCTGGTTGCCTAAAAATTCTGTATACTGATCCTCCAGTCCCAGCCGGTCATACTCCCGGTCCTTATCCCAGTCCTCCAGCTTAATCACCATATCAATGGACTGGGTCTCCTTCACGCTCTCCACGCCATACAGCGTCTTCACGTCGATGATGCCGATTCCCCGAAGCTCGATGAAATGCTTTGTGATGTCCGGGGAGCTTCCGATCAGCGTCTCATCGCTGACCTTGCGGATCTCCACCACATCGTCGGTAACCAGACGGTGTCCCCGCTTAATCAGCTCCAGCGCTGCCTCGCTCTTCCCGATCCCGCTCTCGCCCATGATCAGCACTCCCTCGCCGAACACGTCCACCAGCACCCCGTGGATGCTGATGCAGGGCGCCATCTGTACCTTCAGCCAGCGGATGGTCTCTGCCATAAAGTCAGAGGTGGGCTGCTCAGAAATCAAAACCGGCACATCGTAATGACAGGCCACATCCAGAATATCCTCGTCCGGCTCCATCCCCCGGCAGTATACCAGACATGGGATCTTGCTGGAAAGCAGCCGGTCATACACCTCCATCTTCCGCTCATGGCTTAAGGTGGATACATAAGCCCGCTCCACCGTCCCCACCACCTGGACACGCTCATGGTCAAAGTGATCAAAGAAGCCCGCCAGCTGAAGGGCCGGACGGTTTACCTCCGGATGGGTCAGAACCGTCTTATCTGTGTCCTGCTCAGGAGTAGCATTCTTTAACTTCATCTTGTCAATCAGCCTTGTAACCGTTACTCCATGCATCTTCTCTTTCTCCTTTTCTTTTTCATGTACTCCCGCAGTCTCTTCGCACCTGCCTTTGGGGCTGGTTTTCGGCGAGATACTGAGAGTACATTTTCATATCCTGGCCGGATCCCCAAATGCTTCCATTAAGGTTATCTTAACACATCTTTCCCAGATTGTCATTCCCTTTTTTGGCGGAAGAAATTATAAACCTCTGCTGCCGCCTGGCGGTTCATCTGAGGGGTGGCTGAAAGCTCCTCCAGAGAAGCCTCCCGGATGGCCTCCTGGCTCTTAAACTGCCGCATTAAAGCCTTCCGCCTGGCCGGGCCGATCCCCGGGATATCATCCAGGACGGACTTTACCTGGCTCTTGCTCCGCAGGCTTCTGTGGTACTCGATGGCAAAGCGGTGGGCCTCATCCTGGATCCGGGTAATCAGCCGGAAGCCCTCCGAATGCTTGTCAATGGGAATTTCCACATTCTGAAAATAAAGCCCCCTGGTGCGGTGATTGTCATCCTTCACCATACCGCATACCGGAATATCCAGCTTCAGCTTCCTTAAAACCTCCAGGGCGATATTCACCTGCCCCCGTCCGCCATCCATCATAAGCAAATCCGGGAAACGGGTAAAGCTGCCCAGCACAGGATCCACTCCCTTCTCCCTAAGCTTCGCCGCCTCCTCCATCCCATGGGTAAACCGGCGGGTCAGCACCTCCTCCATGGAGGCATAGTCGTCCGGCCCCTGGACGGAACGGATCCGGAACTTCCGGTAGTCGCTGCGCTTCGGCTTCCCATTTTCATAGACAATCATGGAGCCTACCGACTCAAAGCCGCTGATATTGGAGATGTCAAAGGCTTCTATTCTGGAGATATTTGTAAGCTTCAGCCACTCCGCCACCTGGTTCATGGCTCCGATGGTCCGAAGCTCCTCCCGCTTCAGCTTATCCTTATCCTGATCCAGCACCATCCTGGCGTTCTTTGCCGCCAGCTCCACCAGCCGCTCCTTCTCTCCCTTTCTGGGGCTTTTCAGATGCACCCTCTGGCCCCGCTTGGCACTGAGCCACTGGCCGATCAGCGCCTCCTCCTCCAGGGGCGTCTGGAGGAGAAGCTCCTTGGGCACAAAGGGCGTTCCCGCATAAAACTGCTTCACAAAGCTGGCAAGGATCTGGCTCTCCTCCTCCGCCACCGCAGTATTTACATGGAAATGATCCCGGCCAATCAGCCGCCCCTCCCGGACAAAGAATACCTGGACCACCGCATCCTGTCCTTCTCTGGCCATGGCGATGATATCCCTGTCCTCCAGGCCGGAGCTGGTGATCTTCTGCTTCTGGGCTACCTTCTTTGCACTGGATAACAGCTCCCGGTACTCGATGGCCTTTTCAAAATCCATCTCCTCCGAGGCCGCCAGCATCTTATCCTCCAGCTCCTTTAACAGGCCGTCGTATTTCCCGCTTAAAAAGTCCAGGGCCTTCTGGAAGCTCTCCCAGTACGCCTCCTTCGTAATGAAGCCCTGGCAGGGCGCGCTGCACTGCTTGATATGATAATTTAAGCAGGGCCTCTCCTTCCCCTGGTCCCTGGGGAGCACCCGGCTGCAGGTCCGTATCCGGTACAGCTTGTGAATCAAATCCAGGGTGTCCTTCACCGCCCCTGCGCTGGTGTATGGCCCGAAGTACTTATTTTTATCCTTCTTCATCTCCCGGGACAGCTGCAGCCTGGGAAAGTCCTCCCAGACCGTGGCCCTTACATAAGGGTATGTTTTATCATCCTTCAGCATGGTATTATACCGGGGGCGGTGTTCCTTTATAAGATTACACTCCAGCACCAGCGCTTCCATCTCAGAGTCTGTAATAATATACTCAAACCGGGCGATTCTGGACACCATCTGCTCGATCTTGGCGGTCTTGTTCCTGCTGCTCTGGAAATACTGGCGCACCCTGTTTTTCAGGCTGATTGCCTTTCCCACGTAGATGATCTCATCCCTTGCGTCATGCATTAAGTAGACACCCGGCTTTGCCGGAAGCTTCTTAAGCTCTGCCTCCACATCAAAGGCTCCCAGAGGAGAGCGGCGCACATCCTTTAAATGCTCCCCTGTCTGCTCCTTAACCTGCTCATCTCTCTCCTGATCCATCGCGATTCTCCTCACCGAAGCCGGCTGCCGTCATACCGCTTCTTGGTTTCCAGATGCTTCATAATCCCCCGGAGCTGGCTGTCCACATCTCCCGCCTTGGACGGCATGGCGATATCCAGAGCCAGATAGATGCTGTCCACCTCCTTCTGCCCCACCTTGCCAAGCATCATCCGAAGCACTGAGATCCTCTGGTCATAGCCTTCCGCGTCCAGGAAGCGCTCCAGCCAGGGATTTACCCCGTCCTCATCCGGCTCTTCCCGGTCCCATCCCGGTCTCTTCCCCTGCCCGCCGGCAGCGCGCTCTCTCCCCTTCCAGCCAAATCTCTCTCTCCCCTCCGGCTGCCTTTCCAGATACCACTCCTCAAAAAATCCAGCGGCTGGCCTCGCATAGATGGAAAAGTCCCCGAAAAGCGCCTGGTAAATCACCAGCTGCTCCCCGGTTTCCGCGTGCCGGGCAATGGCTACGATTTGATATAATGTATTATCCCCATGCCGGTAAAATTCCCCCGGCCTTGGTATTCTCTCCATAAATTATCCTCCTGTATTTTCTCCGCCGCTGCTGACTGCGGCTCTCCCAGTCTGCTTGCGGCAGGGCCTCTGGCTCCATCGCCCCGGAAGGAGCGCTGCCCTCCTCTGCCGCCATCAGGCCATCATAATGATACCGGGAGGAGGCATTCCACAAAATCCATTCCTCATACCCGGCGTCGTAAACCGCCTGAATCTGCTCCCGCACCTGCTGGGGGCCATAGGTGATGTGATGGGGCAGATAGCTGGCAGTAAAGTCCTGAAGCCAGGGCCTGACCGTTACATCCTCTCCGGCAAGGGCTGAGAGCTTTGCTGCTGATTCTGACAGCGCTCCCAAAACCGTATCGTAGGGCTGGGTATCCGGGTGGGCGATGCCGAAATACCCGTCCCCATAGTGGGAGGGGTAGATCATCGGACAGATAGCGTCCAGGGCCTTTGCCATGGACTCATAGGTCTGGCCCACCAGCTGGGCGTCGCTCCCCCCGCTGATCACCACCCCGAATACATCTGCAGAGACTAAGAGCCCCCTCTCCCCCAGACGTTCCTTCATATACTCCACAAACTCCAGAATAATCTCCTGCCGTGATTTCCCGCCGGTATCCTCATCCTCAAAGACCACCTGATCCATCCCCCGTTCTGTGCAGAACCGGATGTAATCAAACTGGATCTCATCAAACCCGGCTTCCCCGGCCTTAGAGGCGATCTCCTCCAGATAATCCCACACCTCCCTCTTATAGGGATTGGCCCAGGCCTGTCCGCTCCGGTCTAAAAATAAGCTTCCGTCTCCCAGCCTGCAGCACCACTCCGGCCTGACCTGGCCCAGGTAGGAATCCCGAAAGGCAGGAATCCGGGCAATCCGGTAAATCCCATGCTCCCCCAGGGTTTTTAAAAGCCCCTCCATGTCCGGAATATACTCCTCACAAGCCCCCATCTCCCTGGCCAGGGGCGAATCCATGGCAAAGGTGATCCTTCCGTTATCATCCTTCACATCGATGACCACCGCATTCAGCTCTGTCTCATCCGCCCTTTGGATAATCTCCTCCATAAGGGACGGTGTACCTGCCACATAGGCGGAAACGTATATCCCCTTTACCTTTACCGGATCCGAAGGAGCCTCCTGCATCCTCCGCTCTTCTTCCCTGCCTTCCAGCTCACCGGAAGCCGTCCCCTTTAATTCCCCGGACTGCGCGCTGCCCTCTGCCGCCCCTTCTCCAGGCACGCCTTGGCCATCCTCTTCCCTCCAGGGCTCCTTGAAATCCTGGCCGCCCTGGCCCGGGCTTGCCAGGCTCTCGCCTATGCCCACAGGCTCTGGTTCCGGCGGCTCATACCGCTCACATCCGGCCAATGCCGCGACGGCTACAGAAGCCCAGCAAACAATCCTGATCCATTTTTTCATTACCATTTTATCACATTTTCCTTTTCCAGGGATATTTTTGTGCTATACTTTAAGAAGATTGATCGAAATCGAAATAAAACATTCCCCGGGAGGTTTCCATGTCACGCCTGATCTTTCACATTGATGTCAACTCCGCCTTTTTAAGCTGGGAATCTGTATACCGCCTTTCCAGAGATCCCAATGCCTTAGACCTGCGCACCATCGCCGCCGCTGTGGGAGGAGACGCCAAAAGCCGCCACGGCATCGTCCTGGCAAAATCCACCCTGGCAAAGCAGTGCGGCGTAGCTACCGGGGAGCCTCTGGTTTCTGCACGGAAAAAATGCCCTCAGCTGGTGGTGGTTCCATCCCGCTTTGACTATTACATCCAGTGCTCTGAGGCCATGATGGCCCTTCTTGCCGACTACACGCCGGACAGTGAAAAATTCAGCATTGACGAGACATTCCTGGATATGACCTCCACCATTCATCTGTTCGGCGACCCTCTTAAGACGGCCAATCAGATCCGGGAGCGGATCAAAAAAGAGCTGAAATTTACAGTCAATATAGGCATCGCCCCTAACAAGCTTCTGGCGAAGATGGCCTCTGATTTTGAGAAGCCGGATCGATGCCACACTCTGTATGAATGGGAAATCCCGGATAAGCTGTGGCCTCTTCCCATCCGTGACCTGTTCTTCGTAGGACGGTCTGCCCAGCAGAAGCTGGAGGCCATCGGGATCCACACCATCGGCCAGCTGGCCGCCAGCGACCCAGTGGTGTTAAAGGCGCACCTTGGTGATAAGTATTCCACCTTAATCCGCCAGTATGCAAAGGGCATCGATGATTCTCCTGTGGCGCCCAGGGAAGTTTTAAACAAAGGGTACGGAAACAGCGTTACCCTGCGCCGGGATGTGGACCGGTATGAGGATGCCTGCCAGGTGCTTTTATCCCTGTGTGAGACCGTGGGGGCCAGGCTGCGCTCCCATAATGTCCGCTGCAGCAATGTGTGCGTGGAGCTGAAGTACTGGGACTTTTGCCAGCAGTCCCACCAGATGAATCTTAAGGAGGCCACCGATTCCACTGCCGAGATCTATGATGCCGCCGTCCATCTTTTAAAGGAATTCTGGGATCTGACCCCGGTTCGCTTAATCGGCGTCCGCGCCGGAAAGATCCAGGAGGAGGATTACCATCAGCTGAGCCTGTTTGAAGATCCCCGCCTGGAGAAGATAAAGCATATGGAAAAAACCGTGGACGCCATCCGGCAGCGGTTTGGAACCGACAGCATCAAGCGGGCCAGCTTTCTTAAAAAGGAGTCGCTGGTGGATCATGCAGTCAGCAAGAAAAAGCATTTAAGCGGGCGTCCCCAGCCTGGAAAGGAGGAGCATCCCCATGACCCGTGATCTCCACTATCCCATCGGAGGGGCAGAGGCCGGACAGACCATCCTTCAGTTTTTAAAGGAAAAGGGCTATTCCAAGCACCTTATCATCCGCACCCGGGATCAGGGCGGCATCCTGGTAGACGGCCATCCTGCCGTCACCCCACACGTATTGCAGGAAAAGGAGGTGCTCCACATCCATCTGGAGGAGGCAGAGGGCTCTGAGCGGATCGTCCCCAGGCCGGTCTCCTTTGAGATAGTGTACGAGGACGCGGATCTTTTGGTGATCAATAAGCCGGCCAATCTGCCCATCCACCCCTCCCAGGGGAACTTTGAAAACACCCTTGCCAATGGGGTGGCCTGGTATTTTAAGCAAAAAGGAATTCCCTTTGTTTACCGCGCCATCAACCGGCTGGACCGGGATACCACCGGGCTGCTGATTCTGGCCAAGCACGGCCTCAGCGGCTGCATCCTCTCCCAGATGTCCTCCCAGCGCAAAATCCATCGGCAGTACCTTGCCATCGTTTCCGGAAAAACCGACCCCAAAGGCCGGATCTGCGCTCCCATCGGCCGCGCCGACGCCTCCACCGTTCTCCGGAAGGTGGACTGGGAGAATGGGGACTACGCCTGCACCCACTACCGGCGCATCCTTTACCGGGAGGATGTGGACTGCAGCCTCATCTCCCTGACTCTGGAAACCGGCCGCACCCACCAGATCCGGGTGCACATGAAGTATGCAGGGCACCCGCTTTTAGGCGACTTCCTCTACCACCCCGACTATAGGCTGATGAGCCGCCAGCCGCTCCACTCCTGCCAGCTGGACTTCCTCCATCCCATTACCCGACGGGAAATGCATTTTGAAGCGCCCCTCCCTCAGGATATGACCTGGATACAAGCGGTCAGCACCAGCGAAGCCCCTTTGGATAATGGTTCTTAAGCACCCCCTGGGCCTGCTTTGCCCACCCAAGGGAAAATCCCTCCACATCCACCAGCGTCCAGCCGCCTTCCCTTCCGGAAGCCTCCAGCGTCTCCCCCCTCAGATACCGCTTTGCCTCCCCTCCCTCAGCCTGAAGGGAATAGCTTCGCCTTACCTGAGAGGGCTTTAGATACAGGGCCAGGGCGTGGGACGGCTCAAACCGCTTTGGCTTAAATACCCCCAGATGAAGGCCCGGGCGAAGGATCCGCATCCCCTCTCCCTGGGGAAGCCCTTCATGGACATAGTACAGATTCTCCCCGAACATCCGGTAGTACCCCGGCATCTGCTCCCACGCCAGCTCCGGCGTCTTCTGGCCAGGAGCTGCTGGAAAGAGCTCCTGGCAGAAGCTTAGGAAGCATTCTCTGCGGGCCTTATCCTTTATCTGATTCCTTGCCCCGCCTCCGGATACCCCGGCCCTCTCTCTGCCGAAGGCTTCCTCGCCAGCTGATATCCTGGCCTTCTCTCTGCCGAAGGCTTCCTCGCCAGCCAATATCCCGGCCCTCTCTCTGCCGAAAGCTTCCTCGCCAGCCGATATCCTGACCTTCTCTCTGCCGAAGGTTTCCTCGCCAGCCGATATCCCGGACTTCTCTCTGCCGAAAGCTTCTTCCGCCGATCCAGCTCCGCCCTCCGCCTTTGTAAGCAATGCCAGATAGTGGCCCTCGCCCCGGACCTTATGGGGCCAGATCCTCCAGGTCTGCCGAAGCGCCTCTCTTCCCCCACCACCGGGGAGCCACTGGGGGTTCCCCCTATGAAAGCCATCATAAAAGGAACTGGCCTGAATGGAAAATTCCTGGTGGGCATCTAAAAATGCCGCCACACTTCCCTCATCCTCCTCCGGAGAAAAGGTACAGGTGGAGTATAAAAGCTTCCCTCCAGGCTTTAACATCAAGGCGGCATGCTCCAGTATCTCCTGCTGCCGGATGGCGCAGGCCTTCACCCCGGCAGGACTCCACTCTCCCCTGGCCGCTTCATCCTTCCGGAACATCCCCTCCCCGGAACAGGGGGCATCGACCATAATCTTGTCGAAGTATTCCGGAAACCACCGGGCAAGGCTTTTGCTGTCATGACTGGTTACAGCCCCATTGGCGATCCCCATCCGCTCCATATTCTGGGACAGGATCCTGGCCCTGGCGCCGTGGATCTCATTGCTGAGCAAAAAGCCCCTGCCTCCCAGCAGGGAGGCTATATGGCTGCTCTTCCCTCCTGGCGCAGCGCATAAATCCAACACATAATCTCCCGGCTCTGGCCCAAGTAGCTCTGCCGCCGCCATGGCGCTGGGCTCCTGAATATAGTAAAGCCCGGCCTCATGAAAGGGATGCTTCCCCGGCCGATCTCCCTCCTGGTAATAAAACCCATCCTCCGACCAGGGAACCGGGGTGAGATGGAACGCCCTTTCACAGGCCTCCTTTGCCTCCTCCCTTCCCTTTAACCGGTTCAGCCGCAGGCCCTGGGCGCAAGGCTCCTGATAACTGGAAAGGAATGCCGGGTACTCCCTCCCCAGCATTTCCTCCATCCGCTGTAAAAATTCCTTCGGCAGATTCTGTGCCATATTTCCTCTCCCATCACAAGTCAGCAAACGAAACCAGCTTGCGTCCGGCAATGGACGCACTACCGCTGCGTGAAAGCCGATCGCTCCACAGGTTTCCTATGTATAGAAACAAAAGCCAGGCTTCACATAATGGAAACCCAGCTTTTCGCCGCCGTGTTCTAAAATACAATTTTGTCTTCCGGATATTCCACGCCATTGACTACAATATAGGCACAGCCCTCATCCGCATTCACATACAGCTGCATCTCCTGAATGGTCACATCTCCATGGGCAGCCTTAAATGCTTCCATGGCCCTTGCCAGCAGTTCCTTTGCCACAATCTTCTTCTCGCCATACTCGAAAATCACGGAAGTGGCTGGTGCCGCGGGGGCCTCCTCCTTCACTGCTGCCTTAGGCTCCGCCTTCTTGGGAGCCTCCGCCACAGGCGCTTCCTTCTCTGCCGCCTTAGCTGCTGTTTTCTTCACTGCCTTCTTCGGCTCTGCCGCCTTTACTTCCTTTACCGGCGCTGCTGTCTTTGTCTCCTCCACAGCCGCCTTACTGCTTGTTCTTGCCATAATACATATCCTCCTAGATAAATGCTGCTATTTTCAGCAGCGTTAATAAAAATAAACCTTTTTCTCTTCAAGGTACCTTTTGGCATTATAGTCTTTGAATTTCCATTTGTCAACCATTTTCAAACTGTTCTAGCAGTTCTTTAAATACTGCTAATGCCGATTCTATGGGCTTTTCAGACGACATGTCAACTCCAGCCAGCTTCAGCAGATTAAGCGGCGGCATGGAGCAGCCGCCTTTTAAGAATTTTTTGTAGCCCTCCAGAGCCCCCTTTTCACCATTTAAAATCCGGGCGGAGATGGCTATGGCGGCGGAAAATCCAGTGGCGTACTGATACACATAGAAGGGCGTATAAAAATGGGGAATCCGCTCCCACTCATAGCCTATCTCCTCATCCACCACCATCTCCGGTCCAAAGTAATCCACATTCAGCTGCCGGTACAGCTGGCAGAGAGACTCCGCCGTCAGCGTCTCCCCGGCCTGAACCCTTTTGTGGACCACCGCTTCAAATTCTGCAAACATGGTCTGGCGGAACAAGGTCCCCCGGAAGCTTTCCAGAAAATGATTAATCAAATATTTCTTTTCCCGGGAATCCTTTGTCTGATCCATCAGATAGCGGATCAAAAGGGCTTCATTGCAGGTGGAGGCCACCTCCGCCACAAAAATCTTGTAGCCGGCATAGGTATAGGGCTGATTCTGATCCGAATAGTAAGAATGAATCGCATGCCCCATCTCATGGGCCAGGGTAAATACATAATTTAATTTTGAATTATAATTCAGCAGCACGTAGGGGTGTGTCTGGTAAACCCCCCAGGAATATGCCCCGCTTCGCTTCCCCTCATTTTCATAGACATCGATCCACCGGCTGTCAAACCCTTCCTGAAGAATAGCGAGATACTCCTCCCCAAGAGGCGCCAGCCCCTCCTTCACCATCCGTTTAGCCTCCTCAAAAGAATAGCTCCGATCCACGCCCTCCACCATGGGCACATACAAATCATACATGTGCAGCTCCTGCAATCCCAGAGCCTTCTTTCGGATCTCAGTATACCGGTGCAGCAGAGGCAGATTCCTCCGGACTGCTGACAGAAGGTGATCGTACACTGCCTCCGGCACCTCATTTTCTCCCAGAGAATGAGCTCTGCTGGAAGGATAATTTCTCACCCTGGCATAATAAACCGCCTGCTTTACATGGGCTCCATACGTGGCTGCCAGGGTATTTTGAAACTGCCGGTAAACACTGTAAATCCCCTGGAATGCATCCCTGCGCACCCGCCGATCCCGGCTCTCCATCAGCACAATATAATTCCCATGGGTGATGGTAACCATCTCCCCCTTTTCATCCTGAATGGCGGGGAAAGCCACATCTGCGTTGTTAAACAGATTAAATATCTGGGAAGCTCCCTGGGTCGCCTCATAGGACTGAGCCAGCAGCTCCTCCATAGGCCCGCTTAAGGTGTGAGGCTTTTTCTTCCATATCTGTTCCATAGCCCGCTTGTAGTGGGCGATACCGTTATCCGCATCCATAAATTGCAAAAGACGTTCCTCCGGCATCGCTAAAAGCTCCGGGACAATGTATGAGGAAAGCTCCGAAGCCTGGTAGGAAAGCGACTGCGCCCGCCCGAACATCTCCTGGTATTTTTGGTCCCTGGTATCCTGATCCGAGCGCATCCTGGCATACACATAAAGGGTTTCCACCATTCTGGAACAGTGGTCATCAAATTTCAGGCACTCATACACCCGATCCGCCGATTCCTCCAGATGCCCCCGAAAAGAGGAATACCCCTGAAGCTCCTCCCTTGCCCTGGAATATAGTTCCTCCCAAGCCTTGTCACTTTCCACCATGTCTTCCAGCCTCCAGGTGGCTTCCTCCGGAATGTCACTGCGGTTTTTTCCTGTCTTTTCCATCCTTATTACCTCCTGTTTCTATCATATCTTGTTACTGTTCACGGTTAATATCATGATGTTGGGGTCAAAAGGTATTTTGACCCCTTTGATGCCGCGGATTGCTCCGCATTTCATGCTCCCGCAATCCTAAAAACATTCAAAATCCGCCCTA